>JAUICO010000050.1 GCA_030427825.1 bacterium | reverse complement strand
TGGTCTCGGGCGACGATGGCTTCAACAGTGGAGCGGTGGACGCGATCACGGAGGCCCTCACAGAAGCAAACGCTGTTCTGGTTGATCCTCCCGACGCCGTCGACGCCGTCGATGCCTCCGCAGAGCAGGCGCAGCCGGCGCAGTCGCCGATGCCATCCGGAGAGCACGCGTAGCCCTTGAGTCGTCGCCCGGCGTATCCGCCGTATACGGCCGCAGAGTGCGTGCCATTGTCTTGCACAACATGGTCGCCGAACGTAGCCTGCGCGTCCCCTGAGTTCCCGAGGCCACCGTGCGAATCGCGACTGTTCTGACAGCGCTCTTTCTACTCTTCTCCACTGCCGGCTGCGATGACGACGGCGCGAACGTCTGGACCGGTGAAACGATCGAAGTGACGTCCTCTGTAGGCGCTGACGGAACGCTTACCCTTGAGCGGAACCTCTCCGCGGCGCCCGGGGTTGAACTGTCTCGCGTCGAAATTCGTGTGGTTTCGCCATCAGACGTCGGTCTTGAGGCCTTCTCCCGAATCACGCTGACCGCGCCGCAGCTGACGCAGACCATCGTCGCCTTCGACGGTCTCGGGGATTTGAGCGAAGGCACGCGAGCGACTGCCGCCGCCTCTGAGCTGACCGGTGAACTGTCAGAGCTGGTACCGGAAGGCAGCGACTCCCTTCGCGTCGAGTGGAAGTTCACGCCGAATCCCGCGCAGTTTCCCGACGGCCCGGTGAGCGTTGAAGTAAGAATCTGGGGCTGGGGCGACCTCACAATTCTGCGGTAGGGCGCTTGCACGGGATGGGCGACGCCACGATAGTAGGCGATAGCACCAACACGAAGTGCGTCGGTCCCCTCGGCTCAGGAAAGAGAAATGTATCACCGCAGAGCGCTTCTGATCGCGGGAACCTTCCTGGCGCTGGCGCTGGCGCTGTCTGCGTGCGTAGTTCCAACGGAGATCAATGAGGTGATCTCATCCGAGCTGCGAGTCTTCGACGTACGCGGCCTTGCAGACACCGTCACAGAACAGAAGCGGTTTCGTTTCGACAGTGACCCGTCTGACGCGGAATTCATCGAGCTCCGCAGTGTTACGATTATCATCACCGACATCGATGGCAGCGACGACCTCACCTTTATTGATACGCTGACAGTCATGGTCATCGACGACGAAGGCGAGTTCGAGCTCGCGCGAGGCACAGACTTCAAGACGGGCGAGACCGTAGCGTCGCTGGACGTGACCTACACCGATGACCTGCGCGAGAGGCTCAACGATGAAGAGCGGCTGGTGCTGCGGTTCGTACTCGTGCCGGCGGACGGCTATGGAGAGTATCCGATCGAAGGCATCCCGATGGTGATTCGCGCGAACGTACGCATCGACACGCAATAGCCTGGCAGCAGAAGCAGCGTGTCTGCAATCGGTATCAGGCGTCCGAAGCCTCGCGCTTCATCGCGCCAATCTCGGCCTCACTCGGGCGAATGTACATCGGCTCGACTTCGTCGACGCTCATCGCCGGAAAATCCGTACGCCGTGCCGCCACAAGGAGGCCGGCGGCGTCCGGCGCGTCCCAGGTATCGGGCAGGGCGCGATGTCGCTTCTTTGCAGTGGCCATGACATCAGCGTAGACCGCGAATCCATTGCCGCAGAGCAGGGCGCCCGGCTCCTGCCCGTCGAGCGTCGCGGCAAAGGCATCAGGCGCCCACGTGTTCGATTCGACGATGAAGCGCGCATCTTCGCCGCAGTGCAGCACCGCAGCATAGACCTCGGAGCGTCGTGCGTCGATCGCGCACGCCACCCGGTCGCCGGCCGGCAGCAGGCTGGCGCGCCCCAGGAACGATGGCACCGGGCGCAGCTTCGCACCGGTGGCGAATGCTACGCCCTTGGCAAACGCGAGGCCGACCCGGAGACCTGTAAAACTGCCCGGGCCGCTGCCGATGATGAGCTCTTCAACGTCACGGATTGTGAGCGCCTGCCGTTCGAGCATCGAGGCGACGCCCTCGGCGAGAATTGTGGAGTGCCCGCGCTTGCGCCATGTGCTGCGCGTCGCGACGACTACATCGTCTACGCTCAACGCGATTGCGAGGGTCAGCGTGGAGGTGTCGATAGCAAGTCGAATCAAGGTCTGACCGGAGCTACGAGTTGAGCCAGTTTGCGATGCCGGCCCAGTAGCGCTCGATATCGTTCTTGAACACGAACACCATCAGCAGGACGATCATCGCGATACCGACAAAGTGTATCAACTGCCGCGCCCGCATCGACAGCGGTTCCCGCTTGACCCCTTCGAAGGTCAACACAGCGAGCTGGCCGCCGTCCAGGCCTGGGATTGGCAGGAGGTTCAGAATCCCGAGGTTGACGCTGATCAGAGCCATCATGCCGACAAACTGTTGCCAGCCGGCTCGCGCGGCCTGGGAGGCGGCGTCTGCGATCATCATGGGTCCGCCAAGGCTCGATGAGTCGACTTTGCCTGCGAAGAGGTAGAAGACTCCCATGATCAGGCCCGCGATCAACTGCAGGGTGTCGCTGACGCCCTTGGTGATCGCGCTGACGATTCGTTCGCCAAGCCCGACTTTCACGGTGTCCGGAGGCACGTATCGTCCGTATGCGGCCAGACCGACAAAGGTGGCATCCCGCCTGGTTCCGAATTCCGCGACGACCTCTTGCCGAACCGGCCGCAACACGGCGCTCATTTCGGTGCCGTCGCGCACGAAGAAGACCTTGTGATCTCGTGGTTCCATCACCTGAAGGCGACGAATGAGGTTGCGCAGGTCGGTGTAACGGCGGCCATCAAAGCGCGTCACGCGATCTCCGGCCCGTAGCCCTGCTTCCGCCGCAGGGCTATGCGCCTGCACGGTCAGGATGGTCTGCTGCGCGCTGCGGAGTCCGGCGCCTGTCGCGTCGGAGATCGCGGGCAGGGTGACCGCCACAGCTTCAAGAATGCCGTATTCTGATGCCGCGCCGCGATGGGCGCTGCGCCTGAGGACCACGAGATCAGTTTCTGTAGCGGACTCTTCAAGTTGCCGTATGAGCTCGGGCAGGTCGCCAACGGCCTCGCCGTCTGCGGAGACGATGCGGTCGAAGGTCCGCAACCCGGCCCGCGACGCCACGGAACCACCATCGACGTGAATGACCGCCGCATAGCCGGTGTTCTGAAAACCGAGGATTCCGCGCGTGACGACCCGCAGCGGAAAGACGCTGTCGCGAACCTGCACCGGCTCCGGGGTCGCATGCAGAGTCAGTCTCTCACCGGCGCGTTCGATGCTGACTTCGATTTCTTCGCCCGGGCGCCGTCCGATGTGTCGTTGGAGCTGGTCGAAGTAGCGAACGCGCTTCCCCTCGACGGCTACGATCCGGTCGCCGGCCTGCAATCCCGCGGCGGCTGCTGGAGACTCCGCTTCAACGAAACCCACCGTCGCGGGGATTTTCTCGACCACGCCGAAGTGGAAGAGCATGAAAACCGGGATGGGAAGGATGAGGTTCATCGCCGGTCCGGCGAGGAAAATGAGCGCGCGCTGCCAGATCTTCCTGTCCGCGAGTGTGTGGCCGATGTCGTTGGCGCCGCCGACTTCTTCGGGGCTCATGCCGAGCATTCGCACGTAGCCGCCGAGGGGCAGCATCCGGATCGTGTACTCGGTGCCGCCGCGGACGAAGGAAGCGACTTTGGGGCCCACGCCGATCGCAAACTCGGGGCACTTCACGCCGAAGCGCTTTGCCATGAGCAGATGGCCCAGCTCATGGAAGAAGATGAGCGGCCCGATGAGGAGCAGAAAGTAGAAGAGTACGCGCATGTAGCGGCGGCTCTAGCTGAGGATGAAGGAGCGAGCCACAAAGAACCATGGCACTGCAAAGAGAAGGCCGTCGATGCGGTCCAGAATTCCCCCGTGGCCGTAGAGAATGGTGCCGGAGTCCTTCACGCCGGTGGAGCGCTTGATCATCGATTCGCAGAGGTCGCCGATCTGACCGAGCACCGCCGCGGGCGCCGAAAACACGACAACATCCAGTATTGGCATCTCGGTGAAGAAGATCGCGCGGCAGAGGAGCCCGCCGAGCACCGATGAGACCAGGCCGCCCGCTGCGCCTTCCCAGGTCTTCTTCGGAGAGACGACGGGGGCGAGCTTGTGCCGCCCAAAGGCGCGTCCGGTGAAGTACGCGCCGGTGTCGCCGGCCCAGACCACGAACATGGGGAAGAGAAACCAGCCCGCCTGGTGCGCGCCGGTCTCATCGCGTGGCGCATCGCCGACGAGGAGCAGGTATGCTGCGAAGCAGCCCGCCACGTAGAACCATGCCGTCATACATCCGGTCAGTCGCTTCGCGGCTTCCTGAATGTCGGGCAGAAAGGCCAGGACCGCGATGGGGATAAGCAGCAGGGTGGCGAAGAGCGCGATGACGGTGTGCGCCGGATCGTGGGACCAATACATGGTCGCCAGGGTGCCGATGACGGCTCCTATCGTAAGGATCGCGTCGAGTCGCATCCTCTGGGCAAGGAGCATGCTGAGCATTTCCCAGGCCGAAATGGCCGCTGCCACGGTCAGTACGACCCACAGGCTCCAGTTCGGCCCGAAGAGAGCGATGCAGATCAGGATGGGCGCGCCAATCGCCGCCGTGATTACGCGCGGAATGAGGTCGCTCTTCTTCTTTTCGGTGGTGCTCAGTTCTTCCTCCCAAACTCGGCTCACAGCCGGCGCGTTATTGCGTTACATGTGCTCCCGGCAAGTGCGTGGCGGGAGCGCTCCGCTGACTGCGATGTGCGGCGGCGTCACTCCCGGACCTGCGCCCCGTCGCTCTCCCTTCAGGAGTTGTTGTTGACGACGAGTCGCGAGCTCTGTGCCTGGCCCGTACCGACATCGACCGCCGTGATCTGCAGAACGCCATCCGTCGTGACCTCGAACGTGGTGGCGATCGTTACAGCGCCGCGTTGCATCGGGCGAATGTCATTCAGGATGAGCTCGCCCAGCTCGTGATTCTGGGCGGCGAGCTTGGAGCCGCCCTCGAAAATCTTCAGGCGCACCGTGTCCTGGTTGTCGCGTGTCGTTGAGAAGTGCCGGGTGCGCCGCACGGGCAGCGGTGTGTTGGCCGGCACTACAGGCTCAACGAACCCGCCGACGGTTCCGATGCTGAGCGTGTGCTGGCAGACATCGATCAGCGTGGATGGTCGAGCGCCTTCGAAGCGGGGGCGGCGGACGCTGTCGAGTGTGTCGGCGTGTAGCGCGGCGCCGATGCAGACCACCGTCTCAGGGTTGATGGCCTGCTCGGGCTCACGGCCGAAGAAGTGGGCTACGCGTTCGCGAATCAGGGGCATCCGGGTAGAGCCGCCGACAAGAACCACACTGTCGACCGACTCCGGGCGCAGTGACGCGGCGGCGAGGGCGCGGGTGCAACACTCAAAGGTCCTGTCGATGAGCTCGTGACACATCTCTTCAAGGGTGTCGCGCTCAAGCTCGACGGTGAAGATCTCGTCGCGGTCGATGATACCGAGCCAGTGTGCGGGAACCTGGCCTTCCGTTTCCGTAACTTCGCTGAGGTCCATCTTCATGCGTTCGGCGACGGTCTTGAGTCGCTGCATTCCGATGGGAGGAACCTCGACGCCGAAGCGGGTTTGGATGCGGTCTGCCAGCTCTCGGGCGACGAGGCGATCAATATCGTCGCCGCCAAGAAAGCTGTCGCCGTCGGTCGCACGCACTTCGAACACCTGCGCGCGCAGCTCAAGCAGGGTGAGGTCGAAGGTGCCACCGCCAAGGTCATACACGGCGACGGTTTCGTGTGAATCTGTGGTCACCCCGTAGGCGAGGGCGGCGGCGGTCGGCTCGTTGAGCAGACGCATCACGTCGAGGCCGGCGAGCGTGCCGGCCATGCGTGTGGCTCGGCGCTGGGCCTGATTGAAGCTGGCAGGCACTGTGATCACAGCGCGGTTGATGCGCTCCCCGAGAAACTCCTCGGCGATGGTGCGAAGGCGCCCGAGGATGATCGCCAGAACCTCGACGACTTCGAAGGTGGCGTCGCCGATCGCAATCTGCGGCCAGTCATCGTCGGCTGCGATGACTTCGAAACCGACCTCTTCGGCGATGCGGGCGACCGCGGTGTCGTCGGCACGCCTGCCTATCAGGCGCTTTACCGACGAGATGGTGCGCCCCGGGTCGATCACGTGGAGGTTTCGCGCCCTGGTCCCGACGATCGGGTGTTCTTCGCCCGGAAGCACTGCGAGCACCGAGGGTACAACCACCCTACCGTCCGCGTCGCGGATCAGCACCGGCTCGCCGTCAACAACCGCCGCGACCAGCGAATTGCTGGTGCCGAGATCGATGCCGATCACCGGTCCGTACGACTCGGTCGTCTCGCTCATGAAGGTCCCGCTTCCATCGGCACCTGCATAGCATGAGTGGATCGGTATGTCGCAATATCGGCGGCATTTGCGGTCGGGGAAAGCCGCCAATGCGATCAGGCGCAGAGTTATGATTGATGCGGCCAGGGGCGGCGGTTATAGGGTGCGCCGAACCGGAGCAGGCAAGGTATGGAAATTATCGTCCCAATCGCAGTTGCGCTCATCGTCACCGTGGGATTCGGCTATGCCGGGTACGAGATCTTCTGGAAGCTGCGCTACGTCGTAGCCGGACGGAACGATGGCCGAGCCGATCTCGACGACCTGGGGCCCCGCGCCGCCGGCTTCGTGAAGTATGTGTTCGGACAGGCACGCACGATCCGAGAGTTCGGCGGCTTCCTCCATTTCTTCATCTTCTGGGGATTCGTTGTCCTCCAGGTCGAGACCGTCGAGTTCATCATCCGCGGATTCGCGCCGGACTTCAGGCTGGGCGAAATCATCGGCGTCAACGCCTACAACGGGATCCTGTTCGTACAGGACGTGTTCACTGCGCTCGTCTTCATCGCGGTCATTGCAGCGATCATTCGACGCTTCATCATCCGGCCCGACCATACGACGCAGACCCGCGACGGTGCGGTCATTCTCGGGCTCGAGGTCGGTCTGATCCTGACCAAGTACCTGGCGCACGGCTGCGAGATCGCTTGGGAGCACGCATGGGAGCTGGGTTGGGACCCGGAATGGACGCCCATCTCAATGGCGGTCTCGCAGGTCTTCGGCGGTCCGCACTCGGCGCACGACAACGCGATCGTGCACATCGGGTTTATCGTCTTCTACCTGATGCATCTCAGCATTGTCGCCTTCTTCGCATACTGGATCTCGACCGGCGGCAAGCACATCCACCTCGTTGGCGCTACGTCCAACGTGTTCTTCCGCAAGCTTGAGCCCAAAGGCTCGCTGTACGCGCTCGACATGGAAGATGAAGACGCAGAGTCCTTCGGCGCGGCGCGCATGGAAGACCTGAGCTGGAAGCAGCTGCTCGATGCCTACGCCTGCACCGAATGCGCACGGTGCGAGCACTACTGTCCGGCCTTCAACACCGGCAAAGAGCTGAATCCGATGATCGTGATTCAGAAGCTGAAGCAGCACGTCAAAGAGAAGGGCGAGGCCGTCTATCGTAAGGGCGAAGAGGACAACTACCCGCTGCTGGCCGGTGGCATCATCTCGAAAGAAGAGCTGTTCGCTTGCACCACCTGCGGCGCCTGCGTTCAGAACTGTCCCGTGTTCATTGAGCACGTCGACACCATCGTCGACCTTCGTCGCTATCTTGTACTTACAGAAGGTGATGTGCCCGCAGAGCTGGGGCGTACCTTTAAGAACATTGAGAACAACTCGAACCCCTGGGGCGTCTCGAACTCGAAGCGAGCCGACTGGGCCGAGGGCCTCGATATTCCGATTCTCGGCGAGCTCGACCGCGTCCCGGAGTACCTGTTCTGGGTAGGCTGCGCCGGTTCATTTGACGACCGCCAGAAGCAGGTTACACGAGCCATGGCCCGCATCCTGTCTGCAGCAGGTGTCGACTACGCTATCCTCGGGCCCGAAGAGAAATGCACCGGCGACGCCGCGCGTAGGTTGGGCAACGAGTACGTGTACTATGCACAGGCGACCGAAAACGTGGAGACGCTGAACGGATACGGGGTGAACAAGATCATCACCACCTGCCCGCACTGCTTCCACACCATCGGCAAAGAGTACCCGCAGTTGGGTGGCAACTACGAGGTCCTGCACCACACGAAGGTGCTCAACGACCTCCTGCGTCAGGGACGGCTCAGCCTGAAGGACAGCGGCCGGCGACGCTACACCTACCACGACAGCTGCTACATCGGCCGCTGGAACAGCGACTACAACAACCCGCGCGAAACCCTCGCGCAGGTTCCCGGCATCGAGCTGAAAGAGATGGCATGGAACCGTCGCAAAGCGCTCTGCTGCGGCGCCGGTGGCGGCCAGATGTGGATGGAAGAGGACCAGGGCAAGCGCGTGAACGTGCACCGTACCGACATGGCGATTGAGACCGGCGCAGAAGCCGTCGTCGTCAACTGTCCCTTCTGCATGACCATGCTCGGCGACGGCCTCAAGGCGCGCGAGTCAGAGATTCGCGCCTTCGACCTCGCCGAAGTTGTGGCCGACAACCTGATCGTCGATCAGGCGGCGGAGCCCGAGCCGGCCGCGGAGTAGGTGCTGGTGCCGACCTTCACCGGTCGGCGCCGCAGTGCAATGGCCTCCGGTCGACGCCCTGTCTGCGCGACAGTCAACCCGCGACGGCCGGCACGCAGCGCTCCGTACGCGACGGCCTCTTTTCGCCGGCCGCTACGGCTCCCAACCATCACATGCGGTCGGTGCATCCGAACGCTCCTGCGACTCGGCGAAGCCCGGTATCTCGTCAAAGAGTGCGGCTGAGCTGAGGGGCGCTAACGCAGGGTGGCAGCGCGCAGATACAGGTCCAGCGCGGTCTCCGTAAAGCCTTCGAGGGCAGCGGCATCTGCGTACTTGATGACGCGAGCACGCGGCGCGCTCCCGTTCACGATGTCCTCTGGGAGCCGCAGCCGGTAGACGTCGATGGCTTCCTCTGTCGGCCTGGGCTCCCAGATATGCGCGATGAAGTTACGTGATTGATCCACCACCTCTGCGTTGGGGCTGCGCACCCGCGATTGCAGGAGTATCGCTCCGGCTGCCAGCAGGGCGCAGAGCGTCGCCGCCAGAAGACGCTCTGCCGGGTGTCGCGGCCGTCCGGCCATCGTCGCAGCGCCAAGCCACGCGACGCCGGCCGCGCTCAGCGCAAGGATGATCGACGCAGCGCCGCCCATGTCCAGGCCGTTGGTCAGTCCCCACGTACGGTAGCCGCGAAAGGCGAAGAAGGTGCCGATCTCGTAGACCGGGTTTGCGAGCTCCGTCGGATAATGCGGAAAGTGGGTGGCGCTGACCGTGCAGACGAAGACTCCGACCAGGGTTGTTGTGGCGACGACACCCTTGAGCATGGCGAAGTCCGGGGACTTCGCCTGCGCCTGCATGACCAGGAGCAGGTACCAGGCGAGCACGGGCACGACCGGGACGATGTATCGGGCCCCGGCGGACCAGCCACCGCGCCAGTTCGTCACCAGCGAGATAAAGGCGGTGTATGCGAGCAGGACGGACAGAGTAAGCACCGCCTGCAGCCGAAGCTCTTTGCGAGCGAGCCCGGCGGGAATCGCTGCGATCGCCACGGCGGTCCACGGCGCGTACCAAAGCAGCCCGTTGGCGGGCGATACGAAGGAACCGACGACCGCGTGCCATTTGATGCGCTTGAGCCCGTAGAATCCCTCGGCGTGGTGTTCGATGAAGCCCGGATTCTCAAGGTGCCCATAGGGTGTCTCGAGAATACCTCCAAAGCACGTTGCGTGAAAGATCAGGACCAGCCCGATCGGCAACGCCGCCCCTACGGTGATCCAGGATACCAGCTGTACCCGTCGTGGCGTGCGATACAGCCCGTAGAGGCCGATCAGACCGGCGCCGAGCGCAGCCGGATATTCCAGCGCGACTGCCCAGCCGAGCGCAAAGCCGGCAAGTAGCAACGGCGAGCTTCGTTCGGGCTCGCGCAGATGCTGTTCGAGCAGGATCAGCGCGGTAACAAGCGCCATCGCGGTGGTGCTGTGGCTGGTCATGATCAGGCCGTACGAGAAGACCAGGCTTCCCAGGGAGAGGGCGACGACCACCATGGCGCCGGAGCCGGGGTCATCGCAGCGTCGCAGGGCCCATGCTGCGAAGAATCCGAGCAGCAACAGCGTCGGAATCGTAGACGAACCCAGTCGGCATACCTGGACCCACTCGCGTTTGGACGGCTCGCGGTCGAGGGCATTCGAGACCAGGCGCCACGCCGCGTAGGCAGGCACGGCGAGGTACGCGCTGCCCGGCGCCTTCCCCGCATAGAGGCGGCCATCGTAGGTGGCCTTGTCGTTTACGTAGCCCCATTCGTCGCACACCTCGTCGATGGCAAAGGTGCCGTGTTCGACGAGGGCCCGCGCGGTGTACACACGGACGTTCTCGTTCGGGTTGTTCAGGTCGTTGTGATAGGGCGAGCTGGTGAGCCATGTGAACGCGACCGCCAGCGCGATCAGGGCGACGACAGGGCCATGTCCGGTGCGCTCCCCGGGGCTGCGATACGCGGAGTTGCCCCCGGACCGGCCGAACATCATTCGGACACCTCGCGGTTTCGCCGGGATCCCGCATCAAGCAGGCGTCGACTCGCGTCCCGGCGACCGTGGCGGGCCGGCGCGGCTCCGGGGTGCCGCATGGTGCCGCGATCGGTGTTCGCCGGCGACTCGGCGTCCCTTTCCGAACCGTGCTCCTCGTCGTTGTGCTCCTCGTCGTCGTGGTCCCCGTCGTGGTCTCCGTCGTGGTGGTCTCCGTCGTCGTGGTCTCCGGGAGGCGCCGCTGCCCGGTCATGATTGCCGTCGTCGTCGAGCTCTTCGCCGCCGGCCTCCATTTCGGGTTCGGCGAAACGTACCAGATGCAGGGACCAGCAGAGGTGACGTGCACCCGGCGCGGCGCTTTCCAATTCCAGCTTCAGCTGCCCGTCGAAGTCCTCCGGAAATTCCATCGACAGGGCGCGGCGGCCGCGGGTGCGAACCAGACGAAACGCGCGCTCTTCTTCGCCTGCGACGAGGGTTAGAGTCGCCGCCTGACGGTCCGCGTGGTCGGCCGCGTAGTCACTCAGGGCCCACCAGCCGTCCACGCCGTCCCAGTCGCCGAGCTGATTGAACTCGATGGTGAGGGTGCCGTCTACTGGATGAGACCAGACGCATGAGAGGGGCTCGTTCGCGATGGTCATCTGCGTCGGCCCGACCCAGGTCCAATCGGCGTCGGGGCAGACGAGACGGCCGTCATCCGGGGGACAATCGATGCGCGCGTCATTGCGATCAATGTATGCCCGTGCGGAGGGTATCAGCGGCATCAGGTCCCGTCGCTCATCGATAGGGCGCTCCAGGTTCCAGACGATGAGCTGTACGCCGGGCATCAGTACATGCTCTTCGGGCTCGCCGAAGTGTCGCGAGATGGTGCGTTTGAGATGCGAGGGGAAGGGCACCCGCGCAGACAGGCCGGCCACCTGATTGAAGCGCTTGAAGTCGGCGCGCCATCGGTCAGCCGGAATCACGGCCTCGTGGTTGAGAGTGTCGGCGTAGAGGCGATCAATGCCCGGATGCACGAGGAGCAGGCCGTGAGGGTCGAGGAGTCCTCCGATGCGGCGGTCGATGTCCTGCCAGCGCGACGATTCGCTGCCGGCGCGTGCGATCGTCACGACCACGAACAGGGCGCACAGGTTGGTGACCGCGAGCACAAGCAGTCGGAGTTTCAGGCCGGTTTCCGTGGGCGACTGCATCGCGCTTGTCGGCTCATCTTGAGGCTCAGAACGGGCGCGGGATGTAGATGAAATCGAGGCCCCTGGCCAGCCCGGATTACGCGGCTCAAAATTGGAGCATTTCTCCAGGCTGCGCGGTTGTCGCTCTGCGGACCCTCTGATAGGCAGCGCGCGCTTTACTGGCCCCCGTGATTCCAGAGATGTCGATGCTTGACGCAATCCAGTCGCAGGACCCCGAAATAGCCGCCCTGATTCTTGCCGAAAATCGGCGCCAGGCCGAGACGATTCGTCTCATCGCCAGCGAGAACTACGCGTCAAAGGCCGTCCAGGATGCGGTCGGCTCTGCGCTCGCGAACAAGTACTCCGAAGGTTACGGTGGCAAACGCTACTATGAAGGCCAGGAGAACATCGACGAGATCGAGCGGCTCGCCATCGAGCGCGTAAAGCAGATCTTCGGCGCCGAGCACGTGAACGTTCAGCCGTACTCGGGCTCGCCGGCGAATATGGCAGTCTACTTCGCCCTGGTGAAGGCCGGAGACCCGGTGATGGGCCTCGGGCTGCCCCACGGCGGACACCTTACCCATGGTTGGGGAGTGAACTTCTCGGGCACCTACTATGATGCCCACCAGTACCCGGTCGACCGTGAGACGGAGCTGATCGACTACGACGAGATGGCTCGCATCGCCCGCGAAGTGCGCCCGAAGATGATCATCGCGGGCATCTCCGCATACCCTCGTGTCGTCGAGTGGGACCGTTTTCGAGAGGTGGCAGACGAAGTCGGCGCGCTCCTCGTTGCGGACATCGCACACATCTCAGGGCTCGTCGCCGCAGGGCTGCACCCGTCGCCGATTCCGGTGTGCGACGTCGTCACGTCGACCACGCACAAGACCTTCCGCGGACCTCGCGGCGGCATGATCATGTGCCGCGCTGAGCACGCCGCAGCGATCGATAAAGCGGTGTTCCCCGGCCTGCAGGGTGGTCCTCACAACAATACGACGGCAGGCATCGCCATCGCCGCAAAAGAGGCACTACAGCCCGAGTTCAAGGTGTGGGCACAAGCTGTAGTCGACAGCGCACGGGCACTCGGCGAGCAGCTCAGCGAGCGTGGATTCCGCCTCATCACCGGTGGTACCGACAACCACATGATTGTGGTCGACGTGACAGCTCGCGGCGTCGGTGGGCGCAAAGCCGCGGCCGCCCTGAACGCCGCCGGCATCGTCTGCAACGCGAACTCCATCCCCTTCGACCCCCGCAAGCCCTGGGATCCCAGCGGCATCCGCATCGGCACGGCTGCCATCGCATCCCGAGGCGTGGGCGCCGAGCACATGGGCCGCCTCGCTGCGTGGATTGACCGCGTAATTGCGGCTCCCGATGACGCGGCCGTCGCCGCAGCTGTCCGCAGTGAAGTCAGAGAGTTCATCACGGCGTTTCCGGCGCCGGGTCTCCTGGATTCCTGATGTCAGCAGGCGCGCAGAGGCTGGTGGCCGGATTTCGCACGGCGGAGCTGGACCTGCCGCTCGACGGATCGTCGATTGCGGGTGAGGGAACTGCGCTCGCAGAGACCTTTGAGCGGGTAGCCCGGCACCTCTTCGTCCCCGAAGAGCGACGCATGGGCGCGTACCTGGACGAGACGATCCCGCTGGGCTTCGGTCGCGTGCTCGCACGCCCGGGGGCGTACCTGACTCTGCTTGCAGCCGCAGATCTGCAGCCGGGGCAGCGGATCCTCGTGTCGGGCGAGGCGAGTGGCTATCTCGCGGCGCTCCTGGCGGAGCTTGGTACGGACGTGATGATGGTAGAGGCAAACGGCACTCTCGCGGCGGCTGCTTCTGCGTCCCTTGAAGCCGCCGGCTATCGGGATCGCGTGATTGTGTCATCGACGGTTCCACAGCTCGAGTCCAACGCAACCCGCGACGGTGGCTACGACCGGATCCTGCTCGCCGGCAGTGTTCTGAACTCGCCGCGCACGGCGCCCGGCCTGCTGCGAACCGGCGGTCAACTACTCTGGGCGGCGCGTATGAAGTCAGGCACCGAGCTGATGAAGCTCACTCGGCGGGAGCAGAGTCACCTTCGCCAGGCGTTGGGTGACATCGAACTGCCGGCCCTTTTCGGATTCGAGCAGACCCGTGGAGCGGAGTAAGCCATGTTGAACCCGCTCCTGACCGTCGTCGTCTTTGCCCTGGTCTCTCTGGGCTTCGGGTACATTTTCGGCGGCGGTGGTTCCCCGAAGATCGGCTTCGGTATCATCCCGGGAATCATGGTCGCTTTCGCGTTCCTGTTCTGGCGCAGTCGCATTGTCTTCAAGGACATGCAGCGTGTGAGCGAGAAAGTGCAGGCGATCCTCACGCCACAGCGCCAGGGGCTGGGCATGAAGCAGCAGAAGCCACGCATTGACGACGCGGTGACCGTCCTGCGCGAGATGGACAAATGGCGTGCGTGGCAGCCCTGGATCGGCTCCAACGTCGATGGTCAGATCGGGATGTTGTACTACCTCGACAAACGATTTGGTGAGGCGCGCCCGTATCTCGAAAAATCGTTCAGGAGAAACTGGGTCGCACGGGCCATGCTGGGCGTGTCGCAGTACAAGAAGAAGGAATACGACGCGATGCGCCAGACCTTTGAGGCGGCAGTGAAGGCGTCCAAGAAGGAGTCACTCCTCTGGAACATCTACGCCTGGTGCGAACTCAAGCTGGGCGAACGTGACCGCGCCATTGCGATCCTGAACAGAGCCGTTGAGTTCGTTGAGAGCGATCAGCGAACAAAGAACAACCTGACCGCGCTGCAGAACGGAAAGAAGATGAAGATGAAGGGCTGGAACGAGATGTGGTACCAGTTCCACCTCGAAAAGCCGCCGACGCAGCAGGTCCAGATGGGCGGAAAACGTAAGCAGAGCCGTCGCGGTTTGTACCGCTGATCAAGTCTGCAGAGATTACGTCAGCCCGGGGGTCAGCACGAAATGAAGATTAAGCGTAAGAAGAAGCCCGTCGCCCGTGCACAGGCCGCCGAGCCCGCGTCGCGATTTCCGAGCCTCGACGAGGTCTGCAAGCCGGACATGATCGCGTACCATTTCTGGCGCGAGTGGTTTCGGGCCAGAGACCGCAGCGACTACGACTTCATGTATGCGATGTCGGGTGAGGGCAGCGCTCTACGACAGGCGCTCGGCCCGCGAGACGAGTTCGGCGAGGCGTGCCGCCGCCGCCGCGACGGCATCCCCGGGCTCTCTGACGGAGACCTGTGGCGGATTCGCCTGGACGGGCCGGATCTCGCCCGTGTGATCCGCACCTGCGGCCATGACGACCGTTCGCGATCTACCTACACCGCAGAGAGGTGGGCGATGCGTCGCGATGAAGCCGGATGGCGAATCACACAGGTCGATGAGATCGTGCTGCCGAGGAGTGACGGCCGGGAGGCGGCCTCGCTTGAGAGCTTCGCCGAGATCCCGATCGCTTGAGCTGCCATGCCGGTCGCGGCGGGGCAGGAGCGAGATCAACGCGTGGCGCGCGTCCGCCCCGAGGGCGACCATTCGTCGATTACGATCACTTCGTTTCGGTTGCCGAGAAGACTTCCGAATCCAGCAAAGAGCTCGCCGGCGAGATACTGCGCGTAGTCGGGGTCACCTGCTCGTTCTGCGCGTAGAGTCGTGTTCGCGGTGGCGCCACCGATTTCCGTGGCTCCCGGGTTTTCGAGGTTCAGGTGCCCGCGAGTCACGCCTTCGCCGCGGTAGGAAAGAAAAGTGACCGTGGCGTTGGCGCTCACACTCTCAACGACCGCCACGTGAGTGAACCAGTCATTGGGGCGGCCGTCGCCGTTGGCGTCGTAGGTGTTGTGGAAGAAGACAAGGTCCCCGACGACCGGTCGCGTAGCGTGATAGATGGTCCCTTCGGATTGCACCTCGCGCCACGCTGCGGGGATACTGTCGCCGTTGATACGGACGCGGTTGGCTGCATAGACCGCCTTTACGTAGGCCAGCGAATCATCCGCCCGCGGTGCGGGGTCGGGGCCGGCCTCTGCGAGCGGGACGAGCTCGACTACGGGGGCGTACACAGGGCGTTCATAGGTAGGCGCGAGGGCCGCCTCCATCTCGTCAGAGTCGTCGTGTCGGTGTCCGGCGTGGTCATCGCCGGCCGGGTCTACGAGGGCGATCTGCTCCCGACCAGCAGCCGGTTCCGGAGTCGGTCGACGATAGACACCGTACCAGGTTTGATGTGCCGCATCGCTCACCGTGCGTTCGGGGACGATGTTGCCGGTAATTCCGCTGCAGGCTCCGAGGAGGAGCGTGAGAGTAGCTGCCGTTGCGATCGCTTTCATCGGATGGGCCCACGTGAGAATGCGGATATACCGATAAAGAGTGCCCCTTCCGTTGCAGAACAGCAAATTCTCGACGCTCGACGACATCGATCGGGTTGTCAGGCGCGGGTCTGGGGTATACGCCGCGCGCACGCGACAGGGCGTCAGCTACGGGTGCGATAATGGCAGGAATCAATATTCGAGAATCGCTGACTTTTGACGATGTGCTGTTGGTTCCGGCCTACAGCGACTTTCTGCCGGCGGACGCGGACGTGTCCACGCAGCTTACGGCGAACCTTCGCCTGAACATTCCGCTCGTTTCTGCCGCGATGGACACGGTCACGGAGGCCGCGACAGCGATTGCGATGGCGCGACTTGGCGGGATCGGTGTGATTCACAAGAACCTGACACCGGAGCAGCAGGCTGATCAGGTGCGGAAGGTGAAAAAGAGCGAATCCGGAATGATTGTCGACCCGATCACGGCGGCTCCCGGAGACCTGCTGGAGAGCGTCGTCCGCATGATGGACGACAACAACATCAGCGGCGTGCCCGTGGTTCAGGGGCGCCGTGCCGTCGGCATCCTCACGAACCGTGATCTTCGCTTCGTGCAGGACCTGAATCGTCCGGTGTCCGAAGTCATGACCACAGATCTTGTGACCGCTCGGGCCGGAATATCGATGCTCGACGCCAAGCGGCTTCTGCAGCAGCACCGAATCGAGAAGCTGCTGCTCGTCGACGAAGAGGGCGCGCTGGAAGGCCTGATCACGGTCAAGGATATCGAAAAGCGTGAGACCTATCCGCGGGCAACCAAGGACACCCGTGAGCGCCTCTGCGTCGCAGCGGCGGTCGGGGTCGGCGCTCTCAGCGGCGAGCGCGTCGCGGCGCTGGTCGACGCTGAGGTCGACGTGCTGGTTGTCGACACCGCACACGGGCACTCGGCGCGGGTTCTGGAGGCGGTTGCCGACATCAAGCGGAAGTACTCGGGCGTTGACGTCATCGCCGGTAACATCGCGACCGGCGACGCGGTGCGTGCGCTCGCGGACGCCGGTGTGGATTGCGTGAAAGTCGGTATCGGCCCGGGCTCGATTTGCACGACGCGAATCGTCGCCGGCGTCGGAGTGCCGCAGATCACGGCGATTGCGGACTGCGCAGAAGCTGCGGCTGAGCTTGGTATTCCCCTGATCGCCGACGGCGGTATCAAGTTCAGCGGGGACATCGTGAAGGCGATCGCCGCCGGCGCGAACGCTGTGATGGTCGGCTCGCTACTGGCCGGCACCGAGGAGAGTCCCGGCGACGTGGTGCTGTACCAGGGACGCTCGTACAAAGTGTACCGCGGGATGGGCTCGATCGGTGCGATGAGTGCCGGCAGCCGCGATCGCTATGGGCAGGATTCTGTGAAGAACGAGCAGAAGCTGGTTCCCGAAGGCATCGAAGGGATGGTGCCCGTGCGCGGAAGCATCGCAGACAATATTCACCAGCTTGTGGGTGGTCTGCAGGCGGGCATGGGGTACTGCGGAACCCCCAGCATTGACGACCTGCGAGCAAACGCGCGCTTCGTCCGACTTACCGGCGCCGGCCTCCAGGAGAGCCACGTGCACGACGTATTTATCACCAAAGAGGCGCCAAACTATAAGCGCTCGAGCTGACGTGGAGCCGGATGACTGAAGATCTTCTGAGCGGAGTCCTGATTCTCGATTACGGCAGCCAGTACACGCTGCTGATCGCGCGACGAATTCGCGAGCTTGGTGTGTATTGCGAGATCTGGCCCTGCAACGACCCGCGTGTTGCGGAGTGTGTGGACGCGCGACGCGCGCCGGCCGGAGCGATCATCCTCAGCGGTGGCCCCAGTTCAGTGCACATTGAAGGAGCGCCCTCACTGCACGGCGGCCTGCTCGAACTTGGTCTTCCGTTGCTCGGGATCTGCTACGGCATGCAGCTGATCGGCGACGCATTCGGTGGCCGCGTCGATGAAGGGCACGTCGGCGAGTATGGTCGGACGGCGATCGAGATCACAAATACGGACACACTCTTCGCAGGCTTCGAGCACGGAGCACATTGCACGGTTTGGATGTCACACGGTGACGCTGTGATCGCCGCCCCCAAAGGGTTCGAGGTGCTGGCCCACTCCGAGAACGGGCACATCGCGGCGATCGGCAATCATGAACAACACATCTATGGTGTGCAGTTTCATCCCGAGGTCGTGCACTCTGAACGCGGCGTAGAGATGCTGCGCAACTTCGTGTTTGCGATCGCAGAGCTGTCTCCCGGCTGGAACATGGGTGACTTTGTGGGCCGCAGCATCGAGGCGATTCGCAAACAGGTCGGCGACAGTCGCGTGATCTGTGGCCTCAGTGGGGGCGTGGATTCGTCGGTTGTGGCCGCGCTCCTCGCGAAGGCCATAGGACGTCAGTGTGTGTGCATTTTCGTCGACAACGGTCTGCTTCGGAAGGGGGAGCGCGACAACGTCGAACGCGCCTTTCGTGACCACTTCGATGTCGAGCTGCGCGTAATCGATGCGCGCGACCGTTTCCTGGACGCGCTGGCCGGTGAGACGGAGCCGGAGCGCAAGCGAAAAATCATCGGCGAGACCTTCATTCGCATCTTCGAAGAGGAGTCTCACGACGTTGAAGACGCACACTTTCTTGCTCAGGGGACGCTCTACCCGGACGTGATCGAGAGCGTGAGCGTGCGCGGTCCGTCGGCGACAATCAAGTCCCACCACAATGTCGGCGGCCTGCCCGACGACATGGACTTCAAGCTGCTGGAGCCCCTGCGCGAGCTCTTCAAGGACGAAGTTCGGGAGCTCGGCCGCAAGCTGGGACTGCCCGAGAAGATGGTGGCGCGTCACCCCTTCCCCGGGCCGGGACTCGGTGTGCGCATACTCGGCGATGTAACGCGGGAACGCGTAGAAGTTCTGCAGGAGGCGGACCACATCTACATCTCAGCGCTGCATGAATTCGGCCTCTACAATGAAGTCTGGCAGGCCTTCGCCGTGTTGATTCCCGTGAAGACTGTCGGTGTCATGGGTGACGCGCGCACTTACGAGTGGTTGTGTGCTCTCAGGGCCGTCACGTCGACGGATGGAATGACCGCCGATCGTGCCCACCTGCCCCACGAGTTTCTCGGTACGGTGAGTGACCGAATCATCAACTCGGTACGGCGAATCAACCGCGTGGTTTACGACGTCAGCTCGAAGCCGCCGGCAACCATCGAGTGGGAATGAGCCGCCGTGACGGGCTATGGTTCGTTGAGTCGCCGCCGCGTTTTGTCTGCACAGAGTGCGGCGAGTGCTGTCGCCGACCGGGCTTTGTCAGCCTGACGCGCGACGAAGCGAACGCCGCGGCCCGACATGAACTCGGAGAGGGGGCGGACTATCGTGCGCTGCTGGGTGAAGCCTGGACCGAGCGGGGGGAGTTTCTCGAGATCGACGTTCCCGGACCTTCCGGCGACGCCTGCTACTTTCTCGACGAACGCGGCCGGTGCCGAATCCACGCGGTCAAGCCGGCGCAATGCCGCAGCTATCCCTTCTGGCCCGAGCTTCTTGAGTCGCCGGTGACCTGGAGAGCCGAAGGCTCCGCCTGCGAAGGCATCGGGCAGGGCGAGCCGTGGAGCCCCGAGGCGATACTCGCACGCCTCGAAGCCGACAGCTGAGCAGTGCCGGTCGGAGTCGGGCGATAGCCGTCGTACTGATCGGCGACATCGGCTTCTGAGCCCGCCCATTCCGGGGCACCGGCGCAGGCCCGGTCGGATGCCCTCAGAGAGGGATGTTGCCGTGCTTTCGCGGCGGATTCTCGTCTCGCTTCGTGCGCAGCATGTCCAGGCCATGGCAGATGACCCGCCGTGTCTCACTGGGATGAATCACGTCGTCCACGTATCCGAGCTCGGCCACCTTGAAGGGGTTGGCGAAGTGGTTTCGGTAGTGCTCAACGTATTCTGCTCGCTGGGCATCCGGGTCAGCGGCGGCTGCGAGCTCTTTGCGATAGATGATGTTCACCGCGCCTTCAGGGCCCATGACAGCGACCTCACCGGTTGGGAAGACGTAGTTCAGATCACCGCGGAGGTGCTTGGAAGACATGACGTCGTAGGCGCCGCCGTATGCCTTTCGCGTGATCACCGTGACCTTGGGCACTGTGGCCTCGGCGTAGGCGTAGAGCAGCTTGGCACCGTGGCGGATGATTCCACCGTACTCCTGGCTCGTACCCGGGAGGAAGCCGGGCACGTCGACGAGCGTTACGATCGGAATGTTGAACGCATCACAGAAGCGTACGAAGCGCGCCGCTTTGGTGGACGCGTCGATGTCGAGACAGCCGGCGAGATGCACCGGGTTGTTTGCGACGATGCCGGCGGAGAGGCCGCCAAAGCGCCCGAAGCCACAAACGATATTCCGCGCGCGCATCTCCTGCACTTCGACAAAGATGCCGTCGTCGACGATCAGGTTGATCACGTCCTTCATGTCGTAGGGCTTGTTTGCGTTGGCAGGAACCAGCGCTTCAAGCTCGTCGACGCTTCGGTCGATGGAATCTGATGTCGGTACAACGGGCGGATCGTCGCAGTTGTTCGACGGAACGAATCCAATCAGCTGCCTGATGAGCGCGATGCAGGCTTCGTCAGTCGGCGACGAGAAGTGCGCTACGCCACTGGTCTCGTTGTGAACGCGGGCGCCGCCGAGATCTTCCTTCGTGACCTCTTCGCTGGTGACGGTCTTGATGACGTCCGGCCCGGTGATGAACATGTAGCTGCTGTCCTGCACCATGCAGATGAAGTCAGTGATCGCAGGGGAGTAGACGGCGCCGCCGGCGCAGGGGCCGAGGATCGCGCTGAACTGTGGAACCACGCCGCTCGCCATCACGTTGCGCAGGAAGATGTCTGCGTAGCCGGCGAGGCTGACGACGCCTTCCTGGATTCGTGCACCGCCGGAGTCGTTGAGGCCGATCACCGGGCATCCGGTTTTGATCGCCAGGTCCATCACCTTGCAGATCTTCTCAGCGAATGCGCCGCTGAGCGAGCCGCCGAAGACGGTGAAATCCTGGGCGAACACGTAGATGGTCCGCCCATCGACTTTCCCGTATCCGGTCACGACGCCGTCGCCGGGGATCGTGCTCTCTTCCATCCCGAAATCGCGACAGCGGTGGGTCTTGAGCTTGTCGAGCTCCACGAAGGTGCCCGGGTCGAGGAGCAGATCTATCCGCTCCCTTGCGGTCAGCTTGCCGGCCTCGTGTTGTCGGTCGATCCTTCGTTGTCCGCCGCCGAGTTCAGCCAGTTTGTGCAGCTCGTCGAGACGTTCTTCGTTGCTCTTCACCTTCGCGCTCCGATTCCAGATATGGGCGCGGGACTCTTTGCATTTTGTTTGGCGTCCTGCCAAGCCCGCCAACGTCCGATTTTCGAAAGGAGTGCCCGCAGATGAACGCCGAACCTGAGTTTCAACGCCTGGTGCCGTCGGATGACGTGCGTGAAGGGCGAATGGTTGTGGCGCGACTGGGCGTTCGTCAGCTGGCTGCGCTTCGTCAGCACGGCGTCGTGCACGTCTTCAAGAACTCCTGCCCTCACGCGGGATCGCCGCTGAACCGCGGTAGCATCGAAGACGGGACGATACGGTGTCGGCGGCACAACTGGGCCTTCAACCTCAGCGACGGCGTGTGCCCGCAGCACGATCTCTACAGCCTGCGTCTGTACGAAGTGCGCGAGCGCGACGGGTGGGTCGAGGTGCGAGAAGCGGAGCCGGAGATCTGGTGATCGGCTCCTGCGGCGCAATCAGCGAATGATCTGATAGCGGTCGAGGAAATTCTCGATCGCTGTCTGCATACGATCGCGGCACCGGCGAAACTCGTCGATTGACCGGTTTACGGGATCTTCGACCTCGGGCAGATCCGGATTCTCGTAGCTGCCCAGGAAGAGGGTACGAGGCGCGGCGGCGGGCTGCGCGCGCTTGATCATGTCGAAGTGTGACTGCTCCATCACGAATATGTGGGTCGCGATTCCAAGAATACCCGCCGAAATTCCCTGTGAGCGGTGCCCGGAGATGTCGATACCGACTTCTTCCATCGCTTCGACGGCCTCGGTGGCCGCCGCGCGAGCGTTGAGGCCGAGGGTGCCCATCGAAATGACGGTGGCCGGGATTCCACGGGCTTTGCATGCCGCCTTGAACTGGGCGGCCGCCATGGGGGAGCGGCAGATGTTTCCGCTGCATACGAAAATGGCCTTAATCACTGTGCTCTCGTTTCAGACAGGTCGGCGCTGACCTATAGGGCGCCGGGCTACGAATTCAAGCATTGCACCGGATACCGGGGGCGGGGTCCGGCAGGTCTCGTGGAATGAACAGGTGGACGTTGTCGTTGAGACTGGGAGTGCGTAGCTTGGGCCGGGCTTGGAGGCGCGGATGAAACGATTTCAATTTGACGAGGCGACGGGCGAGCTTTCGTACAGCGCGCACGACGTGAACGGGCTGCTTGCACCGGCCACTGGGCGGGAGCTTGGTGCGATCGCGCGGACGGGAATCTGGCGGCAGCACAGGGTGAATCGCGTTGTTGTGGATTTCGCGGGCGCCGAAGTTGCCAGAAAGAACGTCGACGCTCTCGCATTTCTTAAGGTCCACGCCCGGGCAGACGGCGTCGACGTGACGAGCACGGCGAAGTTCACGCCGCGCGCCGACTTCGGCATCAAGTAGGTCGGAGGAAGCCGCAGGGCGTGCCGGCCTTCATTTGGCGACGCGGCTCAGGGGGTGAACTCTCGCCTCGCAGCCCGTCGTCGGAGCCGGAGACTCGCTTATCGGTTGACACCATATCGGGCCTCGAACTAGAGGCCCGCGCACCTGCACGGGAGCCGCATGACGGTTCTCGGCACGCAGAGATTCGGTCAAGTAGCTCAGTCGGTAGAGCAGGGGACTGAAAATCCCCGTGTCGGCGGTTCGATTCCGTCCTTGACCACTTCGAGAGCCGTAAGAGGCCTCAACACGTGCGAAGCATGGACGATGCTTCACCGCTGCCGACGCGCGTGTTGAAAACGGGAAACTATTTAGATAGGACCCGCGGACGCTTTTTCAGGCACGCCTGCACAGTCGTTGTAAGTATCTGACTGCGTGAAGGTTTTGGACTCTCAGTTGAGGGGGATCATGCGACGCTTTGACGGGAATTTCCCGTACCGTTCCGCTTGGCCTATGGCCGGTGTTGTGGCGCTCGCCGCGCTGATTGCTGCATGCAACCCCGCGGTTGAAGTCGCTTTCAACAAGAGCAGCATCTCAGAGATTGAGACGATGGGGTTCCGTAACGACGTGCCGACGGCGTGCTCATGCACCGACAGCGACGTTGTGTTCACGCTGCCGCTTACGAGCCAGGCGAACACGATCATCGATCCCGGCTCGGTCGTCGAGGGCACTGTCCTCGAGATCGGTACGACGATGACTGCCGACAGCGTCGAGTTCAGCCAGGCCAGGCTCTTTCCCGCGCCGGACCAGCCCTGCGCGGTCGACAACGACTGCGCTACCGGCTTTACCTGCGCACCCTTGAGCACGAACGCGGTCAACAATGACCTTGTGTGTCAGCGCGACATTACGATCAACGTCAAGGGCGACACCATGCGCTTTCAGCGGGATGACCTCGATGCCACGAAGTTGGCTCTGATGGTGATGATCGCGAACGGTGGAAGCATCGCGGGTTTCAACCCCGCAGTGGGGATCGCCAGGGCCGAGCTGCGCACGGATCCGACCGGGCTGCGTGTTTCCGGCGCTCAGGAAGTCGTGAGCCGCATTGCAGCGGACGGGTATCGTGCCGGCAATGAGATCTGCATCGCGAGTTTCGCGGGCGAAGGTCGATCATCGGTGTCCTTTGCGCCGGGCCTTGAGCAGATCGACCCTCGGCAGGCGGGTGCCTGCTTTCTGGACGCTGAGGACAACTCGGCGCTCCTGACTCAGGTGCTTGGCGGCGTCGGCGGCGCTGTGAATTCGAACGGTGCCCGCGCCAACTGGGGAGCGCTGCTCGCCGGTATCGACCGATTCAGCGAAGCGGACCCCACCGCAGAACGACAGCTCCTCTTCTTCACTGACGGACCGGACGACGGCTCGGTAGCGGCAGCCGGCGAGACCTTTGAGCAGGTTGTCAATCAGGCGAGGGCGCAGGGCGTGCAGATTCACATCGTGCACCTGGATAACCAGTTCGCCCTCGCCGATTCCGACAACGACGGAGTGCCGGATCGCGCGGACAACTGCCGGGAGGTGCCGAACGCAAGCCAGGAGGATTCAGACTCCAGCTGTGGCGGATTCGGGCAGGTAGGCGACGGCGCCTGTGGCGATGCCTGCGATGAAGATATTGATGACGACGGACAGGTGAACGACGCCGATGAGTGCCCGTACCTGAGCAATCAGACCTGTGGCGGCGATACGGACGGCGACTTCGTCGGAAATGACCAGGATGGATGCCCGAACGAGGCAGAGGACCGGGACGGATTCAATGACGACGACGGCTGTGTCGACGCTGATAACGACCAGGACGGGATTCCGGACACAGTAGATGCCTGTCCGGATCTTGCAGAGGACGCGAGCGGTGACGCGACGGACGGATGTCCTGACGAGGTCGGCCCCTCGGACCTCTTCGCACAGCTGGCTTGTGAGACCGGTGGTTCGTACCAGTACAATCTGGAGACTCTGCAGGGCACGCCCGGCGGCCTGCAGCCGGTAATGCGGGCCCTGGCGACCGGAGTCCCCGGACGTTTCGAGGTCGGCGTGGCGATTCCCACGCTGGTCGATGTGCCGGATGGCGCGTACACAGTCGCCGCGTCGGTCTCGCTTTCTTATGCCGGTCGTACCCGTACGCTGGTTCCGGGAATGGACCCTGCGGTCAACGACCGCGCTTCGCAGGTTACGTTCGACCACCGTGCGGTGGTCTTCAAGCGTTCGTCGTGCCCCTGATTCAGGTCACGGTTTCTTCTTTGGGTAGAGCGGTCAATTCACTGACGCGTTGAGAGGTCAGAAAATGGGTGGAGTTCGCTGGTTTCTTCTGGTTGCGCTGGTTTCGAGCAGCACAGCCTCGATGACATCGTTTGCGTTTGCGCAAAGCGAGACTGGTGCAGAGGATGCCCCGTCTGAAGCGGCTGACACGGACGCTTTCTGGGCGGATCGTCGGCAGCTGCGCGTGCTCCAACGACGTCTCTTTCAGAAGCGTGGCCGGGCCCAGCTTTCGCTGATGGTCTCCGCGATTCCGAACGACCCTTTCCACAACTACTTCCCGATCGGCCTGCGTGTGGGATATCACATCACCGAGCAGATCTCGATCGACATCGGTGGACACTACATCGGTGAGACGTTTCAGACGGACACCGACCTCGAACGCTGCCTGGAGGGCGGCTGTGATGGGGCTCAGGACGGCATCACCCTGGATGTCCTGGACGAGCAGCTGCTGCGCGCGAACTTCACCCTGTACTGGTCCCCGCTGTACGGTAAATTCTCGATGCTCGGCCGCAAGATCGGGCATGTTGACTGGTACCTCGGTGCCGGCATGGGCGTCGTCCAGGTCCAGTCGATTCAGGACACCGGTGTCGGCTACGAAAAGACGATCAAGCCGGAGGGTATTCTTACGACGGGTATGACCTGGTGGCTGCATCAGAACTGGGCGCTTCGCATCGACTACCGCCAGGGGATCTTTGAAAAGGTCGGCGGCGGTGTGAACTGGGCATCCGAGATGGGACTGGGTGGGAGGCTCTTTCTTTGAGGCCGCGCCGGAAGGCACTCACTCCGCGACTCTGACTGGAGAGCAGCGCATATGAAATTCAGCAGAAGCTCAGCCCGTACCGGCAGTGGCGAAACTCGGCCGCGCCGAAGCTACGCGGCGATTCGTGCCGTTGTCGTCGTCGCGGTCCTTTCGGTAGCTGCGAGTGCCTGGGGCCTCGACAAGAACGACATCTACAACCTGCAGACAGCGGGCGTTGGGCCCGACGTGATGGTGAACGTCGTGCGTTCGTCGGCAGACATCTCGATGACACCCGCGGACATTGATGAGATGCGCACCGCGGGAGTGCCGGAGCCGGTGCTTCAGGAGCTGTGCCTCCGAGTGCCGGGTTGTGGGCAGCAGCCGACAGGACCGGGACCCGTGGGGCCCACAGGGGGGCCGAATCTGGAGCAGGAGCTGGAGCGTCAGCGGCAGCTGGAAGAGGAACGACGCAGGATCGAGCAGGAGCGCATCGAGCGAGAACAGGAGCTGATGCGTCAGCGGATGGAAGCCGAGCGTCAGCGCCAGGGCGTACCTGCCGCCGGGGCTCAGGCTCTCGCCGGTGCCGATCGGGAATACCGACGCGAAAACTATGGCCGCGCCGCCGCTCAATACAATGAGGTGCTGGAGGCGGGTCAGGTGGCTCGGGAGAGTGATGAGTACAAGCGGGCGCTGTGGGGCTTCGTCTCGTCGATGCACAAGCTTGGATTCAGGCACACGATTCGAAACGAGGCGCTTGAGGTGCTGCTCGAAGGTCCCAGCGGGGAGAACTTCGAAGAAGCCCTGGATGTTGTTATCGATGTCGCCAACGACACGGGCTACATGGGTCCGCAGCTTGAGGATCTCACCGGCTTCGCGGTGGGTTCGCTCAGCAACCGAGTGCAGGATCGATTCAACTACTTCATGGGCCGCTTCTTCTTCGTCTACGGCCAGCACGACCGGGCGCTTGAGTACCTGTCGCGCGTCAACGACGTGTCGGACGAAAGAGGGCAGGCGTACTACCTGAGCGCGGTCATGTACCTGGAGCGTCAGGAAAACCGACGCGCAGTGCAGTCCTTCCAAAACGCGATTGTGGCAACGGACGAGAACGGCAGCGATCCGGAGGTTGCGGAGCTGTCGTACCTGGCGATTGCTCGAATTGCATATGAAATCGGCAACTTTGACGGCGCACTCTTCAACTACCGACGTGTGCCGGTGGAGTCGCACCGTCACGTGGACGCACGTTTCGAGTCGACATGGACCTACTTCCTGAAGCAGGATCACAACCGAACCCTGGGCGCGATTCACGGGATGACGAGCCCCTACTACGACACGCGCTTCTTCCCGGAGCTGCGCGTCATTGAGGCAGCAACGTACCTTGAGGTCTGCGATCTGGACTCGGCGGTTCTTGCGCTGGAAGCGTTCACGACTGAGGTGTCTACGCTTCAGGCTCCGGTTCAGGAGTTTGTCGCCAACACCACGTCTCCCGACGCATACTGGGAGGCGATGGACACCTACTACGACCGCTTTGGGACCGCAGACGCGGTGCCGCTGCCGGTCGAGGCCATTCGATTCGTTATCTCGGATGTCGAGTACCACAACCAGGTCGGGCACATCGCGCAGTTGGAGTCGGAGAAGGCACGCCTGACGACCAACGCTGCGACGATGGGCTCCTTTGGTGAGTCCGCGCTACAGGCGATCGAGATTGACCTGCGAAACATGCGGCTCGACGCCGGGCTCACCATCTCGGGCCTGCTCCTCGATTTCGACACCGAGCTGACAGACTGGCGCGTGAAGGCGCAGGAAGTTGGAATTGAGATTACGGCGGCTCGACTCGACGCTACGCGAGCGACGATGGAAGGGCAGACCGCTGAGGACACCGCCGGCACGTCGGTCTTCGTCCTCGCAGAAGACTGGCAGTATTGGCCCTTCGAAGGTGAGTACTGGGCGGACGAAGTCGATAACTATCGCGGCAATGTACGCGGAAACCGCGACGAAGCAGGGCGCTGCCTCGTCGATCTCGAGGCGCTGCCTGAGTGACGCAACTTATCGGCGATGCTCTTCGGCAGCGGCGAACCTTCGAGACGGACAAGTGAGAAAGTGACGATGCGAAACCTTGCTTTGAGTATTCTCGTTGCGGGCATTCTTCTGCCCTCAACAGCCCTTGCGCAGCGATTCATCGAGACGCCCGGGTACGACGGCGAGGGCATGCCCTACCGCGACTGCAGCGAAGAGGGCGGTGGCGAGATCGAGGAGGAGATTCCGACCTCGCCTGCGGGCAGAGACGCGGCACTGCTCCCCAGCGGGCTGACGCGTGAACAGGCCGAAGCGCTGCGCCAGCAGCAGCAGGAACTGCAGCGCGTACAGATCGCGCAGTTTGATGAGCTCCTGGCGACGCTTCCGGCTGACTACCCGCGCCGAGCCGAGGTGCTTTTCCGCAGGGCAGAGGCGCTGCGAGAGCTCGCAGACGCGGACTACCTGGTAGCTCGCACCGAATTCAACGAGTGCATCGGAAACTGGTACTCATGCGCCAGCGATGCCGAGTGTTTCGAGCCGCTGCCGGACTACGAAGCTGCGATCGAGAACTACAAGGACGTGATTCGCAATCACCCGAACTATGACCGAACTGACGAAGTCACCTTTCGTCTCGGTGAGTCCCTGATGGAGAATGATGAGGAGGCCGACGGTATCCAGTACCTGACCCGTCTCGTGTCCTCATACCCGGGCTCGCAGTTCATTCCGGACGCGCACCTGCTGATCGCCGATCACTACTTTGACAACGACCTGCTGGTCGCCGCTCGGCAGAACTACGATCAGGTGATTCTGCACCCCGAGTCGGACCTCTACAACTACGCGCTCTACATGCTCGCCTGGGTCGACATCAACGAAGACCAGCACATGGACGCGCTGAACAAGCTGCAGCAGGTGGTTCGCAACATCGATGGCGCGGCTGACCAGCGAATGGATTTCAGAACGCAGGCGCTCAACGACATGTTGGGTCCCTATGCAGCCATCGATAACGGATGGCAGCTGGCCCGTGAATACTATGAGACCAACGAAGGCGAAGAGACCATGCGCCGTCAGCTGGGACGCCTCAGCACGCTCTACGACGAAGAGGGCCAGGACGAGAACCGCATCGCTGTGCTCGACTACTTCCGCGGGCGTTACGCCACCGACGCGCTGTTGCCACAGTGGGATGAGCAGATTCTCGATTCGCTGACGAAGATTGGCGTCTGGGATCGCTACGAGGACCGCGCACGCGCCGTCATCAACGAACTGGACCCTGTCCAGAGTTGGGCGCAGGCCAATCGTGACGATCAGCGCGCTCTGAGCAACGCGCGCCTTCTCAGCGAGAGCACGCTGCTCTTCATCATCAACCGAAATTACCAGGAAGGGGAGCGTCTGAGCGAGGCCTCGGTCAAGCGGGAGCTCTTTGGAAAGGTCGCTGCGGACTACGATCAGTTCTTTCAGCGCTTTCCGGACAGCCGAGAGGCGTATGACCAGCGCTTCTTTTACGCGGAGCTTCTCTTCAAGAAGCTCGCAAATGGCGGCAGTCGGGACGGGTGTGCGGACGACGACCACTTCCTGACGCAGGACGAGTGCGAAGTGTACCTGCGTGGTGCCGGCGACCAGTACCGGGCCGTGGTTGAGATGCAGCCGGACCCGGAGGCGGAGTATGCACATGACTCCGCTGTCGGTGCGCTCGAAGTTTACGATACGTTCATGGTGCGTGAGGTGCCTGACATTGATGCGCCGATTCCGCCGGCGGACCAGTTTGATCTCTCCGGTTCGCGCGCCGAGCTCGGAACGGCTTCGCAGGATTACGTGGATATCGTCGGGTGGTTCGCCGAACTCTACCCGGAAGACGAATTGATTCCCGCCGCCAGTTGGCGTGCGGCAGCACTGTATCTGCGTGCAAACCAGATTGAGGAAGCAGGCCAGCGCTTTGAAACGATCATTGAGCATCATCCCGGTCATCGCTTTGCGTTCGACGCGGCACTCGCTGCCTTCGTCTGCTATCGGCACGTCGAGAACTGGGAGAGCATCGAGCACGTTGCCCGCCGCATCCTTGTAAGCTGTGAGGACTCGCAGAACCGCCGAAACGCGAACTGCGACCCGGCCCGATTCCAGCGTGCGATCGCGTACGCAATGAACGAGCAGTCGGACGACCTCATGGAAGAGGCGCAGGCGCACGAAATCAACGGCGATGAAGATGCCGCCAGAGCGTCACGCATCGCGGCGGCGGAGAAGCGTGTCGCGTTGTATCGCGAGTTCCCGGACTCGGAGTGGTCGCCGGTTGCGTTGTTCAACGCTGCAGCGACCTATGAGGCGGCTCGTGAGATTACGACCTCGGTGGGGCTCTACAACGAGTTCCTCACGAACTACGGCGAGCATGAGTTCGTTCCGGACGCGGTGTTCACGTTGGGCCTGATTCACGAGTCGCAGGCGAACTACGCAGCAGCGACCGAGCACTTTGAGCGTGTCGATCAGTACGAGGCGTACGAGAACCGTTCATCGGCTATCTACAACGCCGCTCGTCTCTACGAAGCGATGAGCCGTCCGGACGACGCCATTCGTCTCTATGACCACTACGCGACGCTCGAGCCCACGGCACCTGAGACAAACGACCTTGGCTTCGTGATCGCCAACATTGAGCGCGACCGCGGTAACCTTGTGGCTGCCGACCAGCGATATGAGCAGGTCATCGCCACGAGCGGCAGCGATCAGGTGAGGCGACTGGCAGCGACCTATGCGCGCGCCCAGTTGATGCAGGAGCAGGACGACCAGCGCGGCGCGACCCGGCTCTTCGGCGATGTGTACGACCAGTTCGGCCGCGGTACGATGGCCTTCGGCGAGGACGGCCTGCCGGCGGGCTGGACCGTGGCGCCCGGGGCAAATTTCGCGGACGAAGCAGAGAGAACCGCTGTGCTGCCGATGGCGGCTGAGGCGGCGTTCATGCTCGCCGAGCCTTCGTATCTTGAGGCGCGGGCGAGCGGACTCGACTACCCGCCGGGCCGTTTCGAGGTCTTCGTGGACAAGCTGGTGGAGCGGGCAGAGCTGCGACAGGAAGCAGAGCAGATCTACCGCCAGGTCTACGAGATGGGCGACGCGGAGTGGGCCGTGGCAGCGATGGTACGCATCGGACAGTCGTACTCAGATTTCTTCCAGGATGTGATGCAGTCTGAGCCGCCTGACTACGATCAGTGTCTCGACATGGGTGGCAGCTATGACCAGTGCGATCGCCTGATGGAGAACTTTGACGAGCAGCTGTACGAATACGGCGACCCCTTCGCGCGACGCGCTATGCTCGCTTTCGAGCAGGGCCGATCGACCGCAGAGGAGTACGGTGTATACACGGAGTGGACGCAGGTGCTGATGCAGGAAATGAATGAGCTGGATAACTCCTACCGTCTTGGCGACGCCGGTGGCATGCGTGCGGACAGCTCAAGCGACCCGTTCATTTCAACGAACTACATCCTTGATCTCGCCGACAAGCTCGCGGCCTTCTCGCGGTTCACACCGGTCCCCGCTGCGGTCGACGGTGTTGAGCAGCAGATGCTGGAGGGCGCGCAGGACGCAGTCGAGACAGGCACTGACGGAGCGGGTGATGCCGTCCGGGATGCGCTCGAGGGAGGTGCAGAATGATGACGACGACGAATCGCCCGGCGGGCTTCTCTATCTTTCTTTTCGTGTGCGCGCTGGCTGCAGCGTGCGGTGGCAATCAGTCGACGACAACAACAGTCGTTGAAGAGCCCGAGGAGGTTCTCATCGAGGACATTCCGGGGGTGAATTCCCTGGCGCTGGACTACTTCAACGACGGAGTTCGTGCGATGAACGACACGCCGCGGGACTATGGTTCCGCGGTGCAGGGATTTCAGCGCGCCGCAGAGCTTGATCCGGATTTCTGGGAGGCGTGGGCGAACCTCGGCCTCGCACAGATGGACCTGGGACTGTACCTGGAAGCGGCAGAGTCCTTCCGAAGCGAGATGTCGGTCATCAGCGACCTGGTGAGTCGAGGCTGGCCGGTTCGAGAGCGCCCGGAAGTGTATCTCGATCTGGGCAAGGCCTATGCGCTGGCCGGGCGGGTGGATGCCGCAGCAGAGGCGTTTAACGCGATCCTCGCCGCAGACCCGACCAACACCGAAGCGCGTGCAAATCTCGCCGCTCTGTACGCCCGCCAGGGACAGTACGAGCAGTCGCGCAGCTTCATTTCTGATCTCCTGGAGATGTCGCAGAACGACGTAGGCGCACTCAACGTGCTCGCCACGATAGCGAAAGCCGAGGGCGACATGAACATGGCGGAATACCTGTGGGAAAAATGCCTCGGTGAGGTGGCCGGACGACGCGCGTCTTTGACCGACGAGGCACAGTATGAAGATCTGACAGAGGACGAGGACGCCCGACTGCGCGGATACAACGCAGGACGCCTGCAGCGACTGACAACACAGGTCAGCGATGTGCAGAACGAGCTTGGTATCGTGGCGTGGTCTGATGGCGAGATGGACAGAGCCGAGCGACTCTTCAGGGAATCCGTCGAGAATAATCCGTCGAATTTCGCGGCCCGCAAGAACCTCGCAGTGATCTACCTGGAGTACGCGAACTACGGTGGTGCCTGCGAGCAGCTCGCGGAAGCGCTTGCGCTGCGTCCCCGTGACCTCGACGCGATGCTCGGCTACGGCTCGTGCAATTACGGCCTCGGCGATCCGGAGGCTGCCTACGCGGCGTATGAAGCTGCAAACTCGGCGCACGCGGATTCGGCTCTCGCGACACAGCGCCTGGGTGACATCGCCTTCCGCGATTTGAGCGACAGTGCGTCGGCCCTTCGGTGGTACGAGCGCAACCTGCAGATCCGCGGATTGAGCCGCCAAACATGCGAGCGATCGTCAGACCGGGTGTGCGCCGCCGCGAATTCAATCGTGGAAATGCAGAATATGGATCAACAGCCCGGCGAGAACTGAGATCGGGGAGCCGCCGTTTGGGGCGCCGACCCTCTGCATGCGGCGCAGCGGAGACCGAAATCCGATGCCGGGCGTTCTACGTTGGGCGTGTCCCGTGACGATGCGCGGAATTATACAGGGGACAGCCGAGTTCACACACTGAGAAGGGGTAGGGCTGGTTGCCAGGGCATGGCCCCGGTGGTATAGCCATCAGCCTCGCGACCCAGGGAATGGCGGCTTTGTTGCCGGCTTCCGAACAGACACCGCACGTGACGGTGTGCTGAGGAGTTGAGCGGAAATGCGGAAAGCAATTGCGGCGTGGATAGTAGGAATGAGTCTCGTTGTCGGCGGGGTCGCCATGGCCCAGGATGGAGCCGACGAGGAAGAGACGAAATTCTACGACTTCAATGACATGCTGATTGACGGCGAGTTTCAGAAGCCGTCCGGCATGTTCGCAACGGAGCGCGGCTCTGCCCGCTTCGACGCATTGCTGACACTACGTCGCTCATTCATGGGCGAGATCGAGGAAGCCGCCCACGAGGACGTGCTCGAGTAGCCATCGGGTCGCAGCTGCGACCCTCAAACAATTGGGGAATGCCGCCGATGCGAATCGTATGCCATAGCTGCGGTGCAAAATATAACGTCGCGGACGAGAAAGTCGTCGGAAAGGTCTTTAAGGTAACCTGCAAGAAGTGCAGCGTGACCATGAAGGTGGATGGGACTGCGGTCGGCGAGGGCAGCGAGATTGTCTATTCGCAGGGCGTGGACTCCGATGCAGGCGCCGAGAATCCGAACGCGATCTGGTATCTGGTCGTCAGTGGCGAGCAGACCGGCCCGATGACCGCTGAAGAAGTCGAAGGATACGTGACTTCAGGGGTGGTCGATGCGGACAGTTACATCTGGCGCGATGGCCTCGATGACTGGATTCCACTGGTGGAATGCGAGGAGTTCAACGGGCTGCTCGCATCCCCAACGCCTCTGCCTTCGTATGAGACGGAGGAACCCGCCGGCAGTCAGGCTGAGGAGACGCAGCCGGAATCCGGCGGCACAGACTTCTTCGCCGGCCTCGCGGCATCCGCACCTGCGGCCAACGAGCCCGAGCCGATCGACGAAGGAATCTTCGGCGGCGTAGCCTCGGGCGGCGCAGATGAGCCTGACATTGCTTCAAGTCCCTCTGCCGGGCGCGGTGATGACTCCGTGCTCTTCTCACTCTCGGATCTCGCAGCAGGACCGAAGTCCAAGTCGTCGGATGTGCCGCTGACCGAGGGCTCCGGCCTCATCGACATTACCGCACTTGCTTCTGCACAGGCAGCGGTAACAAGCGACCGCGGCGCCGAAGCCGCAGCTGCCGCAAGTCCGGCGGCCGAGAGCGGAGCGGGCCCGGTCGTGGTGCCGCTTTCGACACGTCGACGATCGTCAGGATCGACGATCGGCCTTGTGCTTGCCGCCCTGGTAATCGGGGCCCTCGTGGCCGCAATCGCTGTCGTAATGATGTCGAAGGGTGGTGGCGACGACGAGTCCGCGGCGGAGTCGGCCGCGAACCAGGCGGGATCAACGGGCGAGCAGGAGCAGGTCGACGATCAGAACACCGATACGACAGACGCCGGCGCTGCGGACGAGCAGCCTGCCAACAACGCAGAGCAGGTTGACGGAGCGGCCCCGGATGCTGCCGCGGCGGAGGAGGCTGACGTAGCCGAGCAGGCCGCTCTCGAAGGGGATGGAACCGCAGAGGGGACGGATGATGGAGCTGCCGAAGTGCAGGTCGCTGCGGGCGCCGATGCCTCGCAACGGGACCGGGAGCGCGAGCGTGAACGGGAACGTGAAAGAGATCGTGAACGTGCCGAGCGAGATGAAGCACGAGATGCGCAGCAGGAACCGGAGCCGCAACGGGAGCGGGAACCGAGCAACAGCCGACAGGAAGCGGCCCAGCAGGCCCCGTCGCAAGAACAGGCCCCGGCGAACACCGGGAGCGGTGACGCTCTTGCGGCCGCGCTGGCATCGGTTCGGAATCAGGAAGAGGAAGCGGCTGCGCCCACTCCCGAAGTGAACGCCGCACCTGCCGAGCTTACGCGCTCGCAGATCCGCGGGACGATCAACCGCTATCGCTCGCGTGTGAACCGCTGCAAGCAATCGGATGATGATGCCGGCACCTACCGCGTATCCTTTGTGATTCAGCCGAGCGGACGCGTTGGCAGCGTTCGGCCGGACGGCGGCGGCTCGGTCGGTGAATGCGTCGCGGGTGTAGTGCGGGGTATGTCCTTCCCTGAGACCAGCGGGGCGGCGCGTCCCCTGACCTATCCCTTCGTCATTCGCTGAGAGCCCGCGGCAGCGACTCTGACACGCGAGTCTGAAGCGCGACTGTGGCAGGCCGACAACAGCGGCGATTTGCTGCGAGTTCGGTACGCTGTTAGAGAATCGGCATCGTATCCTCCCGGATAGTGAAGCCAACGCGATGAAAGCACCGAATTCGTCATCCCATCCGTGGGGCGTGCGCTGCATCCTGCTGTCGCTCTGTTGCGTATTCGTATTGTTGACGGCGTACGCCTGCTCGGCGGACGACGGCGATATGGGCAGCGCTGATGTTGACGCCGGCTTCGATGGCGGGCGCGACGATGTAGGAAACGGC
>JAUICO010000049.1 GCA_030427825.1 bacterium | reverse complement strand
GCACGCTCCAGTGCGTCCCGGAGCCAGCGCTCGCCGTCTTCGAGCTGCCCCGCGTGGGTCAGCACTTCGCCGAGTGTGCCGCGTGCGGCAACGAGGCGTGGATTGAGGGTCAGGGCCTCCTGCAGGTGGGGGACGGCGTCCGCGTGTCGGCCTGTCTCGCGCGCGATGCGCCCAAGGCAGAAGTGTCCGAGGGCTTCATGCGGTGCGAGCTGCGTGGCTCTGCTACAGTCGGCGCGGGCGTCATCGACGTTGTTCAGACCGAGCGCGGCCATTCCGCGGCAGAACCAGGCGAGGGCGTTGTCGGGTGCAAGAAGCGCGGCCTGCGCACAATGTGGCATCGCGGTGTTGTGTGCGCCGGCGCTGATGTGGGCCGTGCCGAGGCAGTAGTGGGACATCGGGTCGGTGGGCGCGATCTCGATAGCAGCGCGACACGCGTCGACGGCGTTTGTGGTGTCGCCGACGTTGCTGAGGGCGACGCCGAGGCGCCAGTGCGAGCCCGCGTGGCCCGGGCGTTGCTGCGAGCGATCGATGGCGCCGCGGCAGTAGCCGATCGCCTGGTTCCATTCATAGAGGGCCAGGGCTGCGGCGCATGCACTCCGGTACGGTACTGCGTTGTCCGGATTCAGGGTGATGGCCCGGTCGCACGAAGGGAGGGCGGCCGCGGGGTCGCCTGCGACGATCACGGCGCGGCATCGAATCGTGTGGGCGGCCGCGATCGTGTCATCGAGCGCGATCGCCTGGTCGGCGTGGGTGCGCGCGGTAGGCCACTGGCCTGTTGCTGCGGCTACAGCGGCGAGGCCGGCGTGGCCGGGACCCCAGTCGGGAGCTGCGTCGACGAGCTGCTGAAAGACGTCGGCAGCACCGTTGATGTCTCCGGCTTCGAGCAGTCCCCAGGCTCCCATCGCGACGTCCTCGAGGGTCACCTCGCTTTGCGCGGCTGCCGTCCGCGGGGACATGAGCGAGCAGAGCGCAAACAGGGCAGGGAGCGCTACTGCAGCGGTGGCGCGCAGGACACGACCGTGCGCGCGGCGTTGATGTGGTGCTTTCATGGGCCTCCTCGTTCGGTCCGGCTGCCATATCAGACAACCGGCGAGACCATCAGTTCGCCCTGTGGCGCAAATCTTCCCGGAGGGTCGAATCGGCGGCGTCTTGAGAGAAGCTCGGGTTGACGCCGCGGACGGCGCTCGCGTAGCGGGATGCCATGCTTCGATTGGTACGTGAGAGGTCTGTGCGCACAATGCGGGTATGCGCCGCGCTGCTGGGGGCGTTGCTCGCCTGCGCCGGCTGCGTATCGACGGTGGTTGAGCCCGGGCCCGGAATCTCGGAGGCCGACCGGGACAGCGCCGTTTCTGCAGTCTCCGGCGACTGGCACGCAGTGAGCTCGATCGACGGCGAGAATTTCGACATCGAGATCCGCTTTTCTGATGTGGCGCTCGGAGTGAGCGTTGGCGACGAGAGTGAACAGCGCGCCCCCTGGACGCCGGTTTCCTTCGATGGCCACGCGATGACGATTCTCGTCTTTCACGAGGATTACATCGCGCGCAGAACGCTGGTGGTCGAAGAGGACACCTTTACAATCGATCTCTTTGGACACGCGAGGTTCAGGCGACAATGAGTCCCGTGAAGCCACAGCTACGAGTGCTCGCTGCCGCCGTGCTCTGCGCGGCGATTCCCTGTGTCACGGCCTGCTCGAAGAAGGCGGCGCCGTCAGAGTCGACAGAGCCTGCCGGCAACGAGTCGACGGCGCCTGCACCGGCAGTCCCGGAGTTCTTCGCTCGGCCGGCCGCAGAGAGATTGCCCGGCACCTTCACGATCGTCGGCTCGATCGACGGGCGGGACTTCGTGCGTGGTTGGCGCTTTACGCAATCGGAGGTCAGCCGGCTGATCGACGATGTGGAGGTGAGCAGGGAGCCATACGAGATCGAAGACGAAGAGGGCGCGAGCTTCGTTATCGCTCGGGTGGACGACAACGGAACCGTGACTCGCATCCCGATGCGCTTCCTCAGTGACGACCGGCTCGTGCATCGTGCGGCGCCTGAGGTCGTGTATCAGCGCGTTCCCGACGCGGCGCCGCCCGAGTGGGAGAGCGACTCCAACGACTCAGAGATCGTCTCGCCGAATCCCTGAATTTCGACGTGCTCGACGCGTTCGGCGGCTACGAGCATCGCGCCTACGCCCACGTGCTGGTCGGTGCTGACCGTCATCACGCCCTGAATCGCAAGGGTGGAGCGTACCCGATGCCAGTCTAACGGCAGCGCCAATTGCATGGGTGGCGCGTTTGCATCCTCACGCTCCCACGCAAGGCGATAGGGTGCGGTGGATTCGTCCCCGTCTACCCACAATCGCGCGGTGCCGAAGCTCGTACCGCTGGAACCATCGAGTGGCAGGACGGGAATCGGCGGTTCAAACTCCGCGGACCCGGCGCTGGAGTTGGTGCGCACCAGGGAGATGCCGTGTTCAGCACAGGTAAGGGAGTACCGCCCGTATTCGGCAGCGCCGTTGAGCACGCGTTCGAAGCGCACCACGTAGCCCTCGCCGGGATCGTGATTGAGCCGCGTGAAGCCCTCGGGATCGGAGTCGATCGCGTAGGAAGCGCCCCACGGGTCAGCCATGGCGCGGGCGAGGATGGCGGAGCAGTCGGCCGGCGCTGTATCTGCTCGTTGCGTTCCTGCGCAGCCGGTGCTGAAAGCGAGCGCGGCGAAGAGTGCCGGCGCGAGCGCCCTGAGCGCGATACAGGCGGGACCCGCCGCGCGGGCCACGCGCCGGCAGGACGTATCGTCGCTGTTGTGGCTTGTTGACGCGGACACGGCAGGCGGTCTCAGGACAGAGAGAAGCAGGACAGTGACACGCAGGGCGTAGTGCTCAGGACAGGGGTAGCCGGTGAGGCTTCGAGAAGACACAGTGTACTTCAAGTTCAGCGCGGGTCGCGACGTCTTTGACGACGGTAGTGCAGAGCGTGTGATCGCGGACGCGGCTTCCGTGTTCGACATCACCTGGACCGAGATCGAGAATCTGGACCGGCGCATGCGTCGGGTGGAGCTGACCCGCCAGCGGTTTGAGGAGCACGTCGGCGCTCTGACCGGCGCCGGGCTGCAGCAGCGGGCGCGCTTCGTCGTTTTCGGAGCAAACGCCGTCGGCGCCGCGCGCCTCGAGGTCAACGCCACGCTGCATCCCTACACCGGCCGCTACCTGACCATGTTCGACCTGCGTGTTCCCCGCGCGGCCTTTGAGTCACCGGCGCTTGTCGAGGCAGCCGTCGCCTTCTTCGAGAGAACGGCTGCGGCGACGGAAGCGATCGTGGCGAACGCCCACGACACGGACGACCACGCGATTCAGAACATCGGATCCGAGCAACTTCTACGGCGCGGATATGGAATCGAAGTCGCGGGCGAGGTGGACCTGGAAGCGAACCCGGGCCTGGAAGTAAGCCGCGGCGAATTCCGATATGTTGTGACCTGGCTGACCTGGCTTGGCGCCGAAATCGTCTCGAAGCTGGCGCATCGGCGGGAGTCGGCGCTGCCGATTCCCGAGCGGGAGGCGGGGAGCGCGCGTTGGTTTCGCCTCTGCGAGTCGCCGCTTTCGGCTGGCGATGCCGAGGTGAGGGCTCTACAGGCGGCGGTGCGCGCTTCGCTGGGCTTCCGTGGTCTGGCTGGTGAAGAGCAACGAGCATTCGGATTCTGGCAGAGGAAGGGATGATGGAGCTGGGAGAAGCCCTGAACGATGAACTGTCTGTGCTGCGGGGCCGCGTCGAGCAGGCGCTGGAGCTCTTCTCGGCGCGCTGGGGCGGACCCGAGTTGCTGCAGTCGGCCATGCGCTACGCGGTGTTCTCAGGCGGAAAGCGGCTGCGGGCGTCGCTGACGATCGCGACCGCAGAGGGCCTGGGCGGCGTCGCGTCAGCCGCTGAGCCCGGCGCCTGCGCTCTCGAGTGGATTCACGCCTACAGCCTCGCCCACGATGATCTGCCGGCGTTGGATGATGACGACGTGCGCCGGGGCCGCCCGTCTCTGCATCGAGCGTACGACGATGCAACGGCGATTCTTGTCGGTGATGCGCTGCAGGCAGACGCCTTCTCACTGATCTCGGCGGATCTGGGCCGGGGACGTGACGCGACCTGTCGCGCCCGTAGCGCGGAGGTCCTCGCGTGGGCTGCAGGCTCACACGGTATGGTCGGGGGACAGGTGCGGGACATCGGCCTGCGTGATGCGGACGAAGCCGCGCTGCTTGAGATGCACGCTGAGAAGACCGGCGCGCTCTTCGTGGCGGCGGCGAAGCTGGGCGCCATTGCGGCCGGCGCGGACCGCGACATTGAAGAGGCGCTGGCGGAGTGGGGCGCGCACGCCGGCGCCGCCTTTCAACTGAGCGACGACCTGCTGGACCTGATGGAGCTGGACCCGAACGACACCCACGAGTGCGAAGTGAATCTGGCCCGGGTGCTGGGTGCCGAAGCCGCGCTCGCGCTGGTCCGCAAGCACGTCACCATCGCCGCAGAGATCGCCCGGCAGGTCGCTCTGCAGTCGAAGATACACGGCCTCTTCGTGGATTGGATTCTTGAGCGCAGCGAGCTCGCCGTCGAGGCGCTACGTTGAGTAGCCGCGAGCGCATCGACGTCTTGCTCGTGAAGCGCGGCCTTGTTGAGACCCGTCAGCGTGCGCAGGCCCGCTTGATGGCCGGGGACGTGTTTGTTGCGGGGCAGCGCATGACCAAGGCGGGGACGCGGGTTCCGGCAGACGCTGAGGTCGAGCTGAAGGGCGGCGGCCTCGTCTATGTGAGTCGCGGCGGGCTGAAGCTTGAGCAGGCGTTGGACGCCTTCGAGGTGGACCCCACAGGTCGCATCTGCATGGACGTCGGCGCGTCCACCGGCGGTTTCACCGACTGCCTGCTGCAGCGGGGCGCTGCGAAGGTGTACGCCGTAGACGTGGGCTACGGGCAGCTCGCGTGGAAGCTTCGAAATGACGAGCGCGTGGTCGTCCACGAGCGCTGCAACATCCGAAAGCTGGCGCGCGAGGCGATTCCTGAGGAGATCTCCCTGGCCGTGATCGACTGCTCGTTCATCGGCCTCGACAAGGTGCTGCCGCCGACACGCAGCTTCCTGGGCGCCGGCGCCGAGGTGCTGTGCCTGGTGAAGCCGCAGTTCGAAGTGGGGCGCGAGAACATAGGAAGCCGCGGCGTGGTGCGCGATCCGGGTGCGCGCCGTGACGCGATCGATGCCGTCCGTGACGCGGCACGCCGAGTCGGCTTCGAAGTCCGTGGCGGAGTGGACTGCGATACCCACGGCCCCAACGGCAACGTCGAGTATCTGCTCTGGCTGGCGTTGGCCTGAGTCGTCGGGCGAGCCGCGAGATCAGGCAGGTACAGGCCGGCTGCGGCCTCCAGGGCGCATCACGAGTCCGGCACCCAGGGTGAACCACACAGGCAGGTACTCGGCCAGGCGGATGGCGGCGCTGTCGGTCCAGGGCAGCCCGTCAGCGACCGCTGCGGGCGTGTAGAAGGCGAGGGCGATCGTCGCACACCATACGAGTGAAGTGCGGTGGTCGGCCGCGAGCGCAAAGGGCAGCAGCCAGAGCAGGTACCAGGGGTGAATCACGGGTGCGAAGAGCCAGAAGGCCAACAGCACCAGACAGGCCGCGTGCGCGAGACTGAGGCGTCGCCGCCGAATCGAAATGAAAGCGGCTATCAGGGCGAGAATCGTCAGTGCCTTCGGCGCAAGGGCGGCGAGTTCCTGCCGCGATCGAAAGGCTTTGTGTGTTGCTTCGCCGTTGTACACGGTCGTCACGCCACGCGCTTCGTTGAGGCGCGACAGGAGCGGAACCTCAAGCGACTCCGCGACGCCGGCTGCGGTCAGTGCGCGCTCGGTTGCGGTGTGCGCGAGCGCCCCGGCGCCGTCGTTGTATCGCCAGATCTCCACGTAGGTGCCCAGGGAACCAAACATCTTCGCGCCGGCGCCTGCGAGGGGAAGATAGCTGAGGCAGAGCAGGGCGGCGGCTGCCATGCTGACGACGATGGTGCGCCCGAGCTTGCGGCGACCCGCGAGCGCCGCGACGAGGGCGAGGGGGAAGAGCTTGATCGAGGCCGCAGCACCGATCAGCGCGGCTGCCATGCCGTCGGTGGTCACAGGCGGCGCGTCGTGACGCCTGCTCGCAGACCGCAGTGAACGATGTCCGTGCATGAGGACGATCAGCGCGCAGACAACGGGGATGCCAAGCGCGTCGACGTTTGCGTTCCCCGATACGGCGATGAGGGCGAGGGGATGACAAAAGAGCGCTGCGCCTTTGGGGAGCCTGCCATCTGCGGGAAGCCGGTTGAGGACGAGTGCGCCTGCGCACAACGCAGCAAAAGCGATCAGCTTCCAGCCCAGCAGCGTGGCGCCGAATACGGCGTTGGCGGCGAAAGCAGCCTGTGCGCCGGGCGGATAGATGGTGGGCATGTGCGGGTGGTTGACCCGCTCGCTGAGCTCGCCGATCAGGGCGGCGATTTTGGGTGAATCCGGTGGGTAGGCGAAGGGGTTGATGCCGGCTGCTGAGAGCGTGCCGTCGACAAGGTATCGCCAGGCGTCGTCGCTATAGAGGAGCGGCGTCACCAGCAGGGCGATGTGGCAGGCGAGGGCTGTCATCACGACGATGACGACGTCGTGGCGGGAGCTTCGGCTGCGGAGCACGAGGGCGAGATGCGCCAGGGACGCGGACAGCAGGCAGACGACAGCCGCGCGCGCGACGGGCGTGCCCTGCGCGGCGGCGACGGAGAGGGCGGTAGAGCAGACGATCAGCGCGGCAAATGCCGCGCTATGCATTCGTCTCGGCGGGCAGCACGGCGCGATGGCGCTGAGGCAGCGCGTGCAGGAGCGAGATGGTGCCCACGTACGCGTACCCGATGAAGAAGAGAAACAGGAAGGGCAGCGGCTGCCACGACGGGAAGGGGCTGGCGAAGAGCAGCACCGTGCTGGCGAGCAGCCACGCGGCGAGGGATAGCTCGATGATACCGCCGCGGAACCCACGCTTGATGTACGAGTTCTTCTTCTTCCGGTCGCTGCGGTGGACGATGGCGGATTTCGGCGTACGCACGAATCCGGTCTGGTGTCCGGCCAGGGCCTCAATCACGGCCCGCGACTTGTGCACTGAGAGTCCAATATCGACCGCGATGACGAGGGGAAGCATGCACAGCGCCGTAAGATAGGATGTGCCGCGGCGACGCTGTGCGGTCACATAGAATGCGGTCACCGAGAGTGTGCCGATCACAAAGAGCGGCAGGTCGAGCATCAGGCCCAGCGGCGCATCGAGGTCCTGTCGAAAAAGGGTCGCCAGGGGCATCGTGATCGCGACAAGGACCATCAGCAGGTAGCTCATGTTCGCGGTCAGATGCACGAAGGCCTCTGTCTTTACGGCGGCAGGAAGCTTCGAGCGAAGCAGCACGGGACCAAGCTTCTTGAGAGTCTCGATGCTGCCTTTGGCCCAACGGTGCTGCTGCGATTTGAAGGCGCTGATGTTGGCGGGAACCTCGGCCGGCGCGGTGATTGCGGCCACGTACACAAAGCGCCAGCCGCGCAGCTGCGCGCGGTAGGAGAGATCGAGGTCTTCGGTGATGGTGTCGTGTTCCCAGCCGCCGGCGTCGTCGATGGCGGTGCGGCGCCAGAGGCCGGCGGTTCCATTGAAGTTAAAGAAGCGACCTGCGCGGGCGCGGGCGCTCTGCTCAACGACGAAGTGACCGTCGAGGAGTACCGCCTGCGCACGAGTGAGCAGGTTGGTGTCGCGGTTCAGGTGCTCCCATCGTGCCTGCACCATACCGACCTCGGGGGCATCGAAGTGCGGTACGGCGCGCTTGAGGAAGTCTGGCGGCGGAACGAAGTCAGCGTCAAAGATGGCGATGAACTCGCCCCTGGCCTGTTCGAGCCCGAGCTCCAGGGCGCCGGCCTTGTACCCGGTGCGCTTGTCGCGACGGATGCAGTGTATCGGCACGCCCTGCGCCTGTAGCTCGTCGACGACGGTATCTACGATGTGGATGGAGTCATCGGTAGAGTCGTCGAGGACCTGAATCTCGAGACGATCCCGGGGATAATCGAGCGCGGCTGCGGCGCGAATCAGACGCTCTGCTACGTAACGCTCATTGTACATAGGCAGCTGCACGGTGACCCGCGGCAGCCTGTCGTCGGGCAGGGTCGCGTTCGGTTCCTCACCTCTGCGCCAGTACGCAAAGGTGAGGGCCAGACGGTGGGCGCCAAAGAAGACGAGCGCGGTGAGAGCGATGTAGTAGACGGCGATGATGGCCGCCTCATGCAGAGGCATCGAGCAGGTCCTGTGGCAGGTCGCGACGAGTTAGCGCGCGGTATCCAAGTGCGTCAATCTGTGATTTCGGTTACCCGGATTGCGGCTTCGTTGACACTGAATCGGCCTTCAATCATTCACCCGGCATGATGAAGGGCCTCATTCGGAGCATGCGTCCACACCAGTGGATCAAGAACGCCTTCGTGCTTGCTCCTCTGGTCTTCGGCATGCAGCTGCTGGCGGTGGAACAGGCGCTACGTGCGGCGGCGATTTTTGCGGCCTTCTGCGCATTGGCCAGCGCGGTGTATCTGCTCAACGACTGTATCGACGTCGCCGGCGACCGCGCCCACCCGCTCAAGCGTCACCGACCCATCGCAGCCGGGGTGGTGCCGGTGGCCACCGCACGCCGAGTCGCTGCCGGTCTCGCGGTGCTCGGCCTCGCCGCTGCGTTTGTGATCGACTGGCGCGCCGGCATCGTGTGTTTCGCGTACCTGACGCAGAACGCGGCATACTCGGCGGGGCTGAAGAACGTGGCCTGGGTCGACGTCCTGATCATCGCGGGGGGCTTCCTGCTGCGGGTGCTCGCCGGCGCTTTCGCGATCAGCGTGCCGCTGTCGATTTGGATTATCGCGTGCACCTTTCTTCTCGCGTTGTACCTCGCGCTCGGAAAGCGGCGTCACGAGCTGCTTTCCTCTGAGGGCTCCGGCAGTACGCAGCGCCTGGTGCTGCAGTACTACCGCGAACATCGCGTACGTGCGCTCATGATCGCGGTGGCGGTGTGCACCTTCGGCGCCTACTCCGCGTACACGTGGGAGACCCGGGTCACGAACGCGTTCGGCACGGAGCTGCTGCCGGTCACCATTCCATTTATCGTCATCGGGTTGGGTCGCTTTTTTCAGCTCTCGGGAGACACGAGTCGCGGCAGGTCGCCGACCGAAGCGATCGTCAAAGACAATGTGTTCGTCGGAAACATGCTGGTGTGGTCGGCGCTGATCGTGGCGTTGATCTACTTCTTGTAGGAGGTGCTCGTGGCCGCGATTGATCACAGCGAGTCGGGCATCGTCGCCAGGGTGCGGGCGAGCGCACAGCAGCACCGTCCTGCTTTGGATGAGACGACAGTTCGCCTGTTGCCACAGCACGCGTCTCTGCGCCGCTACGCCCGTGTGGGCGGCGCCGCGGCTGAAGTTGCGATGGCGCTTCCGCCGGCCGGCGGCGTTGGCGACGAAAAGGGTTCGGTCGAGAGTGTTACGTTGGCAGAAGACACCTTTGTCCTCGCGCAGCGCTGGCTGAGCAAGGCGGGTGTTCGCGTGCCGGAGGTATTCGCCATCGATGAAGAGCGTCGCGTGCTCTGGGTTGAGGACCTTGGTGAGGCGCTCTTCGATGACGTGGCCCGCAGAGAAGGCGTCGAAGCGACCTACACGCGCGGCGTAGACTTTCTCGTCGAGATGCAGACGCGGATGCAGGCTGCGCCTCCGGGCTTCGTGACATCGAGGCGCTTCGACGCAGGCATGCTGCGTTGGGAGCTCGACCATTATGTTGAATGGCGCCTCGAAGAGCAGCTCGGCGTGGCGCTGCCGGAAGGGCATCGGACGACCCTGAGCCGCTGTTTCGACGCGTTGGTCGAGGACCTGGCCCGCATCCCGCAGCGCGTGATGCACCGGGACTTTCAGAGCCACAACTTGATGGTCGTTGACGGCGAGCTGGTCGTCATCGACTTCCAGGATGCGATGATGGGACCTGCGGTCTACGACGGCGTCGCCTTTCTCAGGGACTCCTACCTCGTGCTTGAGCCGGCCGTCTTCGAGAGACTGCTCAGCCGATACTGTAGCGGCCTGTGCGACGTCGTTCTCGACACCAGCGCGCCCGATGAAGTGCGCGAAATGTTCCTGCTGCAGACCGTACAGAGAAAGCTGAAAGACGCGGGGCGTTTCGTTTACATCGACCGCGTGAAGGGAAACCCGTCTTTCATGGGCTACATCGACGACTCGCTGTCCTATGTCAGCCGGGCGTTGCGCACTCTGGGTACGCACCGAGAGCTGGGACGTTTGCTGGCTCAGCTGGACGCGGGAATCGTGTATGAATGAAGTCGCTGTGCTTGTGGTGCTTGCCGCCGGTGAAGGGCGGCGGATGGGAGCCCTCACGGCATCGTGCCCGAAGCCGCTGCTTCCATTCTTCGATCGTGCGATTGTCTCGCTGGCGCTGGACCGCGGGCGCAGGGTGAAAGCCGGCTATCGAGCGATGAATGCGTGGTACAGCATCGAGCGCGCCCTCGATTGGGCGGGAGACCACGCGGATGACTGGAATGTGGTCGTCGAGGCACGCCTGATGGGAACCGGCGGCGGCATTCGAAACATCTGGGAACGTGCCGGGCAGCCGCAGGGCGAGGTCCTGATCGTGAACGGCGACATCATCTCGATGCTCGACCTGAACGAGCTGGTGCAGGCGCACCGAGACAGCGGCGCCGCCGCTACGATGGCGGTGTGCCCGGGGGGCCAGGAAGCCGCTGTCGAGTACGCCGCCGGCAGCGTGGTTTCACTGCCGGGGCACGGTGGCCGCGCCCGCCGTGTACAGGCACCGACGGAGGGTGTGCGAGGTACCTACGTCGGCGCGTCGGTCATCGACGCCTCGCTGATTGCCGAGATCACAGCGACTCCGTCGTGCATCGTTCGCGACTGCCTGAGCCCGGCTCTGGAAGCGGGCAGGGATGTGCACGCCCACGAGAGCGATGACTTCCACGCCGATCTCGGTACACCTGCACGCTATCTCGACGCGTGTGCCCTGATGATCGCAGATGACTCGCTTCGTTCGAGAGCTGGAATTCCGCCCAGCGCTGTGAACATGCCCGGGGTGTGGGTATCTGAGCGTGCCGCGGTCGAAGACGGCGTCTCGCTGTCGAGCGCGATTGTCGGACCCGGCGTTCGGGTACGCACCGGCGCCGAGATTGAGCACGCCGCAGTGTTCGGCTGCGAGGTAGACGGCAGGGCGCAAAACGAGATTCGCTTCGGCTACGCCGCCGTCAGCGCGGAAGAGTAGGGCTGTAGCAGCTACGTCGGAGCCTCGTGCTCAGACGGACGCGAAGCGCAGCAGGCAGGCGGTGATGTTGTCTACGCCGCCGGCCTCATTCGCGGTGTCGATGAGACGCTCGCATGCCTCGTCGAGGCGTTCGCAGTTGCTGACGATGTTGAGAATCTGCGCGTCGGTCACCATGCCGCACAGGCCGTCGGTGCAGAGCACGTAGACGTCTGATGCACGCGGTGAGTCGGAGACGATGTCTACCTGCACCGTATCCTTCATACCCAGCGCACGGACGATGACATTCTTATGGGGGAAGTTCTCGATCTCCTCTTCGGAGAGGTCCTTCATCTTGATGTAATCGTTGAGCAGCGAGTGGTCTTCGGTGAGCTGTTCAATGGAACCGGTGCGGATGCGGTAGATGCGCGAGTCGCCGACGTGGCCGCCGATGATGCCATCACGAACGATGTGCAGCGAGACAAGGGTCGTTCCCATGCCCTTGCGGTCGCTGTTCGTCGCCGCAGATTCGTGGATACGCAGGTTCGCCAGTTTGATCGAAGTAGCGAGGCGATTCTCTTCGTAGGAGAAGCTCCGGTCCATCTTGAATGGCCAGGTGACGTCCGCGTCATCAGCCGTATCTGAGAAGAATCGCGCGACGGTCTCAACCGCCATCTGCGACGCGATCTCTCCGGCGTTATGGCCGCCCATTCCATCCGCCACCATGAACAGGTTCTGCTCGGGCGCGAGCAGATACGCGTCTTCATTGTGGCTGCGCTTGAGGCCGACGTTTGTTGTGCCGGCGTACTCGACCTTCATCGCTGCTCCACGTCCAACCTGGGGTTCGGCGGCAGAATACAAGTGGTGTGCCGGTCGGTCAACGAAACGGCGCTTTGCAGCGAGACCGCGCCGAGGGCGACGCTCAGAAGCCGGCGCCGTTGAGGGTGTGCTCGCCCACCGACGAGCAATCCTGCGCAATCCCGGTGGGCGACGCGACGATCAGCGTGCAGCCGGCGGTGCCGCGATGAACGTCGGAGCGGGCCACGGTCCAGAGGTGCTCACCCTCGCTTGATATGTAGTGGTGGCTGCGCCCTGTCTCTGCCACAACGCCGCCGTTCGCATCGTAGAACGCGACGTTGCCGGTGCCGGTGGCAAGGTAGGTCGTCCACTGCGCCCGCTCGGGGGACTCCGGATGCCAGGCCTGCAGGCGTACCAGCGAGAGCACATGGCCGCGTTCTGGCGCCTGCGTAACGTAGAGCTCGCCGAACCACTCTCCCAGGGTGAATATTGGGACTGAAGTGACCTCTCGCTCGTCGCCCTCAAGCGGTACGCTTTCAAGCGTCGGCATCTGAATCGTGTAGATGTGATCGCCTACCACCTGCAGCGCGGCGGCGCCGTGCTGCATCGGCAAATGCCACGCGGCAGGGGTGAGCACATCGCTGTGTAGATCGACCGCTGTGTATGACGAACCACCGGTGATGGATGCGAAGATTCCGTAGAGGGCGTGTCCGCGCGGCGCTACCTCGACGAGAGCCCACCCTTCAGAGTCGACCTCGGCGCGGGTATCACCTCGTGCAGCGCCGAGAACCGTCGTCGTACCCTCTGCCGTGAACACAATCTCGCGTCCGGCAGCGGACAGGTTCTCGGCGGCCACGTCCCGCTGCCAGGCGACGATCCCCGTGTCAGCATCGAGGGCAACGATTCCATCTGCGAACGCGATGGCGATGACTCCATCGGCCATCACAGCGTTTCGATAGGCGATCGCGCTGTCACTGAGGGCGCGGGACCAGAGGAGCTCGCCGGTTTCGTGAGAGCGCCGTTGGATGGTGACGGGGCTGCGCCCGGTCTCTTCGTTCTGCATGCCGTAGACCAGGACGATGAGCGCGGGGCCTGCGGCGACGGCGCTCCAGGACTGGCCGACCTCTGCGGGGTTGACGGACCAGTTGCGGGCTTCCCCGATCGGCGCACCTGTGAGCGGCTGGCTGTCCTGCGGACCTGCGCAGGCGAGAAGGGCGAGTGCCGGCAGCAGCAGCGCGAGCTTGAGTTGCAGCCTGGCCATCAACGCGGCCGCCTTCAGCGCGCCCCGGCGCGAAGCTGCTGGATAATCATCTTCACGACAGCCTTGAGGGTATCGAAGACGCCGGGACCGTCTGGTTCCGTTGCGATGGCCTCAAAGTCCGGTACGCCCCAGGGGTTCAGCGCTTCCCGCAGCTTCTCAACGTCGGTCACATTCGGCAAATCCCGCTTGTTGTACTGAACAACGAAGGGGATCTTTTCAATGTCATATCCGTACGCTGAGAGGTTTTCCTTCAGGTCATCCATCGCAATCAGGTTTGCTTCGAAGCGAGCGTCCTGGCTGTCTGCGACAAAGATGACGCCGTCGGCGCCCTTCATGATCAGCTTGCGCGATGCAGAGTAAAAGAGCTGCCCGGGTACAGTGTAAAGGTGCAGGCGGGTCTTGAATCCGCGAATTGCCGGCAGACTCAAAGGGAGGAAGTCAAAGAAGAGCGTTCGCTCGGCTTTGGTCTCCAGGCTGATGAGCTTTCCACGCGCGTCCGGGTTGGTCGCGGTGTGGATGAACTTGATGTTCGTGGTTTTCCCGCAAAGCCCCGGACCGTAGTAGACGATCTTGAGGATGATTTCGCGCGATGAGTAGTTGATAAAGGACATGAATTCCGGATTCGCGGACCCGAGCTACACAAGAGTCAGTTAGATGGACTCGCCTGCTCGGGGGGCCTGTCAGAAGGTGTCACTGAAGAGGTTCTCTATGTCTTCATCGGTAATTTCGCTGAATAGATCAGCTTCTTCGCCCAATCCCTGACGCTCAGCCAACGCCACAAATATCTCGACCAGTTTCTCGGTCGCCTTCTTCACTCGCAGTCGAACGAGGCCAAGGCTCGAACGCTCGTCGAAAATCACTGTGAGAATGTGATCCTCTCCGACAAGGGAGATGTGAAGGTTGTCGCGTTTGCCTTCGTGGAAATGGACCGGAAACTCTTCTTCACCCACGAGCTTCGCGAGGCTGCTCGTGGCGGCGGTTGTACCGGCGACGAGGCTGGCGAGGCTCGTTGTGTCGATGTTTGCGGTCTCGCCGACTGCGACGAGAATCTGGCCGTTCTTGTCGATGAGGAAAATCGCCCTCGCCAACGAGTCACGGGTCAGGCGGGTGCACACCTCCTGGAGGCGTCGCTGCTCTTCTTCGAAAATGACGGTCCGCGGATTCATTGAGTCCGAAGCCCTCGGCGCAGGTGATAGGGCGCCCCGAAACGGGCGTCGCTTTGCAAGCCAAAGCCCGGCGAGGATAGCACAGGCCTCAATTCGGCGGCAAGCAGGCTGGGCCGGGCGCGGAGACGCGGCTGCAGGTCCCGCTGCGTTGCCTGCGTGTCGCCTCCGGCATGGGAGCCACGCAGGCTGAGGGCGCCGGCCCGGCATCGAAATCCGGGCGTCGCGCACGCCACGCATCCGCCCGAAGCGGGTACTAACCGAGACGTTCTCGGGCCGAGATAGCGCGACCCAGGGTGGCCCGGTCCGCGTACTCCACTTCGCCACCCATCGGCAGCCCGCGGGCAATGCGCGTCACAGCCACGTCGTCATCCAGCAGATTGCGGATGTACATCGCGGTCGCCTCGCCTTCGACAGAAGGATCGGTCGCCACGATCACCTCACGCACGCCGAGGCCTTCGACCCGCTGCGCTATCGCCGGCAGGTTCAACGCCTCGGGGCCAACCCCGTCGAGTGGACGGATGAGCCCGTGCAGCACGTGGTACAGGCCACGAAACTCACCGGTGCGCTCGATCGCCACGAGGTCAGCGAAGCTCTCGACGATGCACATCGAAGTACGATCGCGCTCAGGTGCTGTGCAGATGTCGCAGAGCTCTTCCTCGCCGAGGCTTCCGCAGGCACTACAGCGGCGAATCTTCGCCTTCACCGTGACCAGGGCGCCTGCCAGATCATCGGCGTAGGCGGCGTCCTGGTCCAGGACGAAGAATGCCAGCCGAGTCGCCGTCTTCTCGCCTATGCCGGGCAGCCGCGAGAGCTGATTCACCAGCTCACTGATGGACTCGGGCCACCGCAGCGCCATCAGATCAGGCCCGGGATGCTCATGCCGCCGGTGATTCGATCGACCTCGGTCTGCACCATCTCGCGTGCGTTCGTGGACGCGAGATTGACGGCAGCCGTGATCAATTCCTTCAGCGTATCAATGTCTTCGGGATCAACGACTTCGGGGTTGATTGTGAGATTGATGAGCTCCTGCTTGCCGTTCATCGTAGCGACCACGGCGCCTCCGCCGGCGGAGGCCTCGATCTCACGCTCAGCGAGAGACTCCTTGAGGCGCGCGATCTGCTGCTGCATGCGCTGCGCCTGCTTCATGATGTTATTCATTCCGGTATTCGCGCTCATGACACCTCTTCTTCTTCGTTGATCTCGTGGAAAAGCACCCGTGTTCCTGCGCCGGGCCACTGCTTGAGCACCCGCTGCGTGGCCGGGTGTTGCAGGACATTGTCAGCGATCGTTGCACGCCGAGCCGCTTCCTCTGCTTCTTCGAACGTTCGGACCCGCAGGCCCGCAGCAAGCTCGGATTCCTCACAGTCTTCAATCGCAACGATGTCCAGCATCACGTCGTGCGAGAGGCGCTCGCGGCAGCGTTGGGCGAGCTCAGTGTAGAGAGTCTCGCGGCCTGCCGTGTGCTGCCGCGGAACTGCGAGGCGGTGCGTATTTCCGGAACCGGGCAGAAGAGTGCAGTGCGCGAGCAGGCGCTCGATCTCAGTGCGGTCGGAGACGGAAAAGACGATTTCGCGCCATGACTCGGCGTTCAGGTTGTTACTGGAGCCGGAATCTGCGCCTTCCCTCACCGGTTCGTCCGACAGCGGTTCAGGTTCAGGCACTCGCACCGGCTCGGGTACCCGCACAGGTTCGGGTTCGCGGCTGAGCTCAGGCTCGGGTTCCGCATCGTCGTCTTCGGGTGGCGCCGCGCTCTGTGCTCTGTCGCCGGCCGCTGTAGCGTCGCCCCGGGACGCCCGTGCTCCGCCGCTGCGGTTGCCACCGCCATCGCTGCTTCGCTCGGCACCGCCATCGCTGCTGCGCTTGCCATCGTGACGGCCATCACCCGGGCTCGCGCCGCCTCCGTCGCCCGGGCCGGGGGAACCGGCGAGGCGTCGAAGTTCGTGCACAACATCCATGAGGTCACGAGTACGGGCCAGCGTAGTCATTCGAATCAGCGACAGCTCCAGTGCGATCCGCGGATCCGAGGCTCGCGACACCTCCTCGGCTGCCTGCACCATCTGTTCGAAGAGGCGATGGAGCGAGGCGAGGTCAATGTCTCTGAGCTGCTCTCGGGCAATCCGCAGCTCTTCATCGGTCAACGTCGTCAGGGACTCCGCAGACTTCGTCACCGCAACCACCGTCAGATCACGGAAGTGCTCTGCGAGCTGTCCCGAGAACCACGCCATGTCGGTGCCGAACTGAATCACCTCGTCGAGCACGCAGAGGGCCGCGTCTGCGTCCCTGCGAATCACCGCCTCACTCAGCTCAAAGAGGCGGCGACGATCCGCCGCACCGAGGATCTCCGCCGCGACCGAAGCGCTGATGCTGTTCCCCGCGAATGAGATGACCTGATCGAGAAGGCTCAGCGCGTCACGCATCCCTCCCTTTGCCTGTCGCGAGATCAACGCCAGGGCGTCTTTCTCGATCGTGATCGACTCCGCAGAGGCGATGTCAGCCAGGCGCTGCATGATCTCGCCGTGGGCGATGCGGCGGAAGTCGAAGCGCTGACAGCGGCTGAGGATGGTGACCGGAATCTTCTGCGGCTCGGTGGTCGCAAAGATGAAGTGAACTCCCGGTGGCGGCTCCTCAAGAGTCTTCAGAAGCGCGTTGAACGCCTCTGTTGTAAGCATATGAACTTCATCGATAATGTATATCTTGCTCCGGTCGCGACTGGCCGCATACCTGACCGAGTCTCGCAGCTCGCGAATCTCGTTGATGCCACGGTTCGATGCGCCGTCGATCTCAAGCACGTCGACGGAGTTGCCGCCCTGGACCTCGGTGCAGGCTTCGCACTCGCCGCAGGGCGTGACCGTCGGCCCGCCTCGTCGACAGTTCAGCGCCATCGCGAGAATACGCGCCGTCGACGTCTTGCCGACTCCGCGAGCGCCGGTGAAAAGCATCGCGTGGGGCACACGATCAGATTCGATCGCATTCGTCAGCGTACGTGCGACGTGCTGCTGGCCCGTCAGGTCATCGAACTGACACGGCCGCCACTTCCTTGCCAGAACCACATAAGACATCCACAGCCCTCACAGCGCGAGCACGCATCGTTAGCACAGGAGCGGGTGGCGGCAACCCGGCAGCAGGGTGCGTGACTGGAGAGGCCGGTGCGAGACTCTGTCTCGCGCTCTGCCAAAGGGCTATCGCCCTCTGGACTCCCTTCCGGAAAGCTTCGCTTTCCTAAAGGGTGTGTTCTGGGTTTTGGCCATAGCTGAACTCATGAACCATTGCCGCCGCAAAAAGGGTGCCGGACTCCGCACACGCCGTACCGCTACCGTTGCTCCCTCCCGGGCCTGGCGGATTCACAGTCGTGCGTCGCGAAGTCCGACAAAATGCGTTGCCGGTTATGTGCGAGCGGAGAGGGTGGGATTCGAACCCACGATACGCGTGAACGTATACTCGCGTTCCAGGCGAGCGCCTTCAACCACTCGGCCACCTCTCCTTAACTTCGGGTCAGACGGTACAATAGAAGAACGACAGAGGATTGTCGCAAGAACAGCACATCAGGAAACGAAGATTCGCACCTGATTCAAAGCGGAGAGGGTGGGATTCGAACCCACGGTACGCGTGAACGTACACTTGATTTCGAATCAAGCGCCTTCAACCACTCGGCCACCCCTCCCATAACATCACGACCCGCGATGTTGACGGAAGAACGTCGTCAGTAATTCTGCGGCCTCGTCGGCCAGTACACCGCTCGTTACCGCCAACCTGTGTGTCGACCTGGGGTCGTCGCAGAGCTGATACAGCGAGCGAACTGCGCCGGCCTTCGTGTCGGTGGCGCCGTATACCAGGCGCCCGACCCGCGTCTGCACCAGCGTCCCCGCGCACATGACGCAGGGCTCAAGCGTGACAAAGAGGGTGGCATCATCAAGGCGCCAGTTGTCCAGCGCAGCGGCCGCATTGCGAACCGCAACAACCTCGGCGTGCGCCAGCGGGTCTGCGTCAATGACGCGTCGATTGTGGCCTCGTGCCACCACCCGGCCACCAACGGTGACTACCGCTCCTACAGGAACGTCTCCGTGCGCGGCCGCCAGCTTTGCCTCTGAAAGCGCGAGGCGCATCATGGCCTCGTCTGCTTCGCTGCCCTGGGCGTCTGTAGGATGCGGGGAGTCCGTCAATGTTGACCACTCGGCGTGCGGGGTAATCGGTATGCGATTTCGATGCGCAATCGGGCCTTCGTTCAGCGCACCCGTCAGGATTCGAACCTGAAACCTCCGGTTCCGTAGACCGGTGCTCTATCCAGTTGAGCTACGGGTGCAAAATATCAATCTCATGCGGCGGCGCGATGCGTCTCATGAAGGCGGCAATGCCGCCAGCGGAGTGGGAGGGATTCGAACCCTCGGAACGCTATTAACGTTCACACGCTTAGCAAGCGCGCGCCTTCAGCCACTCGGCCACCACTCCAACCCCTCATCAGGTCGACGCAGAGCGTCTCGCCAGGAGGGGAAATAGGCGTCGTTCTTCCGTGTTTTCAAAGAACCGTTACAGCGTTCCGAGCGGAGGAGGAGGGATTCGAACCCCCGGTACTTTCGTACAACGGTTTTCAAGACCGCCGCCTTAAACCACTCGGCCACTCCCCCAAATTGAGGGAAGCGGCATCTAGCACGCGGCATCTTCCGAATGCAAGCGACAAGGCGCCGAAATCAGCCCGATTCACCCACGCCAATCTCACGAACGACGGGTGATGCGATCTGCGCCAAACCATGGCCGCAGCGCGTCGGGGATCGTCACGCTGCCGTCAGCTTCCTGAAAGTTCTCCAGCAGCGCCACCATCGTACGGCCCACGGCGAGTCCGCTGCCGTTGATCGTGTGCGCAAACTGCGGCCGACCGTCTTCATCGCGGAACCGAATGCCCGCCCGGCGTGACTGAAACGATTCGAAATTCGAGCAGGAGCTGATCTCACGATAGGTCTCCTGTGAGGGCAGCCACACCTCAAGATCAAAGCAACGCGCCGCGCCAAAGCCGACGTCCGCCGAACAGAGCTCCATCTTTCGGTAGGGCAGCTCAAGGCGGTCCAGGATGCTGCACGCGTCCGCTGTCAGGGCGTCATGCTCGTCGTTGCTGTTTTCGGGGCGGCAGACCTTCACGAGCTCCACCTTATCGAACTGGTGCTGCCGAATCAGACCGCGCGTGTCGCGTCCGTGGCTGCCCGCCTCGGAGCGAAAGCAGGGCGTAAAGCCGCAGACCCGCACCGTCGCGTCCAGAGACTCCATGAGCTCGTCACGAAAGAAATTGGTCAGCGGAACTTCCCCCGTCGGGATCAGAAAGTGATCCGAATCGGTGCGAAAGGCGTCCTCTTCGAACTTCGGCAGCTGGCCCGTCCCGGTCATCGCCTCGCGGGAGACGATGAAGGGCGTCCACATCTCCTCGTAGCCGTGCTCACGCGTATGGATGTCGAGCATGAAGTTGATGAGCGCCCGCTCCAGACGAGCGCCGGCTCCACACAGGAACACAAAACGGGCGCCGGAGACCTTGGCGGCAGCTTCGAAGTTGAAGATGCCCAGGCCCTCGCCGATGTCGACGTGATCGAGCACCGGAAACTCGTAGCTGCCGGCGCTGCCCACCGTGGCGACGACGACGTTGTCGTCCTCACTCGCTCCCACGGGCACGGCTTCCTGCAGCAGGTTCGGCAGGTGCAGAAGCAGCTCCGAAATCTCGGCGTCGATTCGCTTTCGGTCTTCGTCCAGGACGCTCGCGCGGTTGGACATCTCCTTGAGCGTCGCCCGCATCTCGTTGAACGCGTCGGAGCCGGGCTTCAGCGACTTCATCGCACCGCTGGACTTCTTCTGTTCGGCACGCGTTGTTTCGAAGGCATAGATCGCCTCCCGTCGCTGCTCCGCCAGGGCGACGACGGCGTCGAAGTTGAAGTCTGTTCGACGAGCCGCAGTGCGCTCGCGAACAAGGTCCAGATTCTGCAGCACAAAGCGTAGGTCGAGCATGGCGGCTACCTCATGTGACCGCCGGTTCGCGGTCGCGCTTGTTGAACGAAAAACCCCGGCTTGTGCCGGGGTTGCGCGCTTGTTTCGGGCAGGGCCCGAACCCGTTGATTGTAGGTGCGCTTTTCAGTGCGAGAGGGGGGAGTCGAACCCCCACAGCCTTGCGGCCACCAGATCCTTAGTCTGGCGTGTCTACCAGTTCCACCACCCTCGCGAGGTACGGTCCTAAACCGGGCGCGGAGCCTTAACTTTCGGGCTCACAGCGGTCAAGAAAAGACTACTCTCCGCCACCTTCTTCCGGCGCACCCTCAGCCGGCGCCTCAGCGGGGGGCGCTGCGGGCGTCGGTACAGCCGGTGCCTCTGCTGCGGGGGCCGCGGGTGTCGGCTCTGCCGGGATCTCGGCTTCGGCCGCCGGCGGCGTCTGCTCGGCGGCCGGCGGTGGTGGCGTTGTCGCTGCACCGCCCCCTGATGAGCCCTCGACCGGTGCACTCACGGCCGGTTCTTCCGTATCGTAGGAACCGGATTCGGCGATGCCGGTGCCGGAAGTGATAATCGCGAGAACGATACTCAGCGTCATGAACGCGCCGGCAGAGCCGACCGTCAGCTTCTGAAGCAGGGTCGAGGCGCCGCGTGCGCCAAAGACAGCGGCAGAACCGCCGCCCCCACCGAGTCCGGCGAGACCGTCCCCTTTGCCGGCCTGCAGGAGGACGACGAGGATCAGGAAGAAGCAGTTGATGATGTACAGAAGATAGAGTGCAGCTTTCATATCGCTTTTTTTTCGTCGAAACGCCCGCTGCTGACGAAATGCCGGGGCGTGAAGGCGCGGGACCATAGACCGCGTGCCAGGGCGAAGCAAGGGAACAATGCTGCGATCGGGTCGCGACGCAAGCGGCAGCGGCCGCCCGCAGAAGCCCCGCCGCGGGATTCAGGTGAGGCCGATCCGATGCTCGTCGCGTACTCGCGATGCCGGCCCTCGCCGGGTCACGGCAGTCTCGCAGCGATCAGCCTGCTGCGGCTGAGATGATGGCCCCGAAGTCCGCGGCGGTGAGGGCCGCACCACCCACCAGCAACCCGTCGACGTCGGGGCCGGCCAGCAGTCCGGCTGCGTTTCCGGGCTTCGCTGAGCCGCCGTACTGGATGCGGATGCTGTCAGCGTCGGAGTCGCCATAGTTCTCGCGTACCCAGGCGCGAATCTGCGAGTGCACTTCCTGCGCCTGCTCCGGCGTCGCGACCTCACCGGTGCCAATTGCCCAAACCGGCTCGTATGCGATCGTAATGCGCGAAAGGTCGATGCCTTCGAGTGCGACGCGAAGCTGCCGCTCCACGACCTCGAAGGTGGCGCCGCTGCGCCGCTCGTCGAGAAGCTCGCCTACACAGAGTATCACGTCGAGTCCCAGCTCAAGCGCCCGCTGTACCTTGGTCGCGGTCTGTTCGTCGGTCTCGCCAAATACATGGCGGCGCTCGGAGTGACCCACAAGGGTGCCCACAGCCCCCGCGTCACGATACATCGACGCGGAGATGTCGCCCGTGAACGCTCCCTTTTCGGCCGTCGAGCAATTCTGGCCGTACACCGCCAGCGGCGTACCGTCGGCGGCACCTACGCAGGGGTCAAGCCAGATCGCTGGTGGGGCGATGCCGACATCGACCCGGCCTTCAACGTCCCGGGCGATAGCGGCGACCTCGCGGGCGAGCGTGATTGCTTCGCCGCGCATCAGGTTCATCTTCCAGTTACCTACGATCCATGGGCGACGAGTCATTCTGCTTCTCCGGCAGTGGGTTGGGTGAATTGTTCTAAGGCTTATTCTGAGAACTTGTGTCCCGAACGAAGTGCCGCGATGCCCGGCAGATCGCGACCCTCGAGGAACTCGAGGCTGGCGCCGCCGCCGGTCGATACGTGGGATACATCGCCTGCGCGTCCGGCCGCTTTCACGGCCGCAGCGCTGTCGCCACCGCCGATGACGCTGACGGCATCAGAGTCCGCGACGGCGTTCGCCAGCGCGAAAGTGCCCTGGTGGAAAGGCTCGCGCTCGAAGAGTCCGAGCGGTCCGTTCCAGATGATCGTTCCCGCTCCGCGAACCTTCTCTTCAAAGAGGTTGATGGTTCGGGGGCCGATGTCGAGCGCCATTGTACCACGGTCGATCGTCGTCCCGCTTGTGACGCTGCGCTCAGAGCTTGTGAAGTCGGGTGCGACTGCGTGATCCACCGGTAACAGGATCTCTGTGTTTCGGTTGGCCGCAGATTCCAGGAGCGTCCGGGCCAGGTCGACTTTGTCGGCTTCGACCAGGCTGTCGCCGGTTGCTACGCCCTGCGCAGCGAGGAAGGTGTAGGCCATAGCGCCGCCGATAAGCAGCGTATCCAGGCGACCGAGCAGGTTCTCGATGACCTTGATCTTGTCCGACACCTTCGCGCCGCCGAGTATCCCGACGAAGGGACGGGCGGGCCTGGTAAGCAGCTCGCCGAAGAACTGCAGCTCGCGCTGCACCAGGTTGCCGGCCGCCCTGCGACTGTGGGGAAAGTGCTGCACCATCGTGTAGGTCGACGCGTGCGCCCGGTGGCAGGTCCCAAAGGCGTCGTTCACATAGACGTCAGCGAGCGCGGCAAGCTGCCCGGCGAAGAGCGCATCGGCCGCTCTTTCGGCCTCGTGAAAGCGCAGATTCTCGAGCAGGGCGACGTCGCCGGCTCCGAGGTCGGAGACGACCTTCTCGACGCCGTCGCCAACGCAGTCGTCCGGCACCACTACGTCATGGTCGATCAGCTCGGCGAGTCTCGCGCCCACGGGCACCATCGAGAGCTCTTCGACGCGCTTGCCTCGGGGGCGGCCGAGGTGGCTTGCAAGGACCAGCCGAGCGCCGGCCTCGCGGAGGGCCTCAATGGTCGCCAGCGCCCCGCGAATTCTCGCGTCGTCGCCAACTTCGCCATCGGTCAGCGGTACATTGAAGTCGACTCGCACGAACACCGTGCGATTGGCGACATCGAGGTCTCCGAGGTATCGAATTCCGGTCAGTTCCATGACGTGCTCACACGAGAGTCAGCCGCTCTGCGGCGCATGTAGAGTCCCAGCGATTGTCGATGTCGAGAGGGCGCGGCGGCGCGCCCGTCGTTCAGCGGCTGCCGAAGAGCGCAGCCAGCTCGACCATGCGGTTCGAGAAGCCGTTCTCGTTGTCGTACCAGCTCAGCACCTTCACGAAGTTTCCGTCCTGCACCATCGTCAACTCAGCGTCGAAGATGGAGGAGTGCGGGTTTCCGTTCATGTCGATGCTGACCAGCGGCGCGGACTCGTAGGCAAGGATGCCCTTGAGCGGCCCGTCGGCTGCGGTCTTCACCAGTGCCTTGATCTCTTCAACGCTGGTGTCGCGGTTCGCCTCAAAGGTGAGGTCGACGAGGGACACGTTCGGCGTCGGGACGCGAATCGCCATGCCGTCGAGCTTCCCTTTGAGCTCCGGCAGGACCTGGGCCACTGCGACTGCAGCACCGGTCGACGTCGGGATCATCGAGAGCGCGGCAGCTCGTGCGCGCCGCAGGTCGCTGTGCGGCGCGTCGAGAATGCGCTGATCTGACGTGTACGCATGGATGGTGGTCATCGTTCCACGCTTGATGCCAACACTGTCGTTGAGCACCTTCGCCAGGGGTGCGAGGCAGTTCGTCGTGCATGAGCCGCACGAGATGACTTCTTCTTTGCCCGTCAGGGTGCCGTCGTTGACACCGAGGACGATGGTAGCGTCCACGCCCTTGCCGGGAGCCGACACGATGACCTTGCGGGCGCCGGCAGCGATGTGCTTGGCGGCGTCTTCGCGCTTACGGAAGAATCCGGTGCACTCGACGACGACGTCGATGTTGTGCTCGGCCCAGGGCAGCTTCGCCGGGTCGGGCTCTGCGGTGACGTTCATCACGTCGCCGTTGATCACCAGGTTGCCGTCGCGAACTTCCACCGTGCCGTCGAAGCGCCCGTGCACCGAGTCGTTCTTGAAGAGGTGTGCGAGGGTGTTGACGTCCGTCAGGTCGTTGACTGCGAAAATCTCGACATCATCTCGTTGGGAAGCGATGCGGGCGATAGCACGGCCGATGCGGCCGAATCCGTTAATGGCGACGCGAATCATGAGCTCTCCGGCGCGAAGTGGCGGACGGGCTGCGGCCGACTCGGCGGCAGGCCTCGTGCGCTGTGAATGAGTGCCGCGCGGGCCTATCACAGGGGCGCAGTCCGTCAAGGGAACGCGGGGCGATCTTCGCCCGTGATCAGTGGGGCGCAGTCCACGCGCGACGCGGTCACTCAGTGCAGAAAGGTCCGCTCGTCGCGCCCCCCGCTGATCGCCCGCATCTTCCGCCGTGCCCGCCACAGCCGGAAGGTCTGCCAGGGGTCCGGCGGTCCCTTCTTGAAGCTCATCCAGGCGACCCCGGTAGCGAGGCCTCCGAAGTGAGCGGCGATGCTGACGCCGCGCCCCATCAGCGCGCTCAGGATGTCGAAGGCGATGATCACCAGCAACAGGTGCCATCCTTTGAGCCGGAAGAGGATGAGGTTCAGATCTTCGTCGCGGTGCATCCAGCAGAGCGCTGCCATCACGCCGGCGACGGCGCCCGAGGCGCCCACCGTCGGCACCACGTACCAGCCCGTAAACAAGGGCAGCAGCAGGTCGGCGACGATGACTGTCAGACCGCCGATGACCCCGGCGGCGAGATACAGCGTCAGAAAGCGGCGGCTGCCCAGGCGACGCTCGACGCCGGTACCGAAGAAGTACAGCACGATCAGGTTCGAGAACAGGTGGCCGAAGCCCTGAACCGAGTGCAGCCACATGTAGGTCAGCGGCTGCCAGACAAAGCCGTCAAGAAAGGCCGGTGTGTACAGAAACACCGGCCGGTTGATCTGCAGCCAGGTGTGGCTCCGGAACCCGACGGCGGCGCCGACCACCACCTGGACAACGAAAATGACGCTCAGTGCGATGAGCAGCCGCTTGACCATCGGCGTCAGCGGCGGAAACGCAAACATGGGCTGTTGTCGCATCAGGTTCCTGAGAAGGGTGTGCTCGCAAAACTCGACCTCGCGGGAGCGCTGTCAAGCGTCAGTCGGCGAGCATCGCGCGCAGGGCGCCGTCAAGTTGCGGATGATCGAAGCAGAATCCCGCGGCGAGAAGGGCGTCCGGCATAACCTTCGCGCCGGCGAGCATCGTCTCGTCCGCCATTTCCCCGAATGTCGCGCGCAACGCCGCGGCCGGCGCCGGAATTAGCGTCGGACGACCCAATACACCGCCGAGCATGCGGGTGAAGTCGCGGTTCGACTCAGGATTGGGCGACACAACGTTCATCGGGCCCTCGATTCCGGGACTGTCGAGCGCGAAGACGAGCGCTCGGACGGCGTCGTCCAGAGAGACCCAGCTCATGTATTGCCGGCCGTTGCCGAGTCGCCCGCCAACGCCCGCACGAAATGGGAGCAGCATCTTCTTGAGCGCGCCTCCGGCAGGATGCAGCACGATCCCGAAGCGGGCATGCACGACGCGTGCGCCCGCCCGCCTCGCCGGTTCTGCGGCGTCCTCCCAGGCCCTGCATACCTCGGCGAGAAAGCCATCGCCCGACGCCGACTCTTCGCCGAGTCGCTCGTCGCCACGGTCGCCGTAAATCCCAATGGCAGAGGCAGACACGAGAACTGGGGGCGTCTCAGAGCCGGCGATTGCCTCTGCGATGCTTCGTGTCCCGTCGACGCGGCTGGACAAGATGATCTCGCGTCGAGCCCGGGTCCACCGCTTGTCCGCGACGCCGGCTCCGGCGAGGTGTACGACAGCGTCCATGGGCTCAAGCAGCGACGGTGACAGCGGCTGCCCCGGGCTCCATTGCAGCTCGTCCTCGTTCTGAGGAGGTCGCCTCACGAGGCGCACAACCCGAACACCCAGCGACTCCAGGTGCCCGCAAAGGCGGCTGCCGACCAGCCCGCTCGCTCCACTTACGGCAACTACATCCAATGTCAGCGTCTCTCCTGCGATGGCGTAGCCGGCGTCCTGCGCAGGCCCTACATGGCGCCGCCGACCATCGGCCGTCGGCGCGGACTATCGTAGACGCACGCTGCCCGGACCGGTATCTTTGCGTCTATGGACGGGGAGTGCGATGTGCCAGGGGTGATCGGACAGAGTGCTGCTGAGGGCCTCACGACTGAGGGACCGATCGCTGTGTCCGCGGCGGCCGCTCATGTGGATGCCGGGCATGACGCCTCCGAGCTCGAGTCCCTGCGTGAACGCGTCGCGGATCTGGAACGGGAGCTTGCTCACGCAGAAGACCGCGCCGTCTGGCTTCAGGAGATCGGGACGGCCCTGACAGGAAGCGTGTCGCAGGACGAACTGCTCGCATTTGTGATGGACCGCATCCGCCTGCTGATGGCTTCTGAGCGCGCGACGCTCTTCCTGCTCGAGGAGGATGGGGAACACATCTGGAGCCGCACCCTCACGAACAACGTCACCCGCGAGATTCGCCTTCGCGTAGGCGAGGGCATCGCAGGCTGGGTCGCGAGCACCGGAAAGTCCGTCAATGTGAAGGACGCGCGCCGCGATCCGCGCTTCGCCGAGCGTTTCGATTCTGAGCACGAGGTCGAGACCCGCAGCGTGCTCTGCCAGCCGGTACGTACCCGCCGAGGACGCATCCTTGGGGTTGTGCAGGTAATCAACCGGGACAGCGGTTACTTCACGGTCGGCGACGAACAACGCCTCAGCTCGCTCGCTGCCACCGCCGGCATCTTCATTGAGAACTTCCAGATGTACCTGGAAGCCATCGATGTGAACCTGGAGCTGCGGGAGACCGAGGAGCGTCTCCAGGAGCGGGTTCGTTACCTCGATACCCTCTATGAGTTGCAGCGCAGCATCAACGCGGCTGAGGCACTCGAGCACGAGATCGAGACGATCTCGCGCTCCGCCGCGTCTCTCATCCCCTCGCGCGCGTGCATCGTGACCGTCGACGACGGAACCCCGCGCTCGTGGGTCTATCTCAGAGGCGGGCGCAACGTATTTCGCGCCTTTGAGCGTCCCGGCGGCGGGCAGCTGGCGCAATCGACTCGGGAGCGCGAAGCCATCGCCACCCTCGCTGAGGACAGCGAGATGGACGATGCGCTCTTTCGCCGACTGCAGCTGGAGCCCATCGCACACCTCACTGCACCGCTCATTGTCGACGACAGAGTCCTGGGCGGAATTGAGCTTCTCAACCGACACCTTTTCGATGAGACCGGGGCGCATCGCGGCTTCGTCGATGAAGACGTCAAACTGCTCACCCTGATCGCCGGTCAGGTCAGCACCGCGATTTCTGCGGCTCTGAACCGCGACCAGCGCGCACGCCAGGAGCGCATCGCTGCCATCGGAAGCATGCTGAACGGCATCGTGCACGACCTGCGGGGGCCGCTCACCATCGCCTCGGGCTACGTGCAGTTGATGGAGCGCGCCGACGACGCAGACAAGCGCGCGCAGTGGGGCGGGCGCGTCCGCCGCCAGCTTGAAGCCGCGACAGACATGACCCGCGAGGTGCTTTCCTACGCGCGTGGCGAGACCAATCTGCTGGCCCGCGCCGTCGACCTCCAATTGATGGTCGCCGACATGCGAGAGGCGCTGGAGCTTGAGTTTCGCGAGTCGAATATTGCGGTCATCGTGCGCGGTGATGTCAGCGGCAGCGCGTACCTCGATGAGGGCAAGGTACGGCGCATCGTTCACAACCTGGCTCGCAATGCCCGCGAAGCTATGACCGATGGCGGTACCTACACGGTCGATATTCAACGAGAAGGCGAGACCCTCGTCCTGACCTGCCGGGACACCGGCTGCGGGATTCCCGAGCACATTCGCCCGCGCCTCTACGACGCCTTCGTGAGCTCGGGCAAGGCGACCGGCACCGGCCTTGGGCTCGCTATTGTCAAGAAGCTGGTCGAGGAGCACCGCGGCACCATCGACTTTGAATCTGAAACCGGTGTCGGCACGACGTTCGTCGTGCGCCTGCCGGTGTCGGAGCCTGAAGCCGCCGCCGACTGAAGCCGCCGCCGCAGCTTATTGCTGTCGAACGATGTTCGCGACTTCTGCGGCGCGCCGGGCCAACGTCGCGTTGCCCGAATCCTCGGCGAAGCTCTCCAGTGCTCCCAGCGCGTTCGTTGTGCCCACCTCGGCGAGGGCGTCCAGGGCTGCCCGCTGCACAGACCACGCGTCGTCTCGGAGGGCTCGCACGAGGTTGCGACTTACACGTGGGTCCGGAACACCGAGCCGCATCGCGTCGATTGCGGCGAGCTTGTCCCGAATCGGGAGGTCGCCGGTCGCCTTACGCCCCAACGCCTGAATCTGGCGTTCGTAGGCGATCATGACCTGGTACGCGTCGTCCTCGCGTCCGTTCTCTTCGAGCAGCGCGCCCAGGGCCACGTAGGCGCGGAGCAGGGAGGGCGTCTCACGAAACGCGTCGCGAAACGCCTCTTCTGCGGCCATCGGTCGATTGGCGTGTTGGTACAGACCACCGAGCGAGAACGAGAGCTGACCCATCGCCGGGGACCGCCGTTGCAGGCGCTCGAGCCGCGCCAGCGCGTTGCGGTATTCACCGTCGCGGCGTTCGAGCTCTGCGTGCAGGATGATGGCGTTGGCGCGCGTCTGGCTCCCGGGCTCCGAGTTCTCGATAGTTTGCAGCAGCTGCCGCAGTTCTGCCGTGTCGCCGCGTGGCCACATTGCCAGGGCCTGCTCGTAGAGCGTCTCCTGCTCGTTCGTTGCTTCGGGAAAAGTGGCGCCCGGGACCGGTGCGACGCCGCGGATGCCGGACGCGACCTCCTCGGTCGATTTGCAGCCGTTGCCGGCAAGCATTGCCAGGAGAAGGCAGACGATCAGGCGTTCACTGAAGGAGGCCATCGTTCAGTTGCTCCACGCGGCGCATGTTGATCAGGCTGACTCGGCTGAATCCTTCGTCGCCGAAGACGCCCACAGGTCTGGCGTTGATCTCATCGTAGATGATCTCGCCCGAAGTTGTGGCCGGTCCCGGCGTAATGAGTGACAGAATCGAGAAGCCGGACACTGTTGTGTACCCGAGCCGGAATCCGCGCATGTAGTGACGGCATTCGCTGTCTTCGGGGGCACAGGAATTGAGGTAGGTGCCGGGCTCTATGTAGAAGCTGAGCCCCGCGTTCCCCTGCCATCGTGTGTTCGCGAGCGGGCGCGACGAGCCCGCGCTGGGACCGTCTGCTCGATTGAGCTGGCAGCTCTCGCCCACGTCATCGTAAGGCGATTCATTCGAAGCCACCTGGCGCCCCTTCAAGATCCAGGAATCCGCGGCGATGATCTCGAACTCAACGGTGCCCGGGAAGCAGGCCGGGTCGGGCAGCTGCTGCGGCGCGTTGAAGGTCGTCGTATCGTCGTACTCGATGGGTTCGACGCGAATGCGCGTGTTCTGCACTTCGACAATCCGATACTCAGCGCCACGAACCACGGTCGAATCGTTCACTTCGCCGGTCGCTCGGTAAAAGGTCTCGCACTGCTGTGCTGAGGGCGTGTCGCTGCGGTCAGGCAGGCAGAGCTTGTCGTCGTTGCCTTCACAGAAATCGAGGGAGCCGAGGCGCGGAATCAGCAGGATGTCCCCGGGAAGCACACCGACCTCGCAGGTCACCGGCGCGAGCGAGCAGGCGCCGGGGCACAGGCCGCAGAAGGTGTCCTCGTCGAGGCAGAGGTCGACACCGGCATCGCAGAAGTCTTCGAGAGAGTCGCACTGGGCCCAGCCGTAGCGGTGCTCACAGAGGAAGTCGCTGTCGACGCCATCGCGATTGCACGGGTCCTGACCGAGAATCTGAAGCCAACCGTCGTCGCCGGTAAAGGCGCCGTCGCTGCGGCGCTCCGTCCACTCGTCGACATCCAGGTCGATCAACAGCGAGCCTTCCCATTCGATCTCCCAGAGGTCGGTCGGGACGCGGTCGTCGACGGGAATCGCCACGGGTGTCTCGCTGTACTCGAAAGGACCGTTCGCCTCAGCGGGCTCAGGCACACAAAGGTCAGAGCTGTTGTCCGGGTCGTCGAGGCAGAGCCTGAGCTCTGTCGGCAGCGTAACGAAGCGCGACTCGTCCAGGTCATCGATGTTGTCTTCAAAGAAGGTGGGGCCTTCGGTGTCCACGATGGCGCGAAAGGTGGGGAAGAACCCATCCCAGGTCTCTGCCGCGGCCGCCTGTGGCGTATCGGGGTCGGTACCGGCTCTGAGCTCGTCGATGTCGTCGACACCGTCATTGTCGGTGTCCGCGTGTGTGCACAGGGATCGGGAGGCGCCGGAGCAGGTCCAGGTCGCTTCGACGCGGCACGAAGAGCTGCAGCCATCACCACTTGCTGTGTTGCCGTCATCGCACTCTTCGCTGCCGGATATGGAGCCGTTGCCGCAGCCGGCGGCCGCCGCTCCGTTGCGATACATCAGGCAGTCCGCGACTTCGTAGCTTGCGGTGCCTCGCTGCGTGCGACTTTCGCGAACAGAGAAGAGGTATCCGCCGGCGGCAATAGAGCCCGGGTCGCCGTTGTTGTCCCATCGGTAGGTCGCGTTGCCGTCGCTGTCGCTGGTCAACGTACCGGCATCGATAGCTTCGCCGGCGAGCGACGTCAGCTCGTAGTCAAACTCGCAGGGGTAAAGCGGGTCGCCGATCCCGGGTACGCAGCTGAGCGCGACCCGTAGCGGATCGGCCCCTACGGTGCTTCGCGAGCATTCGATAACCGCTGCCGAGGGTGGCGTCAGCAGGAACCCGCTGGGCTCGCGTGTGTTGATGTTGCGTACTTCGGTCTGCGAGTCTGAGCGGTCGCCGCGACGAAAGAGCCCGATGTACTGGTCCGTCGCGTCGGCGCCGTTGCCGGCGTCGGTGTGCCAGTTGGCGTCGAGGTCGACCCACGCGATGTTGCCGCTGCTGGTAACTGCGCCCACGCGTCGGCGTGTCACCTGGACATCTTCGCCATTTGTCGTGTCGTAGTAATTGACGCCTGAGCTCGCGGTCAGCGCCGTGATGAAGTTGTTTGAGACAGAGTTGCCGATGCGAACACCCCAGAGGTCGGCACTCTGAAAGCGGTATCCATCTCCCGGGGGGATGTGCGTGTTTTCCTGCTGACAGGGATAGGCCGCGCTATCTCCCGCATCATAGGCACCCGGATCCACACAGATGAGGACAACCTCGCCGTTTACACGGTCGCTTATCGCGAGAATGTCGCCTTCTGGGGTGAGGGCCATCGGTCCCAATGAGAAGGCCGGCGCGACGTAGGTGATCGGGTCCCGCACAACTTCTTCGTCAGACGGTGCGCCGGCGGAGAACTCGACGCCCCGCTCGGCGCAGTCCGGGTCTTCTTCGTCGGTGAGTCCGTCAAGGTCGTTGTCCCGCTCATCCATGCAGGTATCGACTTCAAAGGGGTCGCCGGAGAACTCGGAGTTGTCGTGCGATGCGGCGCAGTCATCGTCGGCAGCGTCGATGGCGCCGTCGCCGTCATCATCGACTCCGTTGCTGCAGCCGTAGAGGGTCAGCGTTGCGTCCGCGTCTTCGGGTCCGCCGCCGTCGCAATCTTCGTCCTCGGCATCCACGTTGCCGTCGCCGTCGTTGTCGATAGAGTCGGCGCAGGTGTCCCGCGTTTCGGAATCGCCGGAGCGAAAGCACTGTAAATCGTCGCTATCGATGGCGCCGTCGCCGTCGTTGTCGAGCCCGTCCATGCAGGGCGGCGCGACAGCAAGTGCACACGGCGCGTCCGGCGGGCATGACCCGTCAGCAGCGGCGTCGCCTGCGATACCGACGCGAAGCGCATAGCGGACGTCGTCCATGACGATAAAGAGGTCACCACGCGCGCTGCTCTCAAGAAAGCGCGGGCGACCCGGCACAGAGAATGAATCCACGGGAGACTCGCTGAATACGGCGCTCAGGTCGCAGTCCCTTCGATTCTCCCGGGCTTCGCCGCCGCAATCCGTCGCGAAGCTGTACACGTCGACGCGTTGTGCGGCCGCATGGGCCACCACAAGCAGATCGTTTCCGTCCGCGCCGAGCTCGGGGAGCACCTCAAGCGCAGCGATGGGCAGCCCGGTCGCTGCTCCGCCCGTGAGCAGTTCGCCGCCGATGATGTCCACCGCGCTCAGTGTGGGCGGTACATCGGTCGCGATGACAAGGACGCCCGGAGTCGAGGTGGCTTCAATCTGAGAGGGTTCCTCGCCGACCATGATGCCATCGACACCGGGAATCGTCAGATCGTAGTCGTGGGCTCGCGGCGTGTTCAGGTCTTCGTTGAAGCAGCTGTTGCCGCTGATGCCATCGAAGTCGCGGGCGATGCAGTCGTCGTCGTAACGCAGCGTGTCGAGGGTACGTACGGACTGGTAGTTCAGCCCGATCGTGACGACCTGATCATTGCCGCTGTTGGCGATCGCTGTCGCATTGACCACGGTCCGCGCGACACTCTGTCGGCCCTCATCCCTGTTGGGGTCCTCTTCGTATCGAATCTCCGGATCGTAGGCCGCGTCGTCATACGGACAGCGATCGTCGTCCGGAGACACGAATATCCACGTGCCGGCGTCGTTCGCGATGCAGAAGCTTGCGTCCGCAAGGTCACGGGGCGAGTCCAACGCTGCGACCACAGACGAGCCGGTCTTTCGACAGCCGATGAAGAAGAGGGCGCTGCACAGAAGCAGCACGGCGTAACAGGCAGGACGTCGCATCAGTGGATTGTTCCTACGAGGCGGTGCCTGGTGGGGCTGAGTGGGTCAATGTCGATGACGCCGATCGCATCCGAGCTGAACAGGGACACATAAATCAAAGGCCGTACCGGGTCCGCGACCATCGCCCAGGGCGTGGCGCCGACATCGATGGTGTCTATCCGCTCTCCGGATTCTGCGTCCACGACGCGTATCTCAGAGTCCTGGTAGACGGCGATGTAGATCAGCGCTCGACCGCTGAGCTCAGATACAAACATGGCGGTGGGGTCACCGTCGATGTCAAAGCGTCGCAGGAAGGTGTTTCGCGCCTCGCCGTCGGCGTTCAACGAAACATCTGCAACCGCCAGCGAGTCCGGGTTGTTCGAGGTGATGTAGAGGCGCGAGCCGTCCGCGCTGAACTTGAGGTCTCGTATCTCGGCGCGCTGCGTGCCCGAGATGCCGTTTGAGGGCAGTGGTATCCGGACGCCGCCGACCGAATACATCGCGCGAATCGCCCCGGCGTCGTCGCCGTCGATGTCCGGGTCATTGCCACCCTCGTCGCCGTTGCGGACCGCGCGCACCGCAGAGACAAAGCTGGAGAAGCGGCCGCCGACATAGATGTCCCCTGTCAGAGGGTGTGTCTCCATCGCGATGGTTCCATTGACCAGAAAGCGCGGGTCCGGAACTTCGTCATCGTCGATTTGGCCGTTGCGCCAGTTCAGCGGAAGGATGCCGCCCGAGAGGCCGCCGACGACCTGCACTTCGTGAGCGTCGTCGTCGCCCGCAGGCAGCATCGCGCTGGTTGCGGGATCACCGAGCAGCTCGTCGATCACGCAGGGCAGCCGCCGTTCTCTGCGCGATACGCCTTCAAGGTCTGCGACGTCGTTCACACAGGTGGAGACGCCTTCGAAGGCGCCCGAACCGGTGTCCAGGGTCCCGATGTTTCCGCACTGGGCGACACTGCCGTCCTGACTGAGGGTCAATGAGAAGGCTCCGTCGTCGGCGCGTGTAACGCCGAATAGACGGACAGGGCTCGACGGGTCGCCGTAGTTCGAGGGGCCGAAGACCAGGGAGTCGCCATAGCTTGGCAGGCAGAGGGTGCGGTCGCTCAACAGCTCGCGCGTCTCCAGGTCGATGATCGACAGCGTGCCGCCGAGATCGTCCCGATATATGCCTTCAAAGTTGCTGCTGATGACGTAGAGGTAGCGCCCGTCGGGGTGTACGATGAGCGAGGTGGGGTAGTTGAGCTCGTCCTGCGGCGGCAGGTCGCCGTCGTAGAGATTGCACGCACCTGCAGCCAGCACGACAGCAGCGAGCGCGAACGCGGAACGCAGGAGTCGACTGGCGCGTCGGCGCGCGGTGGCGCCAGCTGGCAGCGGTGAAATCAATGTCCCGTTACTCCGTGTGCTTCGTCATCAATCGCGGCTCTGGCAGCCGCCAGGCGCGCGATCGGGACCCGGTATGGGCTGCAAGATACGTAGTCAACGATTCCCCGCTGCAGCCAGGCGATGCTGGTAGGTTCGCCGGCGTGTTCGCCGCAGATGCCGATCTTGATGCCCGGACGCACGTGCCGCGCCCGTTTGCAGGCCATTTCCATCATCGCGCCGACGCCGCTTCGGTCGAGGACGCGAAAGGGATTTGACGCCAGCACGCCGTCGGCGACGTATGCGGCCAGAAAACTCCACGCGTCGTCCCGCGAGATCCCGAACACGGTCTGCGTCAGGTCGTTGGTCCCGAAGCTGATGAAGTCGGCGTACTTCGCAATCGCGCCTGCCAGCAGACACGCGCGCGGCAGCTCGATCATGGCTCCGATCGGCGGAAGGGCGGGCAGGGCGCCGGATTCGCCGAAAGGTGTCCATGCGGCCTCGATCAGCTCGCGGATCGCCTTCATCTCGGCGGGGTCGCTGACCAGGGGGACCAGGATCTCGACCTGCACATCTCCACCGGCCGCGTGTCGCCGAGCCGCTGCTTCAAAGATCGCGACGACCTGCATCTGGTAGATCTGAGGTGCCGTGACCCCAAGCCTGCATCCGCGGTGGCCGAGCATCGGGTTCGACTCGCGGATGGAGTCGGTGATGCGCCGGATCTCGCGGGCGCTGCAATCCAGCTTCTCACCAAGCTTCTCCAGCTGCTCGTCGGAGTCGGGGAGAAACTCATGCAGCGGCG
>JAUICO010000184.1 GCA_030427825.1 bacterium | reverse complement strand
CACACAGCCTTTGCCCTGTGGGAAGCAGACGGTCGCACCTTCGATCCCTCGATCGAAGCCGAGCTCGTCGAAGAATCCAAACTCTGCGCAGAGTTCGCCGAGCTGCACGCCAGCGCACAGATCCCCTTTCGCGGTGAGTCGCTGAGTCAAACAGCCATTCGGAAGTACGTGGTCGACGCCGATCGAAACACGCGACTCGAAGCAAACAAAGCGCGCTGGGGCTGGTTCGCCGAGCACGGCGAACACTTCGATCGTATCTACGGCGACATGACGCGCACCCGCAACAGGATCGCGAAGAAGCTCGGATACGACGACTTTGTCGCGCTCGGATACGACCGTATGAGCCGGGTCGACTACACCCGCGAAGACGTCGAAAAGTTCCGCGACGAGGTGCGCGAATGTGTGGTTCCATTCGTGTCAGAGCTTCGTATGTCGCAGGCGAAGGCGCTCGGTATCGAAGAGACCATGTACTGGGACGAGCCGGTCTTCGATCTGCGCGGAAACCCGGCACCCGCAGGCGATCATGATTGGATGGTGGCCCGCGCCACCGAGATGTACGACGCCCTGCATCCCGAGATCGGCGAGTTCTTCCGCATGATGCGGGACCGAAACCTGCTCGACCTGAAGATGCGTGACGGCAAATCGGCCGGCGGGTTCTGCATGTCGATTCCCACCTACGAAGTCCCCTACATCTTCGCCAACTTTAACGGAACCAAACATGACGTCGTCGTGTTTACGCATGAAATGGGCCACGCCTTCCAGGTCTGGTCCAGCCGCGACGTCGATCTCTACGACTACCTGTGGCCCACATACGAGAGCTGCGAAATCCACTCGATGAGCCTGGAGTATCTGACCTGGCCACACATGGATAAGTTCTTCGGCGATGACGCGGACCGGTTCCGCCGACACCACCTGACGGACTCACTGTGCTTCCTTCCCTACGGCGTCGCCGTCGATCACTTTCAGCACCTGGTCTACAGCAGGCCGGACGCCACAAACGAAGAGCGTCGGCAGATGTGGCGCGACGTCGAAGCGATGTACCTGCCCTGGCGAAACTATGGCGACCTGACGCACCTCAATGACGGTGGCTTCTGGCATGTGCAGGCACACATCTTCGAGATGCCCTTCTACTACATCGACTACACCCTCGCGTCAGCCTGCGCCCTGCAGTTCTGGTTGCGCTCTCGGCAGGATCCCGAGGGGACCCTCGAAGAGTACGTCGCCCTATGCCACCGCGGCGGCACACTCCCCTTTCGCGGACTCACAGAGTCTGCCGGACTCAACTCGCCCTTCGCGGCAGGTTCCCTGAAAGATGTGGTCGACGAGGCGAGGCGAACACTGGTGACAAATCAATGAATGTTCTGGTTGTAAATTGCGGGTCTTCTTCCATCAAAGCGGCCGTTCTCGATGATGCGAGCGGCGTTGTGCAGGCACGTCTGCGGGTAGAGCGGCTGGGAAGCGATGACGCGGTGTGGCGAATCGGGGACGGCGAAAATGTGTCCTGCGATCCCACACATGAGAGCGCTTTGGCTGCCGCTCTGCCGGCGCTGATTTCCGGGTGCGATGAGATCGAGGCGGTCGGGCACCGGGTCGTGCATGGCGGAACAAAGTTCACGACTCCGACGCGAATCACAGACGAGGTGGCCGCAGAGATTGAGGCGTTGAGCGAGCTCGCGCCACTGCATAATCCGGCGAATGCTGCGGGGATTCGGGCGGCACGAAAGCTGCTCCCCGACATCTTGCACATCGCTGTCTTTGATACGGCGTTCCACGCCACACTTCCCCGTCGCGCGTGGACCTACGGAATCGACAACGAGCTCGCAACCAAACATGGGGTGCGGCGCTACGGGTTTCATGGAACCAGCCACCAGTACGTTGCCAACCGCGCGGCGGAATTCATGGGCACCGACCTGCGTGATCTGCGCATCATCACCTGCCACCTCGGCAACGGGTGCAGTGTGTGTGCCGTCGAGTACGGCCGCTCGGTCGAGACCAGCATGGGGATGACGCCCCTCGAAGGCCTGGTGATGGGAACGCGTAGCGGCGACATCGACGTCGGCGCGGTGCTGCACATGGCGCGCGCAGAGGAGTGGACGCTCGACGATATCGACAACTTCCTCAATCGCTCCTCCGGCCTCTCCGGGCTTTCCGGCGTAGGCAATGACCTGCGGGACATCGAAGCGCGAGCGGCAGACGGCGATGAGGGGTGCCGCCTCGCGATTCAGGTCTTTGCTCACCGTGTACGAAAGTACATCGGCGCGTACACCGCAGCGATGGGCGGCGTCGACGCCATCGTGTTTACAGCGGGCATCGGTGAAAACTCGGCGTTGATGCGTCACCGAGTCGCGTCCCGCCTGGACTTTCTAGGCGCGCGCTTCTGCGAGGACACAAACAGCGACGCGAAAGTCAGCGCCGACAGCCCGGTGTTCGAGATCTCAGAGCGCGGCGCTCGCTGCCGCCTCCTGGTCGTAGCGACTGACGAACAGCATGCGATCGCCCGCACGGCGGGTCGAATCGCGCATGAGGACGATCGTGTGCGCAATCCACGCACCATCCCTGTCGCTGTCTCCGCGCGACACATGCACGTCACTCGCGAGACCCTCGACCTGCTCTACGGCGAGGGACACGAGCTGACGCCGGACCGGCCGCTCTCGCAGCCGGGACAATACGCTGCCGCAGAGCGCGTAAAGATTATCGGACCGCGCAACGAGATTGATCGCGTGCGAATCCTCGGACCAATTCGCTCGAAGAATCAGATTGAGATCTCACGCACCGATGAGTTTGCTCTGGGCGTCGACGCTCCGGTACGGGCGTCCGGCGACGTCACCAACTCGCCCGGTGTCATCGTCGAAGGCCCGGCCGGAAGGGTGGAGCTGAAAGAAGGGCTGATCTGCGCATGGCGTCACATTCACATGACGCCGGATGACGCAGAGCACTTCGGCGTCCGAGATCGCGACGTCGTTGAGGTTGCCGTGACAGGCACCGGGCGAGACCTTATCTTCGGCGACGTACTGGTCCGCGTTTCACCGAAGTATAAGCTGGAGATGCACATTGACACCGACGAAGGAAACGCCGCCGAGCTCTCGCGTGGAGCCGAAGGTGCGCTCGTCGAGACCGAAGGCGTAGCGCGGCTGCAGAGTCGCAAGGTGCGGTACGACTGAGACCGGCGGTACCATGTGAGCCGGGGATGCGACCGGACGGAGACGTGATGATCGAGTGGGTGCGTCATGAGTGAACACACGAGGCCGGCGTTCAGCGGTCGGCAGGCTCGCTTTGTTGAGGTGATCGCTCTGTGTGCATTCTTGACGATGTCGGCGCCGGCGCTTGCTGAGCTTCTGCGCATCGAAGTTGACGTCAACGGAGGGGTCGGCAGCCACACCTGGGTCCCGGGAAGCGAACGGCGCAGCGCGCATCAGATCCCGGCGCCCGGCTACCTCCGAGACGCTGCGCAGGTCGGTAATCACTGCATCGGATTCATCGGTGACACACCGACAATGACGGTGACGCTGCGGACCGCGACGCAGGCACAGGTGACCGTCGAGAGTCAGTCGGATCCGGTCCTGGTGATGGTCGGACCGGGCGGACAGGTGTTCTGCAACGACGACAGCAACGGCCTGAATCCGGCGCTCTTTGAGACCTTCGAGGCCGGGCAATGGGACATCTATGTGGGCTCCTATGGCAGCGGCCAGCCCTTCCCATTTGAGTTGATACTTCACTGACTGTACCGGCCGGCCCGGCAGTCCTGACGAGCGGAGCCCCGATGCAGAAGATTCCCAGACACCGCACCGGACGCGTTCGCACAACCGCCGCTGTCCTTCGCAGGCCCTACGAGTTCTACAGTGAGACCCGCGCGAGCTACGGCCGGACCGTGCTCATCAAGGCGCTGAATGGCGACGTGGTTGTGAGCGGCGACCCCGAGAACGTGCGCCGCATCTTCGCTGCCGACCCGATGATCTACGCGCCCTTCGCTGAGCAGACGACGAAGGGGCTTCTTGGCAGCTACTCGATCTTTCAATTGAGCGGTCCGGCACACCGCAATGAGCGTGGTATCCTGATGCCGCCGCTGCACGGCGATCGCATGCGCGCCTACACTGACGCCATCGTCGCTGCGACGGAGCGACAGGCGCGCGAATGGAAGAGCGGCGACGAGATTGTCGCTATCGATGCGGCGCTGCGGATCACCATGGAGGTCATCCTTGAGGTGGTGTTCGGCGTGCAGAAGAGCGCTCGCATCGAGGCGTATTGCAGCGCGATCGAGGCGCTGACGAAGAGCGCGAACCCGGTGTTGCTCTTCTCGAAAATTGCGCAGGTGAAGCTCGCCGGCCTGGGACCATGGGATCGCTTCCTGAAGGCACGCGACGGGGTCGACACGCTGATCTACGAGGACATCGAACGCCGCCGAGCAGACCCGGGCGAGGACATCCTGAGCCTGCTGATCGCAGCGAGGTATCCTGACGGCTGCGCGATGGCCGACGAGGCCATTCGCGACGAGCTGGTGACCCTGCTCTTCGCCGGACATGAGACGACCAGCATCGCGACGTCCTGGGCGATGCACTGGCTGCACTCTGACGCCGATTGCCTGGCACGCCTTCGCGAAGAGTTGCGCGGTACCGGCGATGACGCCACAGCCATCAGCAAGGCACCCTGGCTCGACGCCTGCATCAAAGAGACCCTGCGCCTGAACCCAATCCTTCCTGATGTGCTGCGCACGCTGGTCGAGCCCATTGAGCTCGCAGAGGGCACGGTTCCCGCCGGCAAAGGAATCGCAGCCGCGCAGGCGATGACACACTACGATCCTGAGATCTTCGAGGACCCGGAACGCTTCAACCCCGAACGCTTTCTTGAGCGCAAATTCCGCCCCTGGGAGTACTACCCCTTCGGCGGCGGCGCCCGACGCTGCGCCGGCGCGGCCCTCGCCACCTGGGAACTCAAGTTTGTTCTCGCGACCCTGCTCCGCGACAACGCCTTCGAGGCCATCGGCGAGCCGCCGAAAGCGGCGCGCCGCAATGCCACAATGGGACCCGACAACGGGGTCCCGATGCGT
>JAUICO010000048.1 GCA_030427825.1 bacterium | reverse complement strand
ACGTCATCCATGTTGGGCCCCAGTTTCCCAGGAATATGCCCGTCAGTGCAATCGATGCCCAAGTACTCCTGAAAGAAACCACCTCGTTGCCACTGATAGTAGAGGGCTCGAAATAGGCGGAGCAATCCCGCCAAATCGAACCTACCAGCTGCCGAGTTCTTCCCCGTCCGTTCGGAGTAGTATTGGCGATTCTTGCGAGGGCTGCTCATCGGCCTGATTCAGCAAGGGTACAAACATTCTCTATGACTAAAGCATGATTCCCAAGAATGCGACGTCAATGCTCGCGTCAAGTCTGCGCAACATCAAGATATATCGGTCTCGATACCCGCGTACGCTTACGCGTCCATGCTGAGGCGACGCAGACTCTTTGGGCGCAGCTCAGCAGTATCTCGGCTGGCTGTCAGGATGCAACTTAGCGAACACGGCTCACAATGTACCGCCGTCGGTCGGCCGCGCCAAGTAGGAATACCTGCTCTTCCGGCGTCGCTCCGCGGGTTTCGGCGATAGCAGTGCCAGCCCACCGGTGACGCCAAACCGGCGCGGATATCTCTGGCCGGTCCTCATCTGAGAAGGGCCATGGGGCACTGGTCCGAGTCACCGACGGGCGACTCTATCCATCCAAGTACCCCGGCTTGGGCAGCGTTGGGTGTAGGAGTCGACCATCCGTTGGCCGTCCGCAGAACGCACGTCGACACCCATGTGTGTAACGCTACGCGTATCCATGTGTGGACACCGGTGTGTACCGGGTATGTGGAACAGGGGGGCGACCAGGCGTTTTGCTCGAATTCACGTCTGTCGCCCGCACTCGCAAAGTCAAACTCGCACGCAGAGCAGGGCGATAGCGCAGTCTCAGTTGCGAATTTCGGTACGTTTCTGCCGTAACTGAATGACGAGGGAACAGCGGAACTGAAAACACTCCACAACTAAAAGCGCTCAGACCGCCGTGAGCTGCTTTGGCTCCGGCGATAGGGGTACGGGCGGGTGCTGTGCTTCGCGCCGACGGGGGCGGGCAATACTGTGTTCTCTGCGCACGACGTCGCGTGCAGGCGAAAGCAGGGCGAGGGGCGCCTTCTGTCGCGCCGCGGCGCCTTCTGATTGCGCGGGCGGGGCGCTCAGGCTCTCGATGCACAGGTCGACGCACGTGTCGAACTCGTGGCGGTATGCACCCGCGGCAGCGGTTCAGCTCTGCCAGCAGCTCGGCGCCAGTCGTGTGCGCCTGCCTCATGAGCGCCAGAGTCTTTAGCCGCCGAATCCAGGTCGACCAGCGAACGTGTCCGGGTCCCTTTTCGCGGACTTCGTTGACATTAGAGTGGCGAAACATCTCGGTCATGTTTCGGTCGACCGGCCAGGTCGCGAACCCCGGGCAGAGGTACATCTCCGTCATTGTCGGCGAGCGAGCGTATCGCGCCGAATAGGACCCGGTAGTCGCCGTCGTCGCGCCTGTCCTCGCGCTTCATCATCATTCCCAGAACGGAGCGCTCGACACGTTCGTCGTGGATTCGATCGGCAGATATGTATGTCGGTGGATTCGCTCTCATTGGACACCCACAAACTGCGCTCGAAGCTGCGTGTCGACGCGCTCGATTACTTCGAAAGCCATCTTCCGGATTTTCGCGACGTCTCGGGTCGGCGCGGCCTCGAAGGTGCTCACAATTTCACGGAATTGAGCATTGTTGAGGCTGCGGCCGACGAGGTCTTCGACGGCGCTGCTGTCGAGCTTCGATTCGTTGGCCGGCGCTGCGGAGGACTCAGACTGTGCTGCGGTTTCGAGGGCGTATTGCACATCCCACGCCGCGAGCAGAAACGACACGGGCCAGCCGCGGCGTACGGCGTTGGGGTCTGCTCGCCATGCGTCAATTCGACGTCTGATCTCGGCTTCACCGCCGGCGACGGATGCCAGCGTGTGAGCCTGTCCGCGGTGCAGTCGGTCCCCAGTGCCGCCGCGCTGTGTGGTGACCTCCAGAACCAGCTTTCGTACAAGCTGATTGAGAGCCGTCAGGCGAGGTGGCGGCATGGGAGATGGACCGGCCGGTGTTGAGCCCTCTGTCTCGCGCGTTCCTTCCTTCCCTCCTTGGATGGATGGAAGGAAGGAACAAGCGAGCGCGCTCGCGGGCGGAGTACATAAAGCAGGCGCCTGCACCACGGGTGGTGCGGCGTGCACCGTGGCTGGTGCAGGGTGCACCGTTTTCGGTGCAGGTTTGGCATGGTTGTGCACCGTGGGTGGTGCAGAGTGCACCGTTTTCGGTGCAGGCTCGGTCTGGTCCTGCACCATGGGTGGTGCAGGGTGCACCGTTTTTGGTGCACCGTACCTAATGTGGGCGGACAGGATCACGCTCCGGTCAGTCGCGACTTGTATCGTGCCTGACTCCTGCAGCGCCGCGACAGCACGTCGCCGTGAGTTCCGGTGCATCGCCACCGTCCGCTCATTCAGCTGCTGCTCTGAGAGCGGGCCATCGAGCAGGGCGATTAGAATCTTCGCGTCGTTGGAAATGTATGTGCGGCTCAATTTGACCTCCTATGAAAGACTTGTTCCGAGCGTTTTCCGCGCGATGTCGCAGACCGACTGATCGACGATGAATCGATCCCTTCCGCCAGCAGGCCGGCTCCCGTGCAGAGTTCCTTTGCCCGCTGGTTGTAGCTTGAGCAGATGCGCTCCTTGCCACCGTCGACGATCGGAATCGGCGTTCGGTCGTCCGCGAGACTCGCGCCATTTCTACTCATTCGGCGCCTCCAACGGGATCGTTCCCATCATCGGAGTCCGAATCGCGGTGTCCCCCGATTGTCCCCCGCACTGTATCGTCATGAGTCGTTGTCGACGGTCCGGCCCCGTCACCCGCGACACCGCCGACGCCGCTACCAGCGGGGTTCTCGCCGTCTACCAGCCCGGCCGGAGGCATGGGGTGCATGTGGTCGCAGGTTCGAATCCTGTCACCCCGACTCTAAGAGCACCGACGGCGCTGACAGTGTCCTGACCCGGGTCAGGGCGTGAGCAGCGTGCGCGGGGTGTTCTACAGCCCGATCAGCTCGCCGCCGGGCACACCGGCGTCTGGAGGATGCTGTTTTTCCGCGCCGAGATGCAGGCGCCACCGGGTGCCGACGTACTCGCGAAGGTGGCGGTGTCGATCGTGACTTCAATAACCCGCGGGTTGGAGATCGTCCCACGCTCGAAGTTGGTGTAATCAGACCCGGGTCCGCCCGTTCCCGGCGCGGAGAATCAGAGGCGTGAGAATTGCTATGGCGACCCCGGGTTATTCGGTCCGACTTCTTCGATGGGTGCAGGCAGCGCTCTGGCTGCCACTGGGTGTCGTGCTGATCGCAGGCCCGGCATGCGGATCGTCCGACGAAGAAGTCGGCGCGCAGGTCTTCGACCAATGTGGTGAGGGCCCACCGGATGCGAGCTGCTTTGCGCAGCGCCGCGACCCGGACTCCAACCAGATCCTGTTGGCGCGGTCGATCGGCGACGCCCTGCTCGAACGCACCGACCCCGTCGACGTGAGCTGGGACTGGGGCGAGTCCGTGCAGATGCTCGGCATGGTTCACCTCTATGATGTGACAGGCGACGTTCGCTATCGGGACTACGTCGGCACATGGCTCGAACACCACATCAGTGAGGGTTTCCAGATCACAACCAGCGACACCTGCGCGCCCGCCGCGATCGCGGCCCTGCTGCGTCGTGAAGGCAGCAACTCGGAATACATGGAGGTACTCGACGACGCTCTCTATTATTTTGACCAGAAGGCACTCACAACGCCGGAAGGCGGGCTCTCACATTTCGGAGAACTCAGCGCATTGGGGGTGTCGCTATGGGCGGACTCTCTCTTCATGTTCGGCAACGTCATGACTCGGTGGGGAGAGCTCACAGGCGAGGCCGAGATGCTGGATCGCTACGCTGAGCAGTTCACGATTTTCACCGACCTGCTGCAGTCAGAAAGCGGATTCTACAAACATGCGGTGTACACGTTCTTCGAGCAGGATGAGGACGTCTACTGGGCCAGGGCCAACGCGTGGATAGTCGCGGCTGCGTACGATCACATGCGCGTACGATGGGCGCGGGGAGAGACCCTCGACGACATGGCGTCGGCCACCGCTCGACTGAGCGAGGCGATCATGGCGAGTCAGGACGCTGAGACCGGCTTGTGGTGGACGGTGGTCAACCGACCGGGAGAGTCCTATCTCGAAACCAGTGCGTCGGCACTCTTTGCCTTCGCCCTCGCTCGCGGCTGGCGCTACGGGCTGGTCGGCGACGAGGCCATACCTGTGATCGCTGCGGCGATCGACGGCGTCATCGCGCAAGTTGTTCTGAGTGATGACGGCCGACCGGTGGTGACAGGCGTGTCCGGGCCAACCAACGTCGGAACCCTCGACTATTATGCGAGCGTGCCGCTTGTTGATGACATCAGCTACGGTGTCGGCGCCGTCCTGCTGGCTCTGACCGAAGTCTCGGGGCTCCCCCTCGACGTGAGTGAAAACGGCGCACCGTAGAAACAAACAGACTGCCATCATTGCGTGTGCGTACGTCGTCGCTGCAACCGGACTCGGCGAGACCCGCAACGACGCGGAGGGCATCGGCGATGCCGCCGTCGCCTACTGCGTGGCTTCGGCCGGACCCGCAGAGTCCAGGGACAGCAGCCACGCCTCGATCTGGCCGAGCTCTGCGGCAGAGAGTCCGGCAAGGTCTCCGTGCGCTCCTGACATGGCGGCGTCTTCGAGCAGCGCGCGTATCGTCGCGGCGGAGCCGTCGTGCAGGTAGGGCGGGGAGTTCCAAAGCCCGATCAGCGTCGGCGTGTCGATTCCGGGCAGGACGCCGCCGAGCCGTCCGCCGGAGCCGTCGCCGAGGGTGCCGACGTCGTGCAGCCCCGGGTTGCCATCGATGAGCGCGCTGTCTGTGTAGTGTGTGCCGCTGTGGCAGGTCGTGCAGCCCAATGCGGGCGATGTGGCAAGGGCGTAGCCGGCGGCCGCATCGGCGCTCAGTGCGCCGTCGGGCTCACGGTGCGGCGAACGCGGGTAGGTGTCGAGAGAGCTCACGTAGGCGCTTAGAGCGTCCAGGTCGGCGCTGAGCCCCGTCTTGGGGTCGCCGAGCGTGGTCGAAACCGTGCCGACGTTCCAGTCGCTGTCATCGAGCAGGCCTCGCCCGCCGAAGGGGCCGCGGATGTCGTGCTCGAAATCCTGTACCTCGTCGAAATTTGCGCTCCAGTGCAGCGGACCGTGCTCCAACCCGGCGCGTCCACGCAGCGAGATGGTGTTGCGCAGCCCCTCGCCGCGGTCGGTGAAGTCCCAGGTCCGCCGATCGCTCTCGCCATCCAGGTGGCAGTGAGCACAGGCGATATACGCGTCGCGGGTAAGGCGCTGGTCAAAGGAGTCGTTGAAGAGCTGCTTGCCCAGGAGGACTGCAGGGCTCAGTCGCTCTTCGCTCTGACTCGGCAGGGACGCGAGCGGTCGCGGTCGACTGGAGAAGTCCGTGACATCGTAGACCAGGACCTGCCGTGACAGAGCGGCGTCGACGAATAGCAGGGTGCCATCCGCCGACAGGGCGAGTCCCTCAGGCGCAAAACCGACGGCCGGAATGGTGCCGGAAGGCGCATCGCGCAGGGCGTCGATGCGCTCGACGGAACGGGCGCCGCGCATCGCGACATACAGGAAGTCGCCGGCCGGTGACCACACGGCCGCGGACGCAAAGCCGCGGTCGTCGAACTGGCGGCGTTCCTCGTAGCGCTCCGTCAGCGTCTCGCCATCAACCACGGAGACAAGCGCTCGAACCGTGGTGTCCTGGCGCAGGGCGACGTCACTGCGAAACCCGCCCTCGCCGATGTTTGCGATGAGCGAGGGCAGCGCGATATCGCGGCCAGTCGGAGAGACCAGCACCTGGTTCAGATAGCTCGGGACGCCGCCTGATTCCGTGTCAGAAGCCGTCTGGTCGTCGAACACCAGGCGCCGTATGTCGGGGCCGCCACCGGCGTTGTCGCGTGTGCCGTCGACAGCGCTCGATCCAGGGCCGACGTCTACGATCGCGTACTCGCCGCCGTCATCCGGTGAGCGCCACCGTGTGACCAGGTATCGATCGTCCAGGCGGGCGATCCCGCGGGCGTCTTCGATCGCGTCACGCATCGTCGGGCCGATCAACGGGTTGCCGCCGCAGAGGTGAAAGAGGGCGACTCGGCCGGTGCCCTGCAGGGTGACCGCCAGCTCGCAATCTGTGGCGACGATGCCGAAGGGTCGTGCTCCGTGCCGGAATGTGTGTTCAGCGAAGACTGTCCCGTTGGTGCGTTCAATGAGCTGGACCGTGTCGTCGTCCTGGCACGCGACCGCGACCATGCTCGCGCTGCCGGTCACCGTGCGTGGATGTGAACAGGTCGCGTAGTGTGCGACAACGCTCAGGGTGTCGATGTCGATCAGCGTCACTTCGTCGGCATCAGAGGCAACCACGGCGATCGTGTGTTCGTCGATGCGCGATATGGACGATGAGAATACGGGCGTGTGGGTGAGGGGATAGGTGACATTGATGGACGCTGTGTCTGTGTCGATGTCGCCCGAGTCGTTGCGGACTGTCAGGGTCGCGCGGTGCCGCCCCGGCTCGGCAAAGGTCACGGTGATCGACGGACCGTCTTCTTCGACAACGGTGACGGCCGTGTCGAAGCCCCAGACATAGGTAGTGGCGTGTTCCGAACCCGACGCATCCAAACGCAGAGCTGCGCCGACGACGACGTACTGGCCTGGTCCGGTATCGGCCACGGGTGCCGGCGTCGTGTCGTCGCGGTCGGTGTCCCCGGCTTCCTCGTCCGAATCGCCTGCGTCCGGGCCATCTGACGAGTCCCCTGTGTCGCCCTCGACGTCGCTGGACGAGTCCGCCAAATCTCCCACAGCATCGCTCGCGCCGGCGTCGCCGTCGTCACAGCCGGAGCCGACCACCAGCAGCGTGGCGCACGCGAGGGCTGCGAAGGTGAGACGGGCAGACGCTTGTAGGGCGCGCGTGTTGACTGTGCGGTCCATTACGTCGCGGTCCATCACGGCGCGGTACGGAAATGTGCGAAGAAGGGCTCCGCGATCGCGTTCCCGGAAAAATCGGTGATACCGCCGGCCGGAATCTCAAGCGTATACGCGGTGTCCGCTCGAAGCGGCGCCGCCGGCCAGAAATTCACGATCGTCTCCTGCGCGCTGACGTAGCCGTCGACCCGTGTGAGTGCCGAATCGGTGCCCGTCTCGTAGAGACGTACGGAGCCTTCGAAGGCACTGCGTACGTCCACAAACTCGCTGAAGGTGAGTCCAAAGCGCGAGGTGATGGCGAGGTCATCTGCGCCGTCGGGCGGCCACAGGAAGGTGACTTCAGGTGGGTTTGTGTCCGGGTCGCTGCGCCAGGGAGCGATGGCGCTGCCCTGATTCGGCGACGCATCGTCGTCCACGGCCACGACCGTGAGATGCCCGAGGGGCGTCAGGGTATCGAGGTCGCCTTCGAGCTGCATTCGGTTCACTTCGGTGATGTTGTTGTGATCACGGACGTCGTACACCGCGCCGAAGTTCGACTCGCCGGTAAATGCGAACCCTTCGTGTACGAAGACGTAGGCGCCGTTTCCGTCGGAGTGGAATTCACCCGCGTACTGCGGCGCGCTCGGGTCGTGGATGTCGTAGATGATGACACCGCCGCCGGATTCTTTACGCGCATAGTAGATGAAACCGCCGGTGCTGTTCGAGAAGTAGAAGTCGCGCACTTCATCATCGGCCGAGCGTACTTCGAAGCGGCCACCGGGGATTTCGACGGGGGCGGCCGGGTCGCTGATGTCGAGGAGAATGGTGTCCGGTGTTTCAGCGCCGGTTACAATGAGCAGGTTCCCGATCGCCTGAATCTGGCCGGTTCGGATCACCGGATCAAAGTTCATCGTGTGCACCAACACCGGCTGCGTAGGGTCGCTCGCGTCGACAATTGCGATGCCGTTATTCGCGTTCGCAACGTACACGTAGGGCGCCTGCCAGAACACGCTCAGAGTCAGGAACGCGTACGCGTCCGGGTATACGAAATCCGGCATGTGCAGGTCGGCAACTGCGGCCGGAGCAGAGCGGTCGGAGATATCCCAGAACTGAATGCCACCGTCGAAGATGCCTTCGATGCCGTTCACGACCGCCCAGCTGCCGCCCATGTGTGAGAAGCCGATGGAGTGAGTCTCGCGCATCTGCTGCGAGAAGCCGCTGCCGACGACCGTGGGAGCACAGGGGTCGGTAAGGTCGAAGAAGGTCAGCCCGCCGCCTCCCCATTCGGGCGCCCAGGGCATCAGCAGGTAGCCGTCGTACATGGTGACCAGGTTATGGTGGTCAGTGAGGTCCTTCTCCCCGCCGTCCAGATAGGCGCAGTTCTGCCACAGTTCTTCTTCGGTGAAGGTGCGGGCAGGTACTCCCGGGCCGGCGTTGGGCCCCCAGTCCGCAGCGTCGGGGTAGGGGCGGGGCTCGACGACCGGCGGCAGATCCGGTTCGTCCGCGGCGTCCGTCGTGGCTTGTTCGTCGTGCACATCGGCCGCGTCTGCGTCGTCCGCTGTGTCCGTGACATCGGTTGCGTCTGCGAGAGCGGTGTCTTCCGCCGCGACGGCATCATCGTCCGTGGTGTCAGAGAGCGCGTCGACAGCGCCTTCCTCGCGTACACTGTCCTTCGAGCAGGCCAAAAGAGCGCATGTTGCGGCGAGGACTGCGACGATCATCAGCGCTGAGCTGGGTTTGGCGGAGACGAGCTTCGCGTCGGCCGCCGCATTCGCCGCTCCCGGGCGTCGTAGATGCAGATTCATGCCATCGCGCTAGCAGACGGCGCGAAAATACGCACTGTCCGGGCCGCAGCTGACACTCGGTAGCGACGAGCGCGCAATGCGAATCTCACCGAGGAAAGCGCAGCTTTCCGCCGGCGGTCGAGGGGGTGACAACCCCCTCGCAGAGCTCGAGACGGAGTCTCGCCCCCCCATCGGCCACTGCCAGCCACCCCTCAGGCCGGCTTCAGCGCGTCGGAATCACCTTCGCAGCGCGCAGCGCTCGCATCAGATTCTTCGCTGCTGTCTCGTCATCGCCGTCGGTCAGATCGATAGCGAGAACGTCCGCGCTCGGGTCTTCGAAGGAAGCGGCCGCGAGGCGCACCGCTTCGTCGTCGCTCTTTCGCGCGGCGCATACCTCGACCGGTGTGGATACGTGCACCTCAAAGAAGCGCTCGTCGCCCACGATCTCGGCGGCCCGGGCCCGGTCGGCGGCGGCGTGGGCGTCGACAACGCAGATACACACGAGGCCGGCATCTGCCATTCGGCGAGCGGCAGCGGCGCAGGTCTCGGGGTTCGTCAGCAGCGAGCTCATGGCCGGGTCGTCGTAGTGCTCGGGTACGATAACAGCGGCTGCGATCTCATCGTCGAAGAGCTGGCGTTCGAGCTCAAAGCCGAGCGCGCGACGTCCAGAACCCATCAGGCCGGTGAGCCAGACGACGGAGCCGGCGCTGCCCATCAGGCGCTTGCGCTCGTTCGGTGAGACGCCGGTGTGTGTGGTGGCAAACTCGGACTCTTCCATCCCGTCCGTCGGCTCGGCGATCATACCGGCGGCGACAGTGTTGTTCGTGAGAGTGTCGATGATGATGAAGGCGCCGGTCGTTCGATTTCGCTTGTAGGCGTCGAAGACAAGCTGACGGTGTGTCGTGAGGCGGACGCGCGCGATGTCGTTGAGCTTCAGTTCGTCAGCAGGCACCTGTTCGAGGGTTTCAAGGTCAACTTTCCACGCGATTTCGTCGATGTTCGCCCGCAGATACCGAGTCGTGTGCTTGATCTGGTAGGACTTGTTGATGTCGAGCGGCTCCTCGCTCATCCAGACGACCATCGCGTCGATCGTGCGACCGACGTGGGGTTGGTTGTCCGTGGGAACCAGCATGTCGCCACGGCTGACGTCGATCTCATCTTCCAGTCGAATCGTGACAGATAGCGGCGCGACAGCCTGTTCGATTTCTCCCTCGTAGGTGTCGATCCCGGCAACCCTGGAAGACTGGCCGTTGGGCAGCACGGTAAGCTCGTCGCCCACCCGCACGACGCCGGATGCAATCTGCGCTGAGAAGCCTCGATAGTTCAGGTTGGGGCGCAGGACGTACTGCACCGGGTATCTGAAGTCGTCGAGGTTTCGGTCCCCCGAGATCGGTACGTTCTCGAGGAACTCGATGACCGTCTCGCCGTCGTACCAGGGGGTCTTCGGGCTGGCGTGCACGATGTTCGTTCCCATCAATGCAGAGATGGGAATGAAGGTGATGGTTTTGAACCCAAGGTCCTGTCCGAACGACAGAAAGTCGGCGCAGATCTCGTCGTATCGAGCTTGATCATAGTCGACGAGGTCCATCTTATTTACTGCAACCAGCAGATGCGGAATTCCGACCAGCGACGCGATGTATGAGTGCCGCCGTGACTGGGTGAGGACGCCGTGCGTCGGTCGTGCGTCGATGAGGATGACGGCAACGTTGGCTGTCGAGGCTCCCGTGGCCATGTTCCGGGTGTACTGCACGTGGCCCGGGGTATCGGCGATGATGAACTTTCGCTTCGGCGTCGAGAAGTAGCGGTATGCTACGTCGATGGTGATTCCCTGCTCGCGCTCTGCCTGCAGGCCGTCGGTGATGCGCGCAAAGTCGATGGCGACTTCGCCGCCTTCGTCGGTCTGCGAGGCGTCAGCCAGCTGATCTTCGTACACACCCTTCGCGTCGTGCAGAATGCGCCCGATCAGCGTGGACTTGCCGTCGTCGACAGAGCCGACGGCCACGAAGCGGAGCAGCTCTTTGGCTTCGTGTTGGGCCAGAAAGGCGTGGATGTCCGAACGAATCAGCTCATCCTGGTCAAATCTATCGCTCATGACTTCTCTCAATGCCGTACCTTCGGCAGTTGTAGGTTATTCGTGGCCCCAAACCCAAAGGGTCAAGGGACGCACGTCCCTTGCGGGGTCGAGGGGCGGAGCCCCCGCCGGGTGCAGGGGCGGCGCCCCTGCGCGTCCTCTCTGCGCGTCGGCTCAGAAGTAGCCTTCCTGCTTCTTCTTCTCCATCGAGCCTTCTTCGTCGAAGTCGATAAGGCGGTCCTTTCGCTCGGACTCGCGCGTGAGCATCATCTCCTGGATGATCTCGGGCACGTTCTTTGCGGACGAGCGTACCGCTCCCGACAGGGGGTAGCAGCCGAGGGTACGGAAACGGACCATCTCCATGGTCGGCTCATCCGGCGAAGTCAGCGGCATGCGGTCGTCGTCCACCATGATGAGGGCGCCCTTGCGCTCTACGACCGGGCGCTCCTTCGCGAAGTAGAGCGGCACGACCGGGATGTCTTCGAGGTAGACGTACTGCCAGATGTCGAGCTCGGTCCAGTTTGAAAGTGGGAAGACTCGGATGCTCTCGCCGTCCTTCACGCGAGAGTTGTAGACGCTCCACAGCTCGGGACGCTGATTCTTCGGGTCCCACTGCTGGTAACGGTCTCTGAAAGAGTAGATGCGCTCCTTGGCGCGAGACTTCTCCTCTTCTCGCCGCGCGCCGCCGAAGGCAGCGTCGTACTGGCCGGCCTTCAGCGCCTGCAGCAGGCCCTGAGTCTTGAACATGTTCGTGTGGGCCTGGCTGCCGTGCTCGAAGGGGTTGATGCCCCGGTCCACCGCCTCCGGATTGATGTGTACGAGCAGATTGATACCGGGCTGCTCGGCGACGTCCCTGCGAAAGTCGTACATCTCGCGGAACTTAAAGGTCGTGTCCACGTGGAGCATGGGGAAGGGCAGCGGCGCCGGATGGAATGCCTTAAGCGCGAGCCGAAGCATGACCGATGAGTCTTTGCCGATCGAGTAGAGCATGACGGGGTTGTCGAATTCCGCCGCTACCTCCCGAAAGATGTGGATACTCTCTGCCTCAAGGGCTTTGAGGTGTGTGATCGTATTTTGATCGAGTTTCGCGCCTGCTGTCACCGCAATCTCCTCGCCTGTGCGCCGCTGCCGGCGCGCTCTGTGCGCGGCGGCTGTAGCGATGGTCCCGGCATCATGCAATCGGGTTTCCGGGTCAGTGCGCCGAATCGGCCGTACTGGCGCGTTGACAGGCCCCGCTGTGGACACCAATCGGTGCTGCACGCCACGGGAATGAAGAGATTCGAAGGTCTGGCGTCCAAGCGTCCGTCGGCCGTACAGCCGACCTGAATGTGCCCGGGAGCGAGCGCGAATGAAGCGGCTGAATTGGATAGTGATACTTGTCTCGTTGTGTGCAGCCTCGGTGGCCGGCGCACAGCAGACAGCGGACACGGACGCGGAAATCGGCACGACTCCTGCGATGCCCGCCGACACAACAGAAGGCGCGACCGGCACGACACCGGCGTTGCCCGCAGATGCGCCCGGTCCGATGGCGAACGCCTCGTTTGCATGGAATGAGGCGATGACGGCGTGCCCCGATCCTGCTGTAGGCTCCGCCGCTTCAGCGTGGGCGTGGCGACCGGACGCGGATGAGCGTGCACTCTACGCCCTGGACCTCAACGGCCCTGGCACCACCTTTGACTTTCTCGCGGACTTCGAGGGGACCTCGATCATCATTCGAGTGCGCGACGCAGAGACGAACGAGTCCCTGGCGGTCATCAAGACGAACTCATCCAACACCGAAGTGGACGGCGAAGTCTTCGCGTACCGCCTGTCCCGCTTCCTGGCCTTTGACGGTCTCGTCGCTCCGGCCGTCCCGGTCGATCTCGGCGGCGGCGCGCTGGAGAAGCTGCTCGATCTGATCAGCCACCACAGCTACGACGATCCCAACAAGGAGCGGAATCGCGATCGTGTCGAGCGCCAGGTTCGCCAGGCCCTGCGCGACGGAACGACCTTTCACGGCGCCATGAAACCATGGCTTGGCGCGTTCATGTTTCACAGCGGTCTCGGCCACCGCGAGTCCCTGGCAGAACAGCCGGTGATGCGGCGCCTGCGGGCTCGCAGCGATCAGCCGAACGATGAGCTGGTGACCCTGGAGCAGTTTACGCGCCTCTACTCGCCGGCCGGCACGCACCGCGGCGTGATCCCGATGTGGCAACTGGCCATGGACATGTCGAACATGATGCTGATGGACGCACTGACCGGTCAGAATGACCGATTTGCAGGTGCGAACATCCACTTTATCGCCGTCGAGGGAGAGCGCACCGAAGAGGGCGAGCGGCGCAGCCTGCCGATCTACAACCTGGGCGAAGTTCGCCTGCTGGCTCTGGATAACGGCGCGACCCTTTCTTCAAGCAACGGGAGCGGCCTCGCCGACATTCAGGGGAACATCGTGCGCGGCACCCGTGTCGAGCGATTCAGCGAGGCCGCTGTGCAACGCGTCCTTGCGATGGGGCGCCGCGCGCTTGGCGCCGGCTGTGATTCCGCACCCTTCGCCGATGAACACGACGCGATGTGGAGCTACTTCGGGCTCTCGGGCCGCGTGACAGAACGCACCGACAACTACCTCGGCAATACCATCGAGTACGTCCAGGGAATCGTCGATCGCTACGGCGATGCGGCCTTCCTTCGACCTGTACACGGCGACTCGGATGAAGCGATCGGCGATTGAGCGAGGCGCGACGACCGCACGCATCGAGACTCGATGCCCGAAACCGGGGGTTGCGCCGGATCGGGCTCTTAGTTCGCGGCGGCGATCATCGCGGCGAGGCGATCCAGGCCAAGCTCGATTCGGTCGAGCTCGGGTCCGAAGGAGAAGCGCACATGCGCGGCGAAGCGTGACGCCACGTTCTGACGCCGCTTGCCCGGGTTTACGTCGAAGAACTCTCCAGGCACCGAGATGACCTTTTCCTTGAGGCCCGCGCGAAAGAAGCTCATGCCGTCGTTGATGGACGGAGGCAGGTCCGCAACCGATCCCCAGACGTAGAACGCTCCCATCGGCGCCGCGTCCACGCGTACGCCCATCTCGATCAGGCGCCTGAGCATCAGCTCGCGCTTCGGTCCGAACGCCGCCCGAATGGCGCGCGCCTCGGCGTCGGCGACGTCGGGAGAAAGAAGTGGAACCGCGGCGCGCTGCATTGGCTGCGATGCGCCACCGTCCATGAAGGAGCCCACGCTCGATACCGATTCGATGACCTGCCTCGGCGCTACTGTCCAGCCCACCCGCCAACCCGGATAGCGCCAGTTCTTCGTCAGCCCATCGAGGATGACGACGGGGTCGCTGTTCACGTCCTCGACGTGGGCCGCAGCGCTCACCGAACCTGCGACGGAGGCCGTCGGGTCCCAGATGTAGTTGGAGTAGAACTCGTCGATGAGCAGGTAGGAGTCGAGCTTCCTGGCCGTATCGACCCACGCAGCCAGCTGGGAGCCACCGATGAGCTTTCCGGTCGGATTGCAGGGGTTGCTCAGGAGCACCGCACCCAGCCCGCGCGCTACAATCTCGGATTCCAACTCCGCAGCACTGAACGCGTAGCCGTGTGCTGGATCGAGGGGCACGGGAATCGGAATGAAGCGCTCGAACTGGTCAAGGAGCTCCTCGTAAGCAGTGTAGTCAGGCAGGAAGTGGCCGACGTGCGTACGCGACAGGGAAGCTGCCAGACGCGAAAGGGCAAGGCGGCCACCGGATGAAATGGCCACGTTCTCCGCAGTATACTGGCTGGCCATCCCGCGCCGGTAGCGCTGGTTGTAGAAGTTGGCGACAGCTTCCCGCAGCTCGGTCCGACCGGCGACCGGCGCGTACTCGTGGTCCGCGACGGATGCACTGATCGTGTCGATGCGCGGCGGTGCGCCTTCAATCTCTCCGGTCTCAGGCGCCCCCTGACCGAGGTTGACCCACTCCGGTGCGCCATAGTGGTGACCGAGCTTTGCGGCTTCGGTCATGACATAGATCACACCGGTACGGGGTACGGTGCGAAAGGTGCTGTAGTTGCTGGCGCTCATTTGGCTCCGTCGGCGAGCCGCAGAGCTTATCTTTCTGCGCGCCGTGGTCAACGTCGTAGCGTCAGGTCCTCCGGGACCGGGCGGATTGCTTCTGTCGCGAGCATACGGCATCCTTCATCGATGACGACCAGCGTATTGTGCCGATGTGAACAAAGCAGGTGAGTGCCGGTGTTTCCTGTGGTTGGAATGTATGCTCTGCGGACGATGGTCGTGATCGCAGAGGACGGAGGTGAGGGCCGGGCGGTACCCAGTCGGCACCTTGCACCGAGAACGATGGTACCGCGAGCGTATCAGTCGAAGGTGCTACGGCAGCTCGTGGTCGCCGGACTGCTGCATTCGCGCACCGGACACTACGGCGGCTTCACATTGACGCGTCCGGCTAAGAAGATTCGTCTGCGGGAGATCTTCACGGCGGTCGGCGCGATGCCGGCCGAGCAGATATGTGCATTCGGTTGGGAGCAATGTGACAGGAAGCTGCTCTGTCCGCTGCACGACACGTGGTCCGAGCTGACGGACCGTGTCATCAACTGGGCGAAGAAGACGAGGCTGTCTGATCTGCATGGGTTGGACTCGATACGACCTCCCTTTGAGGTCGATGAGTAGCCGAATCGAGTCGAAAGGGTAGAGGCCGAATCTCGGGAATTCGGCTTTTCGCTTCGGTGTCGACTTGCGTCGATTGGAAGCGTGGCGATATGTCTCAATGGACAAAGTTATCCATAGAGAGGTGTCGGTTTATGAACCAGCCTATTACGGCCAGGCGCGGGTCGGCCCCGGTGAGTCGGGGGATTGTCAGTGATCTGCTTGAGCAGGGATTCGAACTCATCGAGACACATATCTCGTGGGTATTTCGCGGCGGTGACGAAGTCTTCAAGGTGAAGAAGCCGGTGTACTTCGGGTTTCTCGATTTCAGGAGCCTCGAGGGGCGGCGTCGAGCCTGCGATATTGAAGTGGAAATCAACCGCAGGCTGGCCCCGGGGGTGTATAGAGACGTTGTACCCATCACCCGCGCGATCGACGGGCGATACTTCATCAACGGGCGCGGAGATGTGGTCGAATGGGCGGTTCGCATGCGACGCCTCGATGACACGGACCGGGCAGACCGGATGCTCGAAGACGGCAGGCTGACCGGCGAGCACATCGAAGAGCTGGCGCGTTCGCTGGCGATGTTTCACGGGCATGCACGACATGACGCGCGTACGGCGTCCTTTGGAAGCCTCCGATCCCTGCAGGCCAATATCTGCGAGAACCTGGACCAGACCGACGCGACGATTCTCGACCACCTGCAGGAAGAGGAGGCAGACCGTGTGCGCTTGTGGCAGCTCGATTTCGTCTCTGAAAACGCCGATCTGCTTGAAGAACGTGCCAGGTCGGGCAGGGTACGTGATGGACACGGGGACCTCCGCCTTGAGCATGTGTACTTCGAAGGCGAAGGGATGCGGATTATCGACCGTATCGAGTTCAATGAGCGCTTTCGCTATGCAGACGTGTGTGCCGACCTCGCCTTTCTCGCGATGGATCTGGTGTACCACGACCGGTGGGACCTCGCCGAGCTGCTGATCGCACGCTACGCCCGCGCCACCGGCGACTATGACCTGTATCGTGTCGTCGATTTCTATCAGAGCTATCGAGCCTTCGTACGTGCCAAAATTGCATCATTCGCGGCCTCTGACACGAACGCTTCGAGCGCCATCAGGGCGGCGGCTGCCGCAAGCGCGCGCCGCTACTTCTGCTGCGCCCTGGCATTCGAAAGCGCTCCCCTGGTGATTCCGCAGGTCATCGCGGTTGGGGGAATGATCGCGTCCGGCAAGAGCACCATCGCCGAGGCGCTTGGTGAACAGCTGGGCGCGCCTGTGGTCGACACCGACCGCGCGCGTAAGGCGCTATGCGGCGTGTCCGACACGACCTCACTGTCAGATTCAGCCTTCTCAGGGGCGTACAGTACCACCGTCACCGAGCGGGTGTACGACGAGGTCTTTCGTCGCGCTGCGCTCGTTCTCGACGCCGGGCGACCGGTCGTTATCGATGCTACGTTTCGGTCGGCCGCACAGCGCGAGCGTGCGCGTGAGCTGGCTCGCGAGCGATGCATCGACTTCATCTTCGTCGAGTGCAGAGTGGACTCCGCGACGGCGCTGTCACGACTGCAGGAACGCTCACGCGCTGCCCATGTGAGCGACGGCAACGCCGCAGTGTACAACGAATTCGTCAGCAGCTGGCAGCCTGTGAAGGAGCTTGCTGACAGCGAACACCTGATCGTGAACACAGTGCTTCCGCTCGAACAGAACCTCGAGTTCTTGAGCGATCGTATTGCGGATTCCGAGACCGGCAGCGATGATGGCTGCGAGTGCACAGAAGGGAGTTGAAATTGACAGGCGTGATGACACCAGAAGCGATGCTGAAGGAGCTGCTCGCGCAGCACAACGAGATACGACGCCTGATCCAGGCAGTGAGAGACGCAGAGCCTGACGTGGCGCAGGCGCAACGCGCACAGCTCCGAGCAGCGCTCACCGCGCACAACGCAAGAGAAGAAGAGCTCCTGGGAACGGTGCTGCCGGGCATTGACGCATGGAGCGAGATTCGCACCGCACACATGAGCGACGACCACCGGGCCGAACACCGCGATCTCGAGAAGCTGCTCGACGATGGGCGGAGTGATGCAACGGCGCCACGGGACGAGACCCTCGCATTGCTTGATGACATCCTCGCGCACATGCGCGACGAGGAAGCGCTCTTTCTCAATGAGAAGGTGCTGCGCGACGACGTGATTACAGTACAGGCCGGCGGCTGATCGGTAGCGCCCGGATGCCACACGCACCGGGTGCGCCGCATACCGTACAGGGGCGCTGAGGTCGGCGTGTCCGCGGCATCTCAGCGATGGTCGCTTTCGTCGGCGCGGGCGGCGCATCGGCGGTATTGGAGCGGGCTCGCGGTGCATCGCGCCGAGGCCGGCTACTCGGTCGCGGGAACGCGCCGGGTGCCCGGCAAATTTCTGTTGCGGCAATCGTAATGGAGTTCAGGGTCCATTGAGAAGGCGCGCATGTGCTCGCCTGTACAACGGAGGAGTAGAATAATGTGGCATCGAACGGGGTATGCGACTGAGCTGCGATCCGCTGCGTTGCTGTCAGCGCGCGGGAACGGGCGCGCGAGATTCGGGCGGGGTGAGCTGCCGGCGCAGTCGTCCCGCCCGCTTCGATCAGGCAGCATGGGTGTCGCCCTCTGGACGGCGGACTCAGAACTGGAAGTAGATGAACGGCACGACGTCGCTGCCCTTGATCTGCTGTAGGACGATCGCGGCGGCACAGAGTGCGAACGCCTGCACGGCGGCCGGCGACCGCGCATAGATGGCGCCGGCCCGTTCTTTCCAGGTGACTGGAGTGAGGTGCAGCGCGAAGCCGCCGGCGATCGCAGCGAGTACCGGAGGCACCAGGTTGGGGATGTATGTGGAGCCTTCGCCGAGGGACGCGAATATGTCGATCGCCACGCCGAAGTCCGGCGCCCTGAAGAGGATCCAGCAGGCGCACACGAAGTGGAAGGTGAGGAAGGCGCAGGCGATGCGGTAGGCGCGCGAGGGCTTCCAATCCGGACGCGATGCGGCGCGCCTTCGTTGCAGCATCCGGTTCGCGGCGAGCGCGCCGCCGTGCATGGCGCCCCACGCTACGAAGGTCCACGCGGGGCCGTGCCAGAGCCCGCCGAGCAGCATCGTGATCATGAGGTTGCGGTAGGTCAGCAGGTCGCTGAACCGGCTGCCACCGAGTGGGATGTACAGGTAGTCACGCAGCCATGTCGACAGGGAGATATGCCAACGGCGCCAGAAGTCCTGCAGGTTCTCAGAGATGTACGGCCGATTGAAGTTGATCGGCAGCGTGAATCCGAGGAGCAGAGCGCACCCGATAGCGATGTCGCTGTAGCCTGAGAAGTCGCAGTAGATCTGCAGGGCATACCCATAGACTGCGGCCAGTGTCTCGACGGACGAGTACAGGTCAGGGTTCTCGAAGACGCGGTCCACGAGGTTCACCGCGAGGTAGTTGGCGATCGCGATCTTCTTCACCATGCCGCCCAGGATCATGAACAGGGCGGCGCCGTGTCGTTCGGGCTCGTAGCGGGGTTCGACCAGGAGCTGTGGTAGGAAATCTCTCGCACGAACGATGGGGCCGGCGACGAGCTGCGGAAAGAAGGAGACGAAGAGGGCAAAGTGCAGCGGGCTCTCGATGGGCTCCAGCTCGCCGCGGTAGATGTCGATGGTGTAGCTGAGTGTTTGGAAAGTGTAGAAACTGATTCCCACCGGCAGCACGAGATCAAGCATCGGGATCTCGGTACCGGCGCCGACCGCATCCACGCAGGCCTGTATGCTCCCCAGAAAGAAGTCGGCGTACTTGAAGAGGGCGAGCAGCCCGAGATTGCCGACGAGCGAGACCACCAGCAGCACCGTTCGTCTGCGCTGATCCCCGGATCTCCCCATCGCCCGGCCGACCGAAAAGTCGAGTACGGTCGAGAACAGGATCAGGCTGAGCAACCACGGATTCCAGGCGGCGTAGAATGCGTAGCTGGCCACCAGAAGCCAGAGGACCCGCGCGATCGGAAAGCGCACGAGCATCCAGAACCCTGCGAACACGAGCAGGAAGAACCAAACAAAGAGCGTGGTGTCGAAGAGCATCGATCAGCGAGTCGGCGGCGTGTGGAGCTGGACGCCGTCGTCGTCCGGGTCGGCGGTCGTGGCGTACTCCGGATAGATGACCGTCGTTCGCAGCGGCTGATAGACGCCAAGCATCCACGCTTCATACGCCTCGATCAGGTCCGCGTAGAGCTGCTCCGTCAGGCGGTCGTAGCCACGCCGTCGCAGGTGCACGCCGTCGCCGCGTGCGAGGCTGAGGAGGCTCCACACGTGGATGCCGCCACTGCCGCCCATCGCGCGCTGCTGGTCCCAGGCCTCGCATCCCACCGCCTCGGCGGCGTCCCGAAGCGCCTGGGAGATGCCTGCAAGGTTCTCGAGGGCGGGCCTGATGCATGCCGGTTCGAGGTCGTCGAAGCCGTGGTCGTCGCAACGATCGGCCGTGGATGAGGGCGCGAAGTCCGGCGGCAGCAGCACGAGGCAGGAAGCGTCCGGCGACGCCTCCAGGGCGCGCTCGAGGAACTCGACTGTCTGCTCTGTGTATCGCTGCATCTCGGACTCGAATTCGTCGGCGTCTGCCACCATGTCGTCGACGCTGTAGCGGTTGCTGACCGCTTCGTTCGTGCCGAAAGCCACCACGATCAGGTCCGGCGAGCGCGCTGCAATCTCGGCCTGCACCAGCTCGTCGTCGAAGCGAAGAAACTGCTTCAGCTGCGCGCCGTTGATTCCGATCGATTCCCAGGTGAAGCCGCCGCCGCTTCGGTCTGCGGCCGTGCCGAAGAAGGACACGATGCCGTCGCCGTGCGCCCGCACGCGTATGTGGTGGGGTGCATCCTCGAGGTCCCAGCTGACGATGGAAGCTTCTTCGTGCTCGTATTGTGAGTTGAAGGTGTCGACCAGCACGCCGTCGATCAGGACATCAAAGCTGCCGCCGTCCGGCTGCCTGAGAAAGTGTAGGGAAAAGCGGTCGAAACTGTCGCCCCAATCGCAGTCGTCGCAGGCAGCGCGTTCGAAGCTCGCGTCTTCGGTGACCGTGTCGATGCGCGCGCCGCCCATGCCATACACGCCGGGCGACCGGCTCCGGAGTCCGGTGTTCGTGTCCCAATCCCCGGTCATGTCGTAGTCCGCGTATTCCTGGCGGTACCCTTCCCACGGGTGTCCGGCGAGGATGTATCCGCGTCCGCCGTCGCCAAAGCGCTCCCAGAAGAGCTCGCGCAGCCGTCCCGAGACGTGGTCGCTTGCGGTGTGCGAGTCGCCGAAGTGAAGGACGCGCGCCCGAGCGCCTTCTTCGCCGGCCTCGATCGCGGCAAGACGACGGAAGAAGTGGCTGAGGCGGTGGGGTGGCTGAACCGGCGCCAGCAGGACAGCGTCGGGACCTGTTGAGGCGCTATCAGCCTCCCGGTTCCCGTCAGGTGCGGTCTCTGCGGTGGGCTCCGAAGCAGGCAGGGCGGTGGCGCTCGCTCCGGTTGCATTCTGCGTTGCCTCCGGTGGTGTCTCCCGCCCCGGGTGCGGACCGCACGCGCTGAAGATGGCTCCCGCCGACAGCAGCGGCAGTAGCGCAGCCACGAGGGGGTTGCGGATCACGTGTTGTCTTTGAGCCATTCAACAAACTCGTAGATGAGGGCTGTGTAGATGCCGCGCGCAAGCTCGCGATAGCCGGCTTCGGTGGGGTGTGCGAGGTCTGACCCCAGAAGCTGTGGGCGTGACCGATACCAGTCGACGGTGCCGTCGCTGCCGCCCATGAAAGCGTGCATGTCGAAGAAGGCGCAGCCGTTGTCGATAGCTGCCTGTCGCTGCGTCTCTACGATGAGCGGGACAGAGCTCCATGCCCTCACACCTTCGGGCGCGCGGATGCCCCGCGTTAGCATGCTGAACACCAGACAGTCGCGCTGTGGGTTGTTCTCGCGAACCCGCCCCAGAACTTCGTTGTATTCGGCGCGGTATTGCGCGCTGTCGGACTCGAAGCGTGACGCGACCTGCGTGGGGATGTTCGAGCCGTAGAAAAAGCTCAGCAGGTGGGTGTCTCGCAGCCTGATCTGTGCGGCCCAGTGCTCCGGGTCGATTTTCAGAAGGTCGCGAACGCGGGCGCTGACCTGTCCGGCGTTGTCGATCACAACGCCGGGGCCTGAGAGCTCAGCCGCGAGACCGTACCAGGATGCGCCGCCGGAGAAGTTACTGAACGTGATCGAGTGGCGACCGCGGGGAATCTCAACCCAGTGAATTCCGTCGCCTGCAGAGCCTTCGATCGTCTCGTAGTGTTCCTGCCCGTCGAAGCGGTATCGGAAGCTCGTATCCCCACGTCGATCGTGAAAGAGCAGTCCGAAGCGTTCCAGGTCGCGGTCCCCGGCCTCTGCGTTCGACGACAGGCGCAGGGTCGCCGAGCCTTCGTTGCGAAACTCGGCGCCGGCAAAGCCGAAGTAGGGGCTGCGCTGTCCGCTGTGCCTCACCATGGTTCGCACAGCCCATGCGTCGGAGCTTCGCACGCGAATCGTGCGCGCGCCGGCTCGGCGTAGAGGGTTTCCGATGTAGACCCACCCGTGGCCGCCGTCGCCGAACTGAGGTTGCATCAGAGCCCGTAATTCGGCGCTGAGGTGGTCGCCGAGCACCAGCGAGTCGCCGAAGATGGTCCACCGCACCGGCTCCTCGGCGTCATCGAGGGCGACGTCACGGAGGCGGTCAAAGTAGCGGTCCATCGCGCGTCGGCTGCAGTTGTCTTCGGTGCCCTCAATGCACGGCCTCTCAAATCTCTGCGGCGGGTCGCCGAGCTCTGTGACGAGGGCCCGCATCGCACGCAGCAGGCGGCGGTTGCGCTGTTGCTCAGGCGTCAGGATGCTCTCAACCTCAGCCTGTTGTGGGTCGAGTTCTTCTTCTTCGTCGCCGTCGAGTTCGACCACCGGTGCTGCTTCGGCCGAAGCCAGATCGAGCTCGGGTGGCGCGGGCCGCAGCGCGTCCGGCAGGCCGGGGACGATATTGAGCAGTTTGCGGTCGCCGGAGGGCGCGTTGATCAGCGCAGCTGCTCCGCAGAGCACCGCAAAGATCAGCGCTACCTCTACGGTCTTTGATGTGAGAAAGTCACCGACGCTCATTGCCTGCTCGCTGCCGTCCGCGCGGCATCTGGCAGGGCACGTTGTGACGGGCAAGAGCGAAGATTGCCTCGCCGCCGGCCGGCGCGGCGAACGCACCCGGCCGCGATGTGGAGCCCGGTGTCGCTCTCCGGTGCGGGTACGAATCGGCGCCGGCGCGGGTCGCCTGCCGTGCACATTGTGGAAAGGCTGCCCTCTGTGATTGTCTGCTCAGCGACGGCAGAGGCGTTACTCGGGAGATCGGTGATTCGACACAGGGACACAGCCTGCGATGGCCAGAGAATCTACGGGTTCCTGTGCCTCGCCGTGCTCCTCGCCGCCTGTGCCGGGACGGTTGTTCCCATCGACGTGGCGACCGAGGGTGAGGCGACAACAGTTCCGTCAGGGCCAACCCTGAGCAGCGCGGATGCGGACCTGAGCGGCGACACGCTGCTGCCCGAGCCGCCCGATAGTGACTCTTCATCATTCGACCAGCGCCTCTCCCTGTTGCCGGAGGCGTGGCCGCGCAGCGACGCCAACACGCTGACCCGGTGGCTGGCAGACGGTGATCTCGAGACGCGCTTCGTCGGAGAGGCGACGCGTCCGCCCTGGATCTTCGTGATGCGCGTGCTGACGGCGCCGGAGCCTGTAGCCGCAGTGCGCCTTGTCGGCGCCTCGGTCGAGGGGGCGACGCATCTGCAGGTTCGTGTCTCAGTGTATGGCGCCAATACGGCGTTGAGCCGAGGATCATTCTCTACGTTCATGCAGTCGACGACCGGGGTCGCGTCTGCCTGCGTGGCCGCCGACGAGGACATCCTGCTGGTCTTCGACCGCGCCGAGGTCGCGCATTTTGTGATCGTGAGCCTGGAAGCCGTGGACGAGGGCGGGTGCGAATCGGCGATGGCCGCGGCTGTGGCCGCCCAACACGCAGGCGCAGCGGGTGATGAAGGCGAGGCGAATGAACGCGAGATGCACGACGGCAGGGCGGGCGGGGGCGAGACGACGGGCCGCTCCGGAGACCTGATGGTCACCTTCGAGCCGGCCACACGGAGGGAGCCCGCTGCCGTCGCAATCAATGAGTTTGTGGTCTACGCAGAGGGCCAGATCGAAGCGGTCCTGCGGGCGAGCACGCCGGTGGGGGTCAGCGCCGAGGAGGCCGGTCATGAGATCCCAACGGAGCTCGTGTTGGAGACGATTCGACGCATGAACGAGGGTGTCGGCATCGGCGATATCGTTGACGGCGTGTCTCCATTCTCGCGACACGAAGAGGCCGATGTATCACAGTGAATATCATGTAGGAGCGCCGTGACTCTTTCGAAGCAGGATCGCATGCGAACCGCGGCATTCTTTGATGAAATGGCGCATTACTACGCGAGCGCGCAGGACGAGGTTGGTTGGAAGCCGCTGGACCTGATTCGCAGGTGGAAGCTGAGCGCGCTGCCCGGCGAGACGGTGTTGGACGCGGGCTGCGGGCCCGGCGAAGTGCTGGAATACTTCGCCGGCGCCGGTCGCACGCTGATCGGCTTCGATATCTCTGAGGCGATGGTGCAATCGGCCCGCCGGCGAGACAGACTGAAGCGTGCCGAGTTTGTCGTGCAGTCAGCAGACGACCCATGGCCGGCACCGGATGCGGCGGTAGACCTCGCGTTCGCGCTGGCGGTGTTGGAGTTTGTCCCGGAGCTGGACGTCGCCCTCGACGAGGCGGCGCGCGTGCTAAAGCCCCATGGCCGGCTTCTCTTTACCTGCGAAGATCGGCACGACATGGCCGGAGATCTGCGCCCCGCCAGGGAGCTGCGCTATGGCGAGTTTCCCCTCTGGCGCCGTTCTGCGGAGGAGGTCGAGATGTGCATCCCGCCGGGGCTTGAGATCGTGCGGATGGAGCGCGACCGTGGTTACCACGTCGTCGAGTATGGATTCACTGCGGCGTATCATGTCGTTCTCTGCAGGCGCACCAGCTGACCGCCCATGCCGTCGGTGCCGGGCACGGTGCCGGTCACGGTGCCGGTTGCTGTGCCGGTTGCTGTGCCTGTCGCTGTGACGGCACCTATGCCCCGTTGCCCTGAAGTCGCTCATAAGGCACCCAAACCGGTGTCTCGACACCGTCGGCGACGATCACGAAGATCTGCGAGTCGCTGACGAATTCGATCGCGACAATACGACTCGTAGCGATCGTGCGGTCCAGAGAAATCAGGCTCAGGTTCAGCATCGCGCCGTCTGCGCTCGGGTTGCGTACCTCGAAGCCCGCGCTGCCGCCGTCCGCACCCTGAACGCCCAGAAAGGTCAGCGTCCCGTTGCCCGGCGCGACAATGCGACCGGAATCCGGCCACCCATCTGCGGTGATCCACACGCCGCTGAGTGCCTCCAGCGAGGCGGAAGGTCGCGCGTCGAGGGCTTCGAGCGCGTCGGCCGCCGCGCTCAGGTGCGGTTCGGCTTCGAGTGCGTCCGCGTATGCAGCTGCGGCGCCGGGAAGATCGTGGTTGTAGCCCTCGAGAATGCGGCCAAGCGCCAACCACGCCCCGGCGTTTTCCTCATCCATTGCAACCGCGGAACGCAGGAGCGCTGTCGCGGCGGCGTAGTTCTGGTCGTGCTCTGCAAAGATGCGCGCGAGCAGGGTGTGCGCCTCTGCATCCGCGTCCACGGTGGTCGTCGCGGCCGTCAGATACGAGCGTGCCTCTTCGATGTTGCCGTCCTGCAGATGGTATCGGCCGATCTCGCGCAGCGGCGCGGCCCAGCCGGGATCCGCTTCGGCGGCACGCTGAAAGAGGGCGAGCGCATGCTCACGGTCTCCGTAGAAGAGGGCGAGACTCGCAGCTTCATAGTCGGCGGATGCGCTCAGCGCCGGGACCTCAGCGCAACGGGCGAGGGCTGCCTCGAGGGCGACCGGTTCGACCGTGGGTTCGTCATGGCGGGCAGCCAGTATCCAGGGCAGACATGTGGCTGCGGACTCCGGTTCCGCCAGGGGCCGGCTCAGAGCGCTCCCGGTGCGCAACGAGAATGCGTTCGAGATGGCATCCGCGATGGGCATTTCGGTCACCTCTGCCCACGCGCGAATCTCGTCCACATCGGCTGTGGAGCCGGGCGAGCAGGTAGTTACAGCGGCTACCGCGATGATCTCCGAGCGTTCCGGCTCACGTTGCGGTGCGCAGCTCATGGTTCTGGGAGCGCCTGCATCAACGCATCCGCGCAGATCGCCCCACCCGTGTTCACGCCCCGTGAGGAGTCGCTGGATTCCGGCGTCGGCCTCGTAGATGTGATTGTCGGGCTGTTGCGGCCTGGAATCCAGCACCGCGAGGGCGCGGTCGGCCGCGCGCTGACGCTCCGAAGGGCTGCCATGGCAGAATACGGCGATGTCGGCCGCCAGTTCTTCAATCGCTTCGAGCGCCAACGGGGACAGGGTCGAGAGAGGCGCGAAGGGATCCCGCCCGTTGAACATCGAATCCGCAGACGGCACCGGCCCCGACTCAGGTACAGCGAGAAGCGACGGTACGGTGGTGTAGATCGGCTCAGGCTCGGGAGCGGTACGCCGCGCGCCGCAGGCTCCCAGTGCCACTGCCATGGCGCAGGCAAACAGAAGGCGAAGGCTGCTTCGACGTTGGATAGATGCCACGTACAGATCGGGTCGGAGGGGGGGGGCGTGCGTACAGCGCGCGAAGTGCCGGTCTGTACTACGTTGCGGTCCGGGAATCAGTCTATGATCACTCGCAGCACTCGGATGTCCGCTTGAAGTCGCCGGATCCCCCGGCTAGCCCGACGCCGGAGCACAGGGACAGCGCGGATGACAAGAACACTCACAGCGAATGCCACAGCGATTGCCACAGCGATTGCCACAGCTGCCGTGCTTTGCGGCTGCGGCGGAGGCGACGACGCGAGCCCTGCACCCGCAGAAGCCGAAGCTGCGGCTGACCGGGCTGTGGCAGAGGCGAGTCCCGCTGAGGCTGCGGGCGATGACGTCAGCGGCGCGCAGACCGCCCCGGTTGAGTCCGACAGCGAGGCGGTCGACGACGCGGGCGACGAGGCCACCGGGGGCGACGAGGCAGACAGCGAGGCGGTCGAGGACCTGGCGCCTGACGAAGGTCCCATCGAGGAGCGTTACCCCGGGTTGCAGTACGGTCTGCAGCTGGTTGACGTCACCCCGTCCGTCTCGGCGGCGATGATCACCGAACGCGGCGGAGACATCGTGGCCGGCGACCTTCGGCTGCAGGTCGGCAGGGATAGTATCCGCACGCCGGTATCGATTCAGATACGAACGGCCGACCCGTCGGAGCTGCGCAACGAAGGGCCTCCCTCGCTGGTGCTGGGCGCGATGATCGGCCTCCCTGAGGACCCCGGGATGGCCCGGGCGTCTCGGCTGACGATCCCGCTGCTCTATCAGCTCGAGCCCGGGATGGAGCTTGAGGCGCTGAGTTATGTGGCGGCGATGCGATCGTACTACATCTCAGGCCGAGGCACCGTGAACCCCAGCGGACGTACCGCCACATTCGAAGTGTCGACGCTGGGCGAGATGATCGTTCGCGCGCGGCCGACACGTCCCGAGCGCGTCATGCGCCGTTGTCCCGGACCGTGGTTTAACACCGGTGAGAAGTGGCCGGGACAGCCTGAAGCCTCGGTGACCGGCATCGTGCCCCTCGAAGATCGCGTATCGCGCGAGATAGCGTTCAGCACGCTGACGGACTTTCGCCTGTCGCCGTGGATGGGTTACGTCGACTTTAAGAATGAAGAGGTAAATAACCGTGCAGGAACTGGAAGAGACGAGCGAGATTATCAGGACGAAGACTACCTGATGGACCCGAACGCGGCGGCGGCTGTCGCTGCAATGTCGCGTCTGGTGGCCGAAGAATGGCGGGACCCGATCACAGGGGATCGTGCGAACCTGTTGCGTGTAACCGAGAGCTTCGACTCCCTCATCGAGCACTCGTCGACGTCGACGCACTACCAGGGCCGCGGCATCGATCTGACGCTGAACCCGGTACCGCCGCCGGACGCCACCACCCGCCGCGACTACTATGGCCGCCTGTCTCGTCTCGCGGTGTGCGCCGGCTTTGACTATGTACACTTCGAGAATCGCTACCATGTGCACGCGTCCGTCGTCGCGTCCCGAGTTGCCGTCGTCACTGTCGACGACGAAGGCCAATTCAGCGTGTACTCCGGGAAGCTCTTTGCCGCCGACGAGCTTGAAGAGACAGGGCACGCGTGGCGCGAAGAGATGCGTGAGATTACCGGGTTTGAGTGGACCGAGCGGAATCAGATGCGCGTCGTAGGCAGGGACAGCAATGGAGTTTCCGTATCGCTGATTCTCGGGCGCAACAGCTCGGTACAACCGGGCGCTCCAGCAACGCCGGTCGATTCTCTCGCGATGGAGACCGCCGACGGCATGCGGCGGCTCTCCGTTCTGGCGGGAGTCGCGTGGCTGTCCACGGCGGGACCGTTGCCCGCTCCCGGTGCTCAAAACGGTGATGGCAGTCCGGTCAGGTTTGAAGACCCGTACCCCATCGCGCCGGGCGAGAAGGTTGTTGCCGCAGCCTTCCTTTCCCATGAGCGAACGTCCGGTGCGGTGCGCCAGTTCGTAGTCGGCGGGCCGACCGATTGAAGCCGAAGCGGGTCCAGGGCACCGTCGCGGACGTGCACATTCGGATCGAAGACCCATAGTGTATTGCGGTTTCTTCGATACGGAGAAGTTGCTACCTTCGTTTCGACTATTGTGTTCGTTGGGGTTGCGTGAAGAGTTTTCTGAGCATCGTCATCGCCGTGCTCTTCGGCGTGCTGGTTTCGTCGTGCGGAGACGGAGCTGATCCGGCGACGGATGCGCCCATGGATGCGGGGCGGGATCTCGCCCCGGGCGACACCTTCGAGCCGGTAGATGTCGACGATATCGGTGACACCGTCGCTGACGTCGATGACGCCGGCACCGTTTCGGATACCGCGGCCGACAGCGCGCCCGAGATCATCATTACGCGTCCGGATGGAGCGGACGGGACCCCTACGATTGACGTCAGCACCGGCGACACAGACTTTGAGGTGCCTGCTGGATGGGAGGTCACCGCGGCGCCGGACTTCGGCTATCTCGCGCCGACCTCGGGCCCCATCGCGGGCGGTACCCTCGTGGGCGTGTGGGGGGCAAATTTCGCCGTAGACTCCGATGTGCGGCTCGCCGGCACACCGGTGGAAGACCTGGATATCGTGTCGCCGTGGGAGCTCTGGTTCCGTACCCCGCCTGCCGCCGAGGGCACCGCGACTCTCAAGATAACGACCGCGTTGGGCGCGGCGGTCGCGCCGGATGCCTTCGAGTACCAGAGTGGGCTTTCCGTACTCAGCGTTACGCCGTCGCAGGCTCTACAGCGCGGCGGGGACTGGGTCGTGCTTGGCGGCAACGGCTTCACAGACGACACCCGTATCATGATCGGTGAGCGAGAAGTCAGCGGTCTGGTTCGGCGCTCGACCACGGAGATTGAAGTGCAGGTTCCGCCCGCGGATCTGCCGGGAATCGTGGACGTGATCGCTTTCGATACGCGCTTCTCTCGGTTGCGCGACAGCTTTCGCTACGATCGTCGCCCTGAGCTGAATCGGGTGATTCCCGACGTAGTTCCCGCCGCCGGCGGTGTGGAGGTTCGTCTCGACGGCTTTGGTTTGGACGAGACCTGCACTCTGGTTGTCGGCGGCGATGAGGTGGCGCTCTCTCGGGCGCCTTCCGGCTGGCTCGTTGCCATCGCGCCGGCCTCGGTACCGGGCGCAGTTGATGTGTCGGCGGACTGCGGAGCCCGTGGGGCCTCATACCTCGCCGACGGATTGCGCTACGTAGCGGCAGGAGGGGGGCGCAGCGTAGAGACGGTGTGGCCGGGGACTGTCTTTGTGGACGGCGGCGAGGTCGTCTTCGTCAGCGGAAGCGCTCTCGTCGATGCGGACCAGGTCTTTATCGGCGGGCTCGAAGCGACGATTCTCAGCGCGTCTGAGTACGTCCTCGATGTGCTTACTCCACCTCTGGGGTCAGGAAGCTACGACCTCGCCGTGGCCTGGGGACCGGAGCTGATTTCGCTGCCGGATGCGCTGACCTACACGGCACCCGTAGACTTCGACGCGATCACGCCTCCTGCCGGCGCAACCACAGGTTGGTCGGCAGCGATCAGCGGCTCCGGTCTGGCGGCTGTCGACTCGCTTTTCGTCGACGGCGCCGAGCTCGAGATCGCTGCACAGGACGAGGGTGAGATTCTGGTCGCGGTTCCCGCCGGCACGCCGGGTAGCGCGGAGGTGTTTGCAGAGATTGGCGCGCTCAGGGTCGCGACGGGGCTTGAGGTCAGCTACCTGAGCGACCTCGGGTTTTCGGGCTTCTTTCCCGCCGAGGGCGCGACTACGGGTGGGTCGACGGTATATGTGAGCGGATCAGGCTTTACGGAGCAGTGCACGGTACTGATCGACGACGTGCCGACGGCGACGGACGTCATCGGATCCAGTCTGATCGCCGCCGTCGCACCCCCTCACGCGGAGGGTGCGGCTCAGATTCGTGTGGAGTGCGGTACGACTTCGTGGCACGCGCCTGACGGCTTCATGTACGTCGACCCGACCGTTTTCCCGGGAGGCGTCGACGGTGGAGGCATCGACGGTGAGCTGCGGGTAACGGTTCGCGAATTTGGCACCTTCGCGCCGATCGAGGGCGCTACCGTGATGGTGCAGGTGCGGGAGAGTTCGCCCTTTGTCGAAGTGACCGCGGCGGACGGCAACGTTACCTTCAGCGGTGATGAGCTTTCCGGGCCGCAGACGATCACCGCGTGGGCGCCTGAACGGTCAGCCGAGGCGTACGTCAATGTGGACGCGAAGAATGTCACCATCATGCTGCAGCAGCTGCCGCCTGAGCCCGAACTGTGTGAGCCGCCGGACAGCCCGGAGTGCCAGCCGGCGCCTGAGACCCTCGCCGAAATCTCCGGATTCCTCGAAGGTCTGGGCAAGATTATCGACTTTCCGCCGGGCACAGAGCCCCGGGCCTATGTGCAGACGACCCGGGATTCAGGCGGGATTCAAGTTCCGGACGCGGGGGATGACCACATCCTGGACGGCGATGGCAGCTTCCGCCTGCTCACCCGATTTGGCGACATGGCGATCATCGCGTTGTGCGGATACGAAGACATCAACACCGGGAAGTTTACGGCGCTCTACATGGCGGTAGAGCGGGGTGTGCAGCTGCTGCCATCATCTCCTTCATGGACGACCACGCTCGACTGCAACATCCCTCTGAATCAGCAGCTCACGATCAAGCTGGAGAACGCGCCGCCCATCGTCGAGAGCGATGACCCGACGGCGTTTCCCGGGGAGTATCGCGCGACGGTGACCCTCGACTTCGGTGGCGAGGGGAGCTTCAACCAGCTGCCGCCGGTGACAGGAACGACGCCGACTTTCACAGGCGGCACCTTTCCGGCGCTGGAGGGCCCGCTCTTTGACGTCACCTTCAACGTGGAAGCCGGCGCATACCCTGCGAGCGGCAGCTATCCGCGCTCCGTGTCCTGGGTGTACGATCGCTCCCGGATGGACAGAGTCATCTCGCCGCCGACCCTGATGCCGGTGCCGCGTTTTACGGTTCCGGCTGAGCAGGACGGCCTCCTGATAGACGGTTACCTGGAGTGGGAACTGCCGCCGGGAGACGGGCCGATTCCGAACCTGTACTCCATTCGAATGTGGGGCTCCGACGCCGCCTTTGGCGCCTGGAATGTGTACGTTCCCGGGCACGCAACCTCGTTCAATATTGCTGACTTCCCGGACGACCTGCAGGCGAGCGGTCAGGCGCCGGGTGAGCCGGGCGCTGTGATGACGGTGTATCTGCGCGCCCTTGATCTTCGGAATTTCACCTACGACGAGTTTACCCGCAGCAGCCTGTCCCGAGGCCGCACGAACTCAGAGGCTGTGTACTACGGCCGCTTCAACCTGTTGGTGCCGGAGCCGCCGATTGCGCCTGGTCCGTAGTCCCGCCCAGGCCCTGATCAGGGTACGGGTTCCGGACGAATCCGCTCAAGGAGGAAGTTCGCCACGCGGTCAACGCACTCGTCGAGGCTGAGGTCTGTGGTGTCGAGGGTGAGCTCGGCGTTCTCAGGCGCCTCGTATGGCGCCGAGATACCGGTGAAGTTGGGTATCTCGCCGGCGCGGGCGCGTGCGTAGAGTCCTTTTACGTCTCGCGCTTCACAGACGCTGACCGGGGTCGACACATGGACCTCAAAGAAGCGTCCTTTGCCCGCGCGCTCGCGAATCCTCTCGCGGTCTTCGCGGTAGGGGGAGATGAACGCGGCGAGGGTGATGACGCCGGCCTCTGCGAAGAGCAGCGCGACCTCACCGACGCGACGGATGTTCTCGCGCCGATCGGCCGGAGCGAAGTGCAGATCGCTGCACAGACCGTGCCGCAGGTTGTCACCGTCCAGATAGTACACGGCGCGACCACTGCGGTTGAGCCGGTGCTCCAGGCGTGCTGCGATCGTCGATTTGCCGGAGCCGGAAAGCCCTGTGAACCATACCACGCAACCGCGCTGCCCGAGCACCTGTTCGCGGCAGCGGCGGGTAATCTCGCGATCCTGCCAAACAACGTCTGTGCTCTTTTGCGTCATCGCTCACTGCCATCAGGGTGGGGCCGCGCGTGTAGCATAGGAGGGCACTCTGAGCATCATCAAGTTCGCTGCACGCGAACCGGAGGCGCCGGCTGGGGTGCAGAGCGGTCTTTTCGTGCATACACTATCGCAGCGTCGGCCCATCATGGGCTGCGTTGCGAGGTGCCACTGTGAAGAAAGCGATTCATCGAAGTGATAATCTGACGGTCAGCCTGTCGAAGAATGAAAAGTCGATCCTGTTCGAGCTCAGGTTTCCGAACAGCTACGCGCAGGGCACATGCACTGCGGCGTGTCCCCGCTGTGGCGTGCCTGTCGCGCCGACTCGATGGGAACTCGAAGGCCCCGATGGCGCAGGCAACACCGTGTGGTTCGCGTGTGGAAAGCCCCTCGACGGCAGCGAAGCCTGCGATGAGGACCTGACCTGGACACAGCGACTCAGCTTTACGAAGGGGTGGGAAGACCGCGACAACTGAGTTGGACGAGTCGTTCTCAGTCTTCCAGCAAAGAGAGCTGGCCACTCTGCCGGTCCCTGTCCCGGGTTTCGGCAAGTGAGTGTGTGCGCGAGGGCTTCGAACGCGGCGCGCCTTCGGAAGGACGCTCTACACCGCCCTCAGGGATGCAGCGCGTAACCCGATTCAGTCGGAAAATGCGCTCTGCTTTGCGATGGTGGCAATAGGCTTTGAGGTAAATCTCTGCTCTCACTTCGATGGGGGTGATCGTGCGGGTGTTCATCTCTCCGCGGCGCCGGGAGTAGTAGTCGATGCGCAGGTCGAAACCCTGCGCGATGGCTTCGAAGACAAGCTCTTCGGTCGTCGCGCGCGGGTCATAGAATACGGACCGATCACGCTTCTCGGCGACGCGTGCGTTCTCTGGCCTTGGAGCGGCGGGACCACTGAACCACGCCACGATCTCCCATGCCTCGATCTCGAGCTGCATCATGGTCTCGGCGTCGAGGTCGTCGGTAAGAATCGCGAGCGCGGAGTCGATCGCGCGCGCGTCAACGCGAGTGGCTTCATGGTCGGCAGCGAGACGGGTAACCAGCAGGCCGACGGCTGCCGCGCATATCTCAGACGAGCGTTGCAGCTCTGCACGAGACGCCGCCAGCCGGGGCAGAGTGATGCTGCGGTCAATATCGCGGGCTTCGCGACCGGCAAGGCGCGCTGAAAGCGGTTCGACCGCCCGGGTTGTTGATGAGGCCATTTGGTTGCCGAATGGGAGCCGGAGGATAGAAGGGCACGATCAACCGTTGCCTTTAGCGTCGATAATCACTTTACCCGATTGCGCACCTGAAGCGAGCATGTACCGACAAGCAGTGCGCTTGCAGCGCACGGCATGCCTCACCTATGTGAGGAGTCGGTTTGACCGCGCATTGGATACCAGCACCTGAGGAACGATGAATGCGAATCGATGGACGCGCGCCCTGCGTTCCCTGACGGCGGTCTTCGCCATCGGGATTCTCTCTCTTGCAGCAGCATCCGCTTCGGCCACCACGATGGTTTACGCGGACGTTGACCGCCTCACCGAGATCAGCAGCCTGATCGTTCGCGGTATGGTGGTCGATGCAGAAACGGTCGTAGAAAACGACGTCATCATGACTGAGTGGACCCTGCTTGTGTCCGAGACCTGGAAGGGGGCCGAACGCACCTCGGTTACGTTCAGGCAGGCCGGCGGCCACTACGAGGGGTCGCTCACGTGGATCCCGGGCGACGCCCATTTCGAGCTGGGCGAGGAGTGCGTGCTCTTCCTTCATGATGACGGCACACACTACTATCTCTCGGCGCTCGGCCAGTCGAAGTTCTCCGTCGACGACGCGCCGTTCACGCCGGACCCGCCGGACATCGGCGACACCGTCATCCCCACGGTAGGCCCGCTTCAGATCGAGCGGGTGATCGGCGAGACGGCGACTCTGCGACGCGCAGTGCGCGACGTTCGCGAACTCGCCTTCTTTCGCCGCAGCCCGAGCGGCGGCGAGTACTTCCACATTCACGAGCTTGAAGTGCTCAGCGTTGACGCGCTTCGCTCGCACGTTCGCGCTGCCGGCGCGGTGGGAGGCGAGTGAACATGAACCGAACAAGAATCGTCGCATTGCTTGTCGCCATCTCTGCGACCTTCTGCATCGCGAGCTCTGCGAGCGCGTACGTCACACTTCGTGATTCTTTTGGTGTGTCCTGTGACCCGGCCTGGTCAGACAGCGACCTGCCAAACGCCTTCCACATCAACAACGGCGGCTACAGCGGTCTTGGGTTCAACACGATTGTTTCGGTGATGCGCGACTCCTTCGCAGAGTGGGGCGCGCCTTGCTGCTCGCGATACACATCGACCTACGCGGGCACGACCACGCGGACCGGTGAGGCGACCTCGGACAATCAGAACACCATATCTTTCATCGAGGATTCGTGGCCCGGCCTGCTCGGTAACGTGAACCAGACGATCGCGGTGACGCAGCCTCGTATCTGGGACAACTGCGAGATGGTCTCCGCGGACATGGTGTTCAATGGCGTCGGCTTTACCTTTAGCACCAGCGGGAACTTCAACGCCACAGACGTCCAGAGTATCGCGACCCACGAGGCGGGACATTGGATCGGTCTCGACCACTCGCCGATCACCTCTGCCACGATGTACTACGCGTATCAGGGGGGCACCGGTGCACGCTCGCTGCACTCCGATGACGAGCAGGGCGTGTGCTTCCTCTACGGCGGCGGCACCTGCGGCTGTTCAACGGACAATGACTGCAACGGCACGCAGGAATGCGTCGGTGGAAACTGCGTGGACCCGCGCTGCAACAACAACAGCGACTGCGATGCCGGACAGGTCTGCAATACCGCCAGTGGAGTGTGTGAACAGGCGCCATGCAGCAGCGACAACCAGTGTCCCGGCAATCAGGTCTGCCGAAGCGGCGAATGCGCGACTGCGAATAACACCTCGGGCTGTAGCATCTGCGAGGCCTGCGATACGGCCGATGACTGCGGTGGCAGCTCGTACGTGTGTGCCGGAATCTGCACGGCAGCCTGCGCCGGCGACGACGACTGTCCCGGGGACTCCGCCTGCCTGCCTGTGCGCGACCCGCAGACCAACGACGTGTTCAACCTGTGCCTGAACCCGAACGCCGGGTCTGTCGGCATCTGCCAGAACTACAGCTGCAACGACAACGCGACGAGCCCCTGCGACGGCGTGACCTGTCCCACAGGTCAGTCCTGCAATCCGTCATCCGGACAGTGTGTCGGTATCGCTCAGCCCGGGGACTGCGAGGTCTG
>JAUICO010000047.1 GCA_030427825.1 bacterium | reverse complement strand
CATCGCCTTCGACCACCGACTTCTGAAGGCGATCAACCGCATCGTGCAGAGCACGCAGCGGCTCCGCGCCGTAGTCGTTGAGGGCCTGAATCTCGTAGTAGAGCCAGGGGTTCTCCTCGGCGACGCGGGTGGCGACCTCCAGCTGGGAATCGAAGGTGGTACTCGACATCTGCTTGAGCCGGGGAGCGTCCTCTCCGCTCTCTGCGAGGGCCGTAAAGAACGCGATGTTGACGGCGTGAGAGAGGCCCAGAACGAAGGCGATAAGACGGTCGTGTGCATCGAGGTCCATCTCGACCTGCTCTGCCATCGTAGAATCAAACAACGAACGCGCGACCGCCGTCGCTTCAGCATCACCCAGGTCGATGAAAATGACGTGGCGGCCCGACAACAGCTCCGTCGACGGTCCAAACATCGGATGCACGGATGTAACTCGAACGCCGGCCTCTCGAAGCGCGTCGAAGCCCGATCGCAACGGGCTCTTCAACGAGCCGATATCAAACACAACACCGCTCGGTGCTCGCTCGGCAAGCACCTGCAGAACCGATGCTGAGGCCCGCATCGGTGCAGCGACGATTATGATGTCCTGATCCAGGGGTGAGTGCTCCCAGTCATCCACCTGTTTGAAGCCGATCAGTGGTCCCGCAGGGTCTCCGATCTCGACAACGAAGCCCTGCGAGTCGAGAAACCCTGCCAACCAGCGGCCCATCTTTCCGGCACCGCCGATAATCAACACCCGCCTTCCGCCACCGGTCGTACTCAGCTGAACCCTGTCCTTTTCCTGCACCGTGAGCGAAGACCGAATCAGCGCCAGCAACACCTCCTCTGCGGTGTCTGGTGAGAGGTCCAGGGCGTCGGCGCTTCGGCGAGCACGCTCGACCACCGCCTTCTCCTGCGCAAAGTTGCGTGTGGCCTCACCCAGGTCTGCCTTCGCCCGGCCGATCTCTGCGGCGGTGCGGTTTCGCCGCGCGACCAGCTCCAGGATCTGGCGGTCAATATCGCCCAGCTGTGTACGCAGAATACCGAGGCGATCTCGAGTTGTGTCGTTGGAACTCATGGGTGCGGAGCGCCTGTAGCACAGCTCACGTCTCTGAGATACCGATCAGCACCACGGTCTGGTTGTGAAACGCGGCGCCGCACCTCGCCCCGGTAGCGATCTCTCCCTCGGCGTAGAAGCCGATCACCGGCGTGCCATCGGGCAGCACTTCGCTCACCGCCTCCAGCTCTTCTTCGATCGCGTCTTCCATGACAATGCGTCGTCCGTAGCAGCTTACACAGACCACCAGACCCGGCGTCACGACGCGCGCGCGCACCAGCTCTTCGGCAGCGTCGGCGCCGCCGTATGCGAGTTGGTTCAGGTTGCCCTTCATCATCGTCCCGATCATCCCTTCCGGCGTGTCTCCGTAGAAGGTCACAGAGCCCGCCTCCTCATCCACATCCCGCACCGCACGAATGAAGTGTCGCTGAAAATCGCTGCTCGTTGAGACCGCCAGGGGAAAGAAGGAGCCGCTGGCGGGCAGCTCAGCGGCAAGGTCGCCGAGGTAGCGTTGATACACCGCCAGGGCCGGTCGTCCATCAAACTCAAAAATCGTGTTGCCGTCGGCGCGTGTAATGCGTCGGTCCGGGCCGAAACGGTCCCAGCCTGCCCCCACAGCGGTCGCCGCCCGCAGACCCTCACCGTAGATGCCGACCGCCGCGACGCCCTCTCTGACTTCACCGTCTACCAGCACATGGGACTTCAACCCCGCAAAGCTGCCGCCGGCTATGCCCCCACCGACCGCCACGTCTACGCCGAGAGTCTCCTGCAGCGCGCCCATAAACTCTGTGCCGATGGCCGTCGGGTCGGTGGCAAACATCAGCACGGCGCGCAGATGGTTGCCGGTGAGCTTTTCACCCAGCCGCCTCCCGCGAGCGATAGCGCCGTCGCTGCTCTCTTCAAGGTGTGCGGAGCGCAGGGCGCTGCTCTCGAATTGCGTCACGCTCGCCGCGATACACACTTCGGACAGCTCGCAGTTGGTGATCTGTCCCAGACCGCTGCAACCGCTGATGTTCGCAGATGGGAAGCGCGCACGGAGCGCGGCCAGAGCGTCGCTTCGGACCTCCGCCGCCGCCGGAGAGAACATGAGAATCAGTGTGGTCGGGGCGTCCTTCAGGTCAGCGTCGCTCCAGCCCGACTCTGTGTCGTACGTGAGAACTTCGGTGATCATCGTCTTCGCCTCCGTGTTTGCTTCAGTCGCTCGTGAGCGTAATCGAATCCTCGTCGAGGGTCGGCAGCTCATCGGTGCGAATCGCCGCAGGTCGCGAGCCCGTGTGGTGCCGGGTTTCGCCGAATATCAACGTTTCAGCGTTCTCTGCTGTCATCGGCCGAGCAAAGAGAAAGCCCTGTGCCAGATGGCAACCCGCCGAGAGCACAAATTCGCGCTCGATCTCGGTCTCGACTCCCTCGGCGACAACCTTCATGCCAAGGGATTGCGCCATCGCGACGATCGCACGCAGGATCGTCATGTTCTCCTCTCGACGGTTCACACCGGTAACGAAGGAGCGATCGATCTTTAACGTGTCGTACGCGAAGCGCTGCAGGGTCGCTAATGAAGAGTGTCCCGTGCCGAAGTCGTCGATGTACACGGGAACGCCGAGAGCACGGATGGCAGCCAGGTTCCTTGCCACCGCCGGGTGCGTTGACATGGCCGTGGTCTCTGTCAGCTCAATACCGATGGCCCTGCCGTCGATGAGCCACTGGCTGAAATTTCGCTTGATCTGGCTTACGAGGTCCTCGCGCTCAAACTCCCGTGCGGACAGGTTGAAGGTGATGCGCGGGGTGGGGCCGCTCTCCCTGCGAATCCACTCTCCCGCCTGCCGACACACCTCATCGATGACCATCGCGCCCAGCTCGGCGACCCGGCCGGAGTCTTCTGCGATCGACATGAATACGCCGGGCTGCAGAAGCCCACGGGTGGGGTGCTGCCAGCGAATCAGGGCCTCCAGCGCAGTCACTGTGTTATTGGTGAGGTCGTAGATCGGCTGGTAGCGAAGCGAGAACGCGCCGTCCGCGATCGCGCGCTCAAGCTCATTCGCCAGTTCGAAGCGCTGCCGCGTAAGGCGATGCAGCGTAGAATCAAACAACACCACTCGATCGCGTCCGTCGCTCTTCGCCCGATATAACGCCGTGTCGGCGTCACGCAGCACGGAGTCCGCCGTCCACTCACTTCCTTCAGCCACAACAACGCCGATACTGGCCGACGCGAAGAACTCGTGGTTGCCCGCCTCAGTATCTGTGTGGATTTCAAACACGGAACGCATGCTGTCACGCATGGCGTTCGCAACAAGCATGGCCTCGTCGCTGTCTTTTACCTCGCGAAGTAGCACAGCGAATTCGTCGCCACCGTGCCGGGCGACCAGAGAATCTGCAGGCGAGTTTGCCTGCATGCGCTCTGCCACAGCACACAGAAACTGATCGCCGACGGCGTGACCGTGTGTGTCATTGATCAGCTTGAATCGATCGATGTCGAAAAAGAGCAGGGCAAAGGGGGTCGTACGGTGCCCGGTCGACATCGCGTCGCACATCCGTCGCATGTCCCGAATCAGTACGGTGCGGTTTACGAGGCCCGTCAGCCCGTCGTGCTCAGCGTCAAACCGCAGCCGACTCTCAAGGCTCTTCCGCTTGTGGATGTCCGTCTGAGAACCGCAGAAGCGAGTCGCCTTCTGACCCGGCGAAGGCCGCCTTGCCATGCCGCGTGCCATCATCCACCGCCAGCCGCCGCCGTTGTATTCGATTCGGTACTCGGCTTCGAAGTGCTTTGTACGCCCTTCGATGTGGTCGCTGAGGGCAACGATCACGTGCTGTTCATCGTGCGGGTGCAGCCTGTCAAACCAGGTCTCCGGCACATGGGGCAGGGGGTGGGTATGGCCGATCATGGCCTCCCAGCGAGGAGAAAAATACATCGTCCCTCGGCTGATGTCCCAATCCCACAGGCCGTCGTTGGCTCCCTCAGCCGCAAGTACGTATCTCTCTTCCGAACGGCGGAGCGCGACCTCGGCGCGATACCTCGTCGACTGGTCGATGAAGACGATGATCGTCTCGTGTTGCTCGTTCGTTCTGGCAGTGCAGACCACCGGCAGACTGGTCCCGCTCGCTGTCCGCAGGAGGGCCGCGTAGCCGAACTCGTTCGGGTGCCCTTCGTCAAAGGTGTCCGGCGACAGGCCGGTGAGCGCAAAGAAGTTCCGCCCCTCCAGCTCTTCAACGGAGTAGCCCAGCATGGCAGCCGCGGGCTGGTTGGCGAAGTCGACCACTTCGTCCCCGGTAACCACCACCAGCCCGGCGCCGAGGGAGGCGACGATCGCTTCAAAACGGTCGCGCAGTGAAGCGAGCTGCGTCTGTGCGCGATCCTGCAGCTCATCGTAGAGAGAGCGCAGTTCCTTTGATGATACTCGAAGGGAACGCTCATTCAGGTAACGGTCACGGTCGTTCGCAACGTAGGCCCGGTCCACCGCTGCGAGCAGCTGCAGCCACGGCTCACCGGGATCCGGCAGCTCGTCGACGCCGGCGCGGGAGATCTGGCGCTCCAGCAGGCGATGAAGGCGCGCTTCTTCGCCTGCACGGCGGTTTCCGCGCTCTGCGAGCGCGACTATCCAGGGTTTTTCTTCCAATTCGTGACGCGCTGCAGGCTGAGTCGGCTCCGCACACGGAGCCGAACGCCGATTCTATCTGATCCACAGAGGATTTAGCCAGTTTGATTTATGGCAGAGCCATGGGGGGACTCCGCCGGCGCTGATCTCGTCGGCAGGCGAGACTCTCAACGGCCGCACCCCCCCATCGCGACAACGCAGGCACAGGCACCACAAGCGCGGTCCAGTTCTTCCAGACGCAGCTCGGATCCTCCATGCGTGGCTCAGATTTTCACCGTCTCGCAGCCGAAGGCGATATCGACGACACCCGCAGCGGCTGCACCGCACGTGGACGGGCACAGGTGGATGGCGCCGGGATCCGCGGCGTTGTCATAAAACCAGGCCTGCGAAGAGCCGCACATCGTGTCGTTGGCGACGTTGGGCACCAGGTACCCATCCGGCGCGCCGTCGGGGGTGAAGTACACGTTCACTTCGCCCGGCACGAGCTCGAAGCCCTCTTCGGGTTCCGGAATACTGAACACGCAGGGTATCTCGGCGCCGGCGACAATCTCTTCGGCGATAGCATCGAAGATAGAGCCCCAATCGGCGTCGCAAATCGAGGCTGTGATTCCGCCGGTCTGCTGACTCAGATTGATGTACTTTTCGCCCTTCGCTTCTGCGTCGCCATAGGGTCCGCTGCAGCCTACCCACTCACAGATGAAGCCGAAGTCACACACCTCACGCTCTGTCAGAGAAACGATGCTGTGCACCGTATAGTCGCCTGTCGTGTAGCCGTGGGTCGCGGCGCGGTCGATGAACCACTGCGCACCCTTGTCAGATTCGTCATCGGTTACCGCCACAAAATGCAGCGAAGAGTTGGGACGGATAAAATCAGAATACTGACCCCAGGTCCCGATCATGTCCTCGATTCCTTCGTCAGAGAACACAAACTCCCGCACATGGCGATACACGGCGCTGTCCGTGTCCGGGCATCCCTGTGTGCCCGACAGGGGCTGCGGCACACACACATCGTAGCGCGTGTCCGAGATGTTCGGGTTCTGCGCCGCAATCATGACAACGTGGTAGTCCAACCCGGACGCTTCAATGAAGTCCACGAAGGCCGCTATGTTTGTTTCTACGTTGTCGATTTCTTCATCCATCGAACCCGAAGTATCGATCGCCCACACAATATCGACGGGGGCGAATGTGTTCTCGGCGACTGCCGTGATTGCCTCGCAAACTTCGGGCCCGGTGTCGGGCACGATATCCGGAGCCGTGTCCGCAACGCTGTCGTCCTGCACGTCCTCGATCGGCGTGTCCGCTGCGGTGTCGCTTACCGTGTCGCCCGATGCATCGGCGATGTCTGTGTCCGTAGTGGTGTCTCCAACGACGCCGGTGTCGTCTCCCCCGTCCCGGCCCACGTCCGGAGCTACCGGGACATCGCTGCCGCCGATGTCCCGCGTCGGTCCCACGTCGCGAGTGTTACCGACCTCTCTCTCGCCGGCAGCCGCGCAGGCGCTGAGGAGCGCGGCGATGACGATGCAATTCAGGGAACGTGTCACGGGACGTCTCGATGAAGGAAGTACGAAGGCAGGGAGTGCCGGCGCCGGCTGAAGCGCAGGCGGGAGTCGCGATGTGCGTCGGCGCCGAGTCTGTCTCCCGGTAGATGCCGCAGCAACAGAGATACTGGAGTCCGCAAGTGTATGGGTTCCGGACGGGGCGAGCAAGTAGAATGCCGTGCAGGTGCGCACCCGCGCACGCAACCGCATTGCCCGCGAGAGCACCGAACGCGGCCCCGCGAGTCCGTCCACGATCAACGCCCGTTCAGACCCCAGTCGTAGGCGAACATCTGGACTTCGAAACCCTCATCTCGTGCTCGCTCCAGCGCCGCTCGGCGGTCACCGACCGAGTACTGAATCACCCAATCCAGGGCGTCGCCGCCATCGATGGCGAAGTCATCCGCGTACCACTCGAAGATCGGGTTCATTACGATCCGCTGTTCAGCCTCATCGACCCGCACGTGATAGGGATCAGCGACCCACCGGCGCGTCGCCCGGTCGAGCTGTTCATCGAGGTCGGCGCCGGTATATGGCTCCGCGCTGAGCTCCGGGCAGCTGATAGAAGCGCAGTTGAGCGCCGCGTGCACACGGGGGTCGCCGAACTTCTTGCGGATCAGCTTGTTCTCAAGAGCGTACAAACTCATGCGACGGCCATCGACGTTGAAACGCTGCGCGAAAAAGAAGCCGAAACCTTCGCGAATTCGTATCGCGCCACGCACATCGTTCACCGAGTCGATGGGCCAGTTGTGCACGACTCCCAACAGCACCAGCGCGTTATAGGCGTTGATGTAATAGGCCAGCTTCTCGTCGTCGTTCGGAAACGCGTTGGGCAGGTTGCGTGGCCCGTTCTCTGCCAGGGTGGCGCAGTACCGACGAAGTCGCTCGTCACCGCGCACGCCTTCGTAGTCAACGCGCCCGTCGTGCACGTGGGCCTCGAGTAGGCCCCCAAACTCCTCATGCGAGAACGAGGAGCTCGCGGTCAGGCCGTAGGGAGTCGCGTCCGCGCTGACGGTCTCAAAACCCAGCAGCCGCAGCCCGGCGACAAACACAAAGAGCAGAGCGGACAGAATCACCGTACCGATCAGGACCGTACGGACCTTGTCTCTGTTCATTCGTCCCTCAGCGCTACCAGTTCCTGCGTCGCCCGTTCGACCTTGATCTCTCCGCTGTCGACGAGGCGACGCGCGATCTCCTCTACTTCGGCGCCGGTCGCACCGGCGGTGGCCGCGACACTTCGCGCATGCAGGCTCATGTGGCCACGATTGATCCCTTCAGTACCCAACGCCTTCAGGGCACCCAGGTTCTGGGCCAGGCCACACGCTGCGAACACCTGCGCCAGCTCCGCCGCCCCCGACACGTTCAACATCCCAAACAACACCTTCACCGTGGGGTGGAGTTTGATCGGCCCACCGACCGTACCCAGCGCCATGGGAAGCTCGATGGAACCACACAGGAATTCCTCTTCAATCCACCACACGGCGAGAGGCGAGTAGCGGTCGCCGTTGCCGGCATGTGAGTGGCCGCCGGACTCAATCGCCCGCCAATCCTGACCCGTCGCGAGTGCCACCGCGTCGATGCCGTTGAAGATTCCCTTGTTGTGGGTCGCCGCTCGGTACGGGTCCAACTCGGCGAACTTCGACGCAGCGACAACCCCGTCTGCGACGGCTGCGCCTGAATAGCCGCGCCATGCGAGCAGATCGAATGGGATCCGACAACCCGCCCGCGCCATCCGACGATCCGCGAGATTGCTCAGAATCCGCAGGAAGACGCGGCCGCCGGTGAGGCCCTCAACCCGCGGCGCGATCGCCTCGGCCATCGAGTTGACCGTGTTCGCGCCCATCGCGTCGACACAGTCGACCAGCAGGTGCAGGATCAGCATGCTGCCGTAGCGGCTGCCCGCTTCGGCACGTATCAGGCGCGCTTCGACACCGAGCGCGCCGCCACCGCGGGCCAGCATTCCCGGCTCCGCGAGGTTGGCCAGCTCCACCAGCTCGGTCTCAGCGGCTCGCACAGCGTCGGCCGCAGCGTCGAGATCTTCGAGGCCCACAACCTGCACCTGCGAGATCATCACGGCACGGTCCGCGCTGGCTGTGAAGCCGCCGGCGTCGCGAATCAACTTCGCGGTGTGGCTCAAGGCCGCCACAACGCTGGGCTCTTCGATCACCATCGGAACCGCGTAGTCACGGTCGTTCACGCGCAGGTTCAGCCCAACGCCGATCGGGAGCTCGAACACACCGATCGCGTTCTCGATCATCTGGTCAGCAGTATCGAAATCCAATGCCGAGCCTGTGCTCGCGATGAAAGCCGCTGACTCTTCACTCAGAAAGCCGGCGTCGATCAGAGATCGCAGACGCTGCTGTCGGTTGAGGCGATAGAAGCCGGGAATTCTGGATGAACGTGTGTTTGGCATGTGGTGGCGATCGGGCAGGGGGGTGTCAGGGCGCCTGGGCGCGTCTCCGTCTCAGTGGGCGCCGCATCGATGCGCACCGCGGTGCACGGGCTGCATGTCGAGGAGTGTATACCCGGCAGTCAGGCAGCCCGTTTCGAGGGACTCCATATCTCCGCTTGCGTCGCAAAATGCCACCACGATGTCGCCACCGCCGGCGCCGGACGCCTTCGCCGCGAACCCGGCGCGCTCGGCGATATCAACGGCTCCGCACACCGCCGCGTTCGCGATCGGCACGCCGGACGCCTCCGTGATCTCGACCTCGGCGCGGTGAAACCCCCGGACCGCAGCGAGCCAGGCGGGGACATCCCCAACCGCCAGTGCGTCGGTGCCCTGCTGCGAAATGCACGCGAGACCCTCCAGGCGCGAGGTGGCCGCGGCGTTGTCCCTGGCCCACGATTGAATCGCCCGTACGAACTCTCGGGTGTCCGCAGAGACACCGGTATAGATCAGCGCAGAGCGCAGCGCAGCGGGCATGGCGAGGCGCTGCACGGGCAGACCCCGCTGAATGCGGAGCAGGCCACCGCGTGCCGCGGCGTGCACATCGCTGCCCGAGCCGACGCCTCCCTGAAATCTGTGGTGCGCGCGAAGCGACAGTGTGGTGAGTCGCTCTTCGCCGAGCTCGCTGTCCGAACACAACGCCGCGATCAGCGCCACAGTCAGCGCCGCGCTCGATCCGAGGCCGTACTTGCCGGCACCGCTCAGCTCGGAGGTGTCGAGGGTAAGCTCGGCGCCGTTACGAGTCACCGGAGCCCCCTCCTGCCGCAGGGTTGCGACCACAGCATGCAGGAGCGCGTGGCTCGGCGCGGAGCTCACGTCGACGTCGCGACCGTCCTGATCCCGAATGATGGCGGGCGCCTCACCGAAGAAGCTCGAGTGGACGGCAAGGCGTTGTCCGAACGTGTCAGCGTCGACGTCCGCGCGGTGCACACGGGCGAAGCGATCCACCGCGGCACACACCGCGACGCCTCCGCTGAGCACCGCGTATTCGCCGAGCCACATGGCTTTGCCGGGCGCGCTGAAGATCGTCATCTCTGACTCACGACGCGGGCGTGCGTGGGGTGCGGGACACCTGCTGCATGGATCACGTGACAAGCTGCGCGTCGCCGCCCGGGCCGGCGGGTATCACATCAACTACACCGTCGATGTCTCTGAGCGCGGACTCCACCAGCTCTGCCGCATCAGGAGCGGTGATGACCTTCACATGAGGTCCGGCGTCGATGGTGAAGAATGCGGGGGTGCCGGCGGCGCGCAGCTCGGTGACCAGATGCATCACAGCGAGGGTCGCCGGTTTCCAGTAGATGACCGCCGGCCGGGCTGCGAGGGCGCTCGCATGCATGGCGCAGGCGCTGTGTTCAGCGACCGCCGCGACCGCTTCGAAGTCGCGCGCTTCGATGGCGCGGGTAGCGGCCTCAAGCTGCAGTGGCACCTCGCGGGTCCAGGCGTCGAAGTAGGGCGAGGTGTCGACAGTTCGGTTCATGCCGACCGTCGAAGAGACCGCCTTGCGGCCGGTCGTTGTGAGGGCGACAAGCATCCGCAGCGGCCAGTGATCCGCGCCGAAGATCTGCTCGGCGTAGGCGTCGGAGCCGTCGGGGTTTTCGCCGCGGTGCATGCGTACGAAGCCGCCGCTCAGGCTGCGCGCGGCAGAACCGGAGCCTCTACGCGCGAGGACGGAGAGCTCGTGCGGCTCGAGGTTCAGGCCGGCCGCAGAGGTCGCGGCGAGCGCGAGCGCCGCGAAGCCGGCGGCTGAAGAGGCGAGTCCGGCCGCGGTGGGAAAATCGTTGTCGGTGACGACAGTTGCGGCGCCGAGCTCCGGTCGCCGCGAGCGGACCATATCCAGAAAGCGGGCGATGCGTGCAGCGTCTCGGCCGGTGGCGACCTCGCCGTCAAAACGGATACGGTCGGCCGAAGTGCCGGCATCGACACCGCCCGATGTCCATTCAACGAAGGTGCGGGTGCGCATCGGACCAAAGGTCCAGGAGAGCGAACCCGTCGCGGGCAGGTTCAGCTCTGCGTCACGCTTGCCCCAATACTTGACCAGCGCGATGTTCGGATGCGCGATCGCCGTCGCCTTCATGCGGTGACTCCGTCAGGGGTAAGCAGGTAGCTGCGAACGATCTCGTGGTCGCTGCGGAGCGCCGCCGCCACAGCGACGGCGTGCTCTTCGGCGGAGACAGCGACGATGCAGCCACCGCCGCCTCCGCCGGTCAGCTTCGCGCCGGCGGCTCCCGCATCTCGTGCCGTGTAGCAGGCGCGATCGAGCGCGCCCGTTGAGACGCCGAAAGCACAGAGCAGGCCGTGGTTGATGTCCATCAGCTCTCCCAGCTCGTCGACATCGCCGGCCGCGAGGGCGCGTTCCGCACATCCTACAAGGGCGGAAACGGCCTCGAGCATCCCGCCGCCGACCCGCGGGAAGCGGGAGATGCGGCGTTGCACGCCTGCAACCATCTCGGCGGTGGATGCGCCGGCGCCGACGGATGCCACGACAAGAGCAACCCGGCCGCCGACGGCGAGGTCTCGGACCTCTGGCGGGGCTCCGCGCACGAAACGAATGACTCCACCCCGCGTGGCTGCGGCCTGATCCAGGCCCGAGGCGTTGCCATGAAACACGCTCTCGGAGGCGGCGGCAGCAACCGCAACGGCCGCTTCGTCGTCCTCGATGAGAGCCCGCGCAGAGGCGACAGCCAGAGCGGCGCTGGATCCGAGACCACAGCCGGCGGGGATTCTTGAGGTGACTGCGAGGCGCACAGGACCGGTCCCGGCGGCCTCGCAGAGCGCACGATGCGCGTGGACCATCGACTCCGGTGCGCCGGTCGCCGTGTCGACGCCCCAGGCCGGGACATGCCATCCGGGGGGACCATCGACGCGCACGACCTCGACGCCGTCGGAGAGCCCGACGGCGATCGCGGGCACGCCATGCACTACGGCGTGTTCCCCAAAGAGCAGCAGTTTTCCACATGCCGAAGCCACGCGGACGGCATTAACGCCACCCACCGGACAAATCCATGCCGCCGCCGCCGCCGTGCTGCGAACCTCTTACGCAACCACATCCACAGGTTGCGTCGCGAAAGCCAACCCCGGGACCACTGTGATCTAATTGTCACACCTGATCAGACATTTGGATCATGGCTCTCCTATAGAAGTGCTTAACGGACGAGGTGTGTATCCGCGCCGTTGGGCCCGCTTCCGTGACCTCACGACGTCGCGTCTCTGCCGACGATGGCAGGTGGCGAGTGGCGGGTGGCGGGTGGCGGAGGCAGGCATTCCCATGAATCGTCGCGTCCGGTCGGCCTCGTTCTGGGGAGGCCGCGGCGGCTTTTTCGGCTTGTCCTGTCGCCTCAGGATGCACATCGAGATGGAGGCGCCACGCAAAAAGATCGACCGAACTTTGGAGCCGCAGGGAACGAAACCCCGGGTCGGGCGTTATATCGCCATGAAATTGCGCCGGTTTCAGGGAGTTTTCCCGCTCTGAAGGGTGGAAACCGGGCCACATTGCAGGTAGACTGGCTCCGCATAACGGAGCGCAGGGAGTCCACGGCTCCGCAGAGGCACACGATGACTGAAGTACAACACCGGCTCGCGGACGAACCGCAGATGCCCAAGGTCGGCACCAGGCTCGGTGACCGATATGAAATCAAGAAGGTCATCGGCGAAGGTGGTTTCGCTGCGGTGTACAAGGCCTACGACGCTCGAACCAACATCGACGTTGCCATCAAGGTCCTCGATCCGTTGATGAGCCGCCGAAAGGAGTTTGCGGCTCGCTTTCTGCGCGAAGTCGAGACCGTCTCACGACTGCGCCACCACAACACGATCAAGATTTTCGATCGCGGCGAGACCGACAAAGGCTGCCTGTATCTCGTAATGGAGCTGCTCGAAGGCAAGCCGCTGGACGATATCGTCGAAAAGGGCGGGCCCCTGGATCCGGGCCGCGTCCAGCGAATCACGATGCAGATTCTGAAGAGTCTGCACGAAGCGCACAACCTGCAGATCATTCATCGCGACCTGAAGCCGGCCAACGTGTTCATCGCCGACCTGCTCGGCGAAAAGGACTACGTGAAGGTTCTCGACTTCGGCATCGCGAAGTCGATCGACGAGTCGCAGGACACCTCGCTGACCGCCACAGGGCAGGTCATGTGTTCTCCGGATTACGTCGCACCAGAGCGCGTCCGTGACCATCAGGCCTTCCCTGCCAGCGACATCTACTCGCTTGGCATCATGATGATCGAGATGCTTGAGGCCGACCTGCCCTACAAGGGTGAGTCCCCGATGATGATCGCCCTTCAGCACGTGAAGGTCGACGAGCCGGTACCGATGGCCGAGGCGACCAGCAGCGGACCTCTCGGCGCTGTAATTCAGAAGGCCTGCAACAAGGAAGTCGCAAACCGCTATCAGACCGCCGCGGAGATGCTCAGTGATCTCGCGGCGATTGACGTTACCACAGGTGGCTCGCCCGCGCTGGCTCCGGTCACCGGTGGCGGCATCACGGGCGAAATGGCGCCGGTTTCGACAGGCGCGTCCCGCGTCGCGGGCGGCGGAGCCACAGTCCTCTTCGACGAAGAAGACAACCTGGGCGGTTACAAGAAGAAGAGCAGGACGCCGCTCATCGCTCTGGCCGCGCTACTCGTCGCAGGCCTGGTCGGCGGCATCATCGCAGTTGTCAGCAGCTCCGGTGGAAAGGACGAAGCTCCGGTAGCGGTGGTGGAGGAAACCCCGCGGCAGGGCAACGGCGAAGAAAATAGCAACGACCCACCTGAGGTCGCTCTGCCGAGATTTATCTCGATCAACAGCACACCGCAGGGTGCATCCATCCAGTTCGGGGAGGGCGAAGAGGCCATGACCGGCACCACGCCCTACGGCTACAGCCCGACGCCGGACCTTGAGTTTCCGCTGACAGTAACCTTCACCCTCGACGGCTACGAGCCCTACCAGGTCCGCGTTGAAGAAGCAGGCGATCTGACCCAGTTGGGAGAGAACGTAGAGCTGACGGCGCTGGTTGCCCAGGTGCAGGAAACAGAGGAGCCGACACAGAACACGCAGCGCGAAAACTCCAACGACCGTGATTCCAGCTCACGACGAGACCGAGAACGCGAACGGCGTGAACGGCGCGAGCGTGTGGCCGCCGAGGCAGCGGCGGCGGCAGAAGCCGCAGCGGCGCAACAACCGGTGATTGCCCGCGATCCCGATCCGGTGGAGCGCGCTATCGAAGTAGAGGTCGAAGACGCAGAGCCGACCGGGCCACGCATCATCGACTTCCGTCCCCGCACGGACTGAGACCCGCAACGCGACCGCCGGGATACTTCCCCGTAGACGCGTGCCTCTCAGAATCCAAAACTCTCCCGCTTGAGTTCTCGACTCATCAGGGCCTGCATGGCGTCAGCCGGTGACACATCGTTGTAGATCACGTTGTAGACCTGCTCGCTGATCGGCATCTCTACGTCGATCTTTCGGGCCAGATCGTGCACCGAGCGCGTTGTCTTTACGCCCTCGGCGACCATGTTCATCTCGCCGAGAATCTCCGCGATCGGACGCCCTTTGCCGAGCTCGATTCCGACGGCGCGGTTGCGTGAAAGCCCGCCGGTGCAGGTAAGAACAAGATCGCCCATGCCCGTAAGACCGGCGAGGGTAAGCGGGTTCGCGCCAAGCGCGACAGCCAGGCGAGACATCTCGGCAAGGCCGCGCGTAATGAGGCCGGCAACGGTGTTGTGGCCGAAGCCCATACCCTGCGCGGCGCCGGCAGCGATGGCGATCACGTTCTTCAGCGCGCCGCCCACCTCGACGCCGACGACGTCGGTGGAGCGGTAGATGCGGAAGTAGTCGTGGCTCAACAGCGCCTGAACTGTGGTTGCCAGTCGATCACTGTGGGACGCAACGACCGCGTTCGTCGGCATGCCAAGCGCCAGCTCCCGCGCGAAGGTGGGGCCGGATACGTAGGAAAGATATGGATGAAAACGAACGGGAAGAACATCTTCGAGAATGTCGGACACAAGCATCAACGTGTCGTTCTCGATTCCTTTTGTCGCGCTGATGATTGGCACGTGTTCGGGCAGATGCTCTGCGGCGGCGCCGATCACGGCGCGAACCACATGCGACGGTGTTACAAGCACCATCGCATCTTTGCTCGTACACACCTCAGCCAGGGAGTTTGTCGCGCTCAGGTTCGACGGAAGGACAATATCAGGAAGAAACTGCTTGTTCTCGTGTGCCTGGTTGATGGCATCAACGCAGTCCTGCTCGTACGCCCAGATGCACACATCATAGCCTTTGGAAGCCAGAACGTGGGCCAGGGCGGTACCCCACGAACCGGCACCGATTACTCCGATTTTTGTGTTGGGTGAGTCGCGCATCAGATGATCGACACCTTGCCGGGCTTCTTGCCGTCCCTGTTGGCATCCGGCGCTTGAACCGCGGCGACCTTCGGCGCCGGGGCTTCGACTGCGGGCTTGCGAGCCTCGGGTGCGGCTGCGGCCGGCTTCGCCTCGGGTGCGGACTCCGCATCTGACGCAGAGGACGGGCGAGCCGAGTCCTGGTCATGGCGAAGGTGGCAATGCTTGTACTTTTTGCCTGAGCCGCACCAACAGGGCTCGTTGCGACCGAGTTTCGGCAGGGGAGCGTTCGGTTGCTTCGCCGGCGTGGCGGCAGCTCCGCCACCGGACGTGCGACGGGTCATTCCAATTCGACGGGGCCGCGAAGCCGCGCCCGCGCCGGGAACCTGCTGCCGCTCAAGGTGCGCCGACTCGTCGACGGACTCCTCCGTCTTGACGACAACCCGCATGAGATAGCGGGTCACGTTCGACGAAATATCGGACTTCATCTGACTGAAGAGCTCATAGCCTTCTTTCTTGTAGATCTGCTTCGGGTCCTTCTGGGCGTGCGCCTGCAAGCCCACCGAATCACGCAGGTGGCGCATCGCCCCGAGGTGGTCCTGGTATCGTCGATCGAGCTCTCGCAGGTAGGTGGTCCGGGCAAGGTCTATGAAGACCTCCTTGCCGGTCTTTGCTTCGAAATCAGCCGACTCCGCGTAGCGCTCGTTGTAGCGCTCAGCGATGATCTCCATCTCTGCGATCTTGCTGTTGTGTGCGCCTTCAATCTTCTTCCAAAGCCCTTCTTCGAGAGCTCGACGGTTGAGCGGGAGTTCGTCCTTTGAGACTTCCAGGTTGAAGGTGGACCTGATGGCCTGGCTCAGGCCTTCCATGTCCCAATCGTCCGTGCGCACGGCGCCGCTGGCGTAGTTCTCCAGGGTCGCCTCAAATGCGTCTTCGTACGCATCGAGAGTGATCGTCTCGATATCTTCGCCGAGCAGGATTTTGCGTCGCAACTCGTACGTCGCGTTTCGTTGCGCATCGAGGACTTCATCGTACTCGAGCAGGTTCTTCCGGATATCGAAGTTGCGCCCTTCGACGCGACGCTGGGCGCCCTCAATGGACTTCGAGACCATGTTCGCTTCGATCGGAACGCCGTCCTCCATGCCGAGTCGGGCCATGAGACCCTGGATCCGGTCGGCACCGAAGCGCCGCATCAAATCGTCTTCGAGGGAGAGGAAGAAGCGCGACTGCCCGGGGTCACCCTGGCGTCCCGCGCGGCCTCGCAGCTGATTGTCGATACGACGCGAGTCGTGGCGTTCTGTGCCCAGAATGAAGAGCCCGCCGTTGCTGAGGACGTGCTCCCGCTCCTCGGCGCATACCTTCTGAAAGTGGGCGAGCTTCGTCTTGTACTGCTCCGACTCGAAGTCGGTGATTCCCTTCTTCGCGAGCTCGTCCGGGTTGCCGCCGAGGATGATATCGGTACCGCGACCGGCCATGTTGGTGGCGATCGTTACCGACCCTTTTCGGCCTGCCTGCGCGACGGTTCCGGCCTCACCGCCGTGGTTCTTCGCGTTGAGTACTTCGTGCGGGATGCCGCGCTTGCGCAGCACCTTGGATATGACCTCTGACTTGTCGACGGAGATCGTGCCCACCAGAACCGGCTGGCCGCGTTCATGGCATTCCAGAATCTGGTCGACGATCGCGGTGAATTTCTCCCGCTCTGTGCGATACACAAGGTCCGACATGTCATCGCGGATGATCGGCTTGTTCGTGGGGATGACGTACACCCCGAGCTCGTAGATTTTTCCGAACTCCTCTTCCTCGGTAGCTGCCGTACCGGTCATCCCCGACAGCTTGTCGTACATGCGGAAGAAGTTCTGGTAGGTGATGGTCGCGAGCGTGACGGACTCCTTCTTGATCGGGACGCCCTCTTTGGCTTCGACCGCCTGGTGCAGACCGTCGGACCAGCGTCGTCCCTCCATCGCGCGCCCGGTGAACTCATCGATGATGATGACCTCGCCGTCGCGGACGAGATACTGCTCGTCCCGATGGTACAGCGCGTGAGCCTGGAGGCTCTTCTGGGAGTGCCGAAACAGGTCAATGTTGGTCGGCTCGAAGAGGTTCTCAATCTCAAGCTGTTCCTGGATCTTCTCGATCCCTTCGTCGGTCAGCGACGCGCTGCGATGCTCCTCATCAACGATGTAGTCTTCGTCCCGCACGAGGAACGCGATGATCTCGTTGAGGCGCCGGTACATCTCGGAGGACTCTTCGGCCTGTCCGGAGATGATCAGAGGCGTTCTCGCCTCATCGATGAGAATCGAGTCCACCTCATCGACGATGGCGTAGGCCAGAGGCCGCTGTACCAGTCGTGACAGATCGAACTTCATGTTGTCGCGCAGATAGTCGAAGCCGAACTCGTTGTTCGTCCCGTAGGTGATATCGGCGGCGTAGGACTGCTGGCGCTCGGTGTCGTTCAGGCCGTTGACGATGGTGCCGACGCTCATGCCGAGGAAGTTGTACAACTGCCCCATCCATTCTGCGTCGCGGCTGGCGAGGTAGTCGTTGACCGTTACAAGGTGCGCACCTTTTCCGGCGAGGGCGTTCAGGTACATCGACAGCGTTGCCGTCAGCGTCTTGCCTTCACCGGTACGCATCTCGGCGATGGAACCGCGATGCAGCACAATGCCGCCGACCATCTGAACGTCGTAGTGACGCATCCCCAGGACCCGCTTGCCCGCCTCGCGGCAGACGGCATACGCCTCCGGGAGCAGGTCATCGAGGGGCTCTCCCTTGTCGATGCGGCTCTTGAATTCGACCGTCTTCGCAGCGAGCTGCGCGTCGTCGAGGCCAAGCACAGAGGCCTCAAGGTCGCCGATACGCGCGACCAGCGGTTGCATCCGCTTCAGCTCACGCTCGTTCTTGGTTCCGAATACTTTCTTGAATACCGACGGTAGCATCGATGCACGCTCCTCGTTTTGCGGCCACTCGACCTGGTGCAGGTGGTGGTCCCACGCAAGGGTGATTCTGCCCCCTGGGATCAGCGGCCGGCCTCTGATAATGAGCACGACGAGGCAGCTCGGCGAGCAGGAATCGTGCCGCTGCCCGATCGCTGTGCGAGGGCTGATTGGACCCTACACCCTTGAGTTCGTTGTTGGTGCGTGATCGCGTCGTGTCTTTTCGGGAGATGGACGGTGCGGTTCAGCGCATGCGGGAAGCCGGCGGACGGCTGTCGACCGCGCTCTTCGAGACCACCGACCTGGACACCGACATCGCGCTGGAGCGGGTCCGGGAGCTGAGCGGATATCAGGCTGCGGACGACGCTGTCATCGAGAGCCTCGACCCTCTCGTGGTCCGAACCTGGTCCCTGAGCCGGGTGCAGCGCCTTGAGGCGATTCCTTTCCGCAGGCGCGACGGGTTTCTGGATGTACTCGTCCTGGAGGGGCTTTCGACACGCGAAGTCGATGCGTTGCGTGAAGAGGGCGTGGCGATCAGACAGTTCTCGGTTCTTGAGTTTCGCTTCGTAGAACTCCTCAATCGGTACTTCGGTACGCCGGTCGACGGGCGATATCAGCGACTCAGCGCTCGCTGGCCCATCGATCTGCCGGAGGCGCCGCTGGTTGACGCTGTTGCAGAAGATGAAGCCGCGAGAATCGCCGCCGATTTCATTCGAGACGAGCTCGACGAGCACCCGGTCACCACGACGACAGCGAAGACGGCGGCCGTCGTTCTGGAAGACGAAGCCGACGGCGGTGAGGGCGACACGGAAGAAGAGCTGCCGCCTGTTGAAGAGTACACCAACGTCTCCGGCACCGACCCCGCGGCGGTCGCAGAGATCGTGGCGGTTGATCTGAGCGGTGCCCACGTTGAGGCCGAAGAAGCGTCGGGAACGGACGAAGTATCACAGGGAGCGGCGACAGAAGGCGGCGACGGCACGGTCACCGGAGCCGCTCCGATCATCGACACCGGGGCCCCCGAAGCAGTCGCTGAAGTCCGCTTCAGCGGAGATTTCGCCGCTGTCGGCGACGATTCCGGGCCCTTCACTCGCGAAGTGGACACCCTGGGTGACGATGCTGCGTGGGCCGACGATGCAGCCGTTGAATCGGGGAGAACGCCGATTCTCACGACGGACGAGACTCCGGTCAGCGGCGTTGTTTCCGTCGACGACCCCGCACTCGGCGAGGACCGACAGGGCAGCAGGCGACGAACGATCGGTCTATACACCGGTAGTCATGCAGCGCTGGACGGCGACCCCGACGAGTGGACCCTCGATCAACTCACCCGCTTCATGAAAGACGCGCGCGGACGCGACGAGGTGCTCCAGGCAGCGCTGTCATTCTGCGGCCGCGTGTTTCAACGACGCTTCATGCTGATGCTGAGCGGCGGGCAGCTGCGCGGGCTGGTGGGTCAGGACACGTCGGGCCAGGTGTCGATGGATGAGAGCAGCATCTACGTGATGCGCTCCGCGTTCGAAGGCCTGCTCGTCAGCGGAGAAGGCTTCTTCCACGGAGACCCGATTCACCTCGGTCTGCACCATTTTTACGAGTCGATCGGCCAGAGCGTTCCTGAAGAGTCGGTTGTGATCCCCGTCCCGATCGGCGGACGACCCGGGGTGTTCCTTCTGGGGGACGGTGACGCCGGCTCCGTAGACCCGCGCGAGCTGCCCACCATCTTCGTGCTTGTGAATCGCCTCGTGACCGCACTTGAGGGACTCATTGTGCGCCGTCGAATGGAGCGCAACGCGCCGGCCTCGCGGCTCCCCCCGGCTGAGGAATGTGACGAAGGCGCCGCGGGCGGTGGCACCGGCAGCGGTGAGATCGAATTCACGATCGAGTCCGAGAGCGGCCCATTTTCGATCGAGCCCGGCGCATTCGACGACGCCGCAGCGGCACACGAAGATCGGATCGCTGCGCGCGATGAAATCGCCGAAGGCTCCAATGAAAGCGCAGACGCGGTTGACGCAGAACCTGCGGAACGCGGCAGCCCCGCGGACGCCGGCGAGCCACCGTCACAGGACGCCCGGGTCAGGCGAACGCCCGAAGCCGATGAAATCGTACAGCAGATTCACGATGACTCCGGCTGGTACAATCTGAAGACCAGCCAGAGTCTTGCCGATGCGTGGGAATCCACCATCAAGAGCGCAACGGCTGTCGCACCTGAGGCCGGCGAAAACGATACGGACCGGGACAAGACGGACCCGGACTCTCCGGTAGGGGAAACAAGGCTCACGGCCGACCTCGAGGCGGAGGGAGCCCGGGAGGCGACGGCGGAAGGCAGCGGGGCAGATTCCGGCGCCGATGCCGTGGCCGAAACGCGGGTCGATGATGACGAGCTGGCGCTCTCGTCTGCAGACTTTCAATCGATCGTGGACGACGCCTTTGACGAGGTGGCGGCCGGTGCAACCGCAGGGAGCCGTACAGAGACCGGTCAGGCACCGGCGGACGACGCGCTACCCTCTATGTCTACCCGCCGCAGCGATCTCACGTTCAGCGACGAGATCAGAGCCGTCGTCAGCAGTCTGCATGCGGAACACGGCGAGATCCGGTCCCAAACCCTGGCTTTCAGCACAAACGAAGCCTTCGGCGCTCAGGAATCCGAGTCCCGTGAGAGCGTCGACAACATGGGCGCCGCCGAAGAGGTAGAGCCGGAGTACCTCTCCAGCGCGGAGCTCGAACGGATCTCGAATACGCAGAAGACACGGGTTCGACGAATCAGCGACCCCACCGGGCACGACTCCCTGCGCAAGGGCAGGGATCTCTCGCGCAGCTTCCGGCACCTGTCCGGCGACGATCCTGACGCCGTCGCCGATGCGACGACAACGATACGGGCTCACGGCGTCGCAGCGTACCCGTACATTCTGGACCATTTCCCGGGACGCCTCCTGGTCGACCGTAGCAAGCCCGACGAAGAGGCACGGCACGTGCGCGAGCACGGCCCGCTCGTGGCGCTCTGCTACAACCAGGTCACCGAGATGGTCGACCCGCTCTACGAGGCGCTGGCGAGCAGCTTCCCGCAGAATCGCTACTACGCGTCTCGACTCCTCGCTTACATTCGAGATCTCCCACTACGCCCCGCGCTCTTCTCGGCGCTCTTCGATCTCGACAACGGCGTGCGCCGCCTCGCGATGCAAATCCTCGACAACAACCGAAAATCTGACGGCTTCGACGCTTTCATCGCACGATTGCGCGATCGCCTTGCAAATCAGAACCCGGAAGTCGCCGAGAAGGCAATCCTGGCCGTCACCAAGCTGCGCGACCTGAGCGCGATTCCGCCGCTGATGCAGCTGGTCGCGGACGGCAGCGCCACTATCGCGCGGCGCGCATCCGAAGCATTGGAGCGTCTGTGCTTCCAGGTGTTCGGCGACGACGTCGAAGCATGGAGGACCTGGTACGAGGCGAATCGCAACACGCCACGCTCGACCTGGTTGGCTTACGCGATGGTCGACGAACGCCAACACGTGCGCGAACTGGCTCACAGGGAGCTCCAGCGTACGCCGCGACTCGTGGTCAACTATCATCCCGAAATGAGCAGCGCGCGGCTGATCGCGGCGCGACGCACCGTGAAGCGATTCTTCGAGTCCGTGGATTGAGCGTGTTCCCGCATGGCTGAAGGTCGCCTCCCGAAGTGGATCGCGCACACAGTCGTGCAGCACCGTGTCGCTGTTATCGCCGTCGCCCTGGCCGTCGCTGCGCTCTTCGCAGCGCAGATTCCAAACATCGAGGCAAACTTCAGCCCGCAGAGCCTGTTCGCAACCGAAGACGAGCAGCAACGAAACTCCGACGCTTTTCGAGAAGCCTTCGGCAGCACAGAGAGCGTGCTCCTGGTCCTTCTCGAGAGCGATGACATTCTCTCGACGGAGCGCCTTCAGTACCTTCACGACATCGCCATCGAGTTTGGCGACGCCCCGTGGCTGCGCCGCGTCGAGAGTATCACCGTAAGTGGTTTTCCCCGCGCGGACGGCGATGGTGTCATCGACGTAAACCCCCCGGTGCGCGGAGATGAGGTTGAGGACAGCGAAGCCGAGAATCTGCGTGAAGCCCTCGCAACCTCGCAGTTCGTCGAGGGCGTGTTGATTTCGGAGAGTCACCGGCTCGCTGTCGTCGCCTTCTTTCTTGAGAATGAATACACCGAGATCGCTGAGCTTCGGCCGGTGGTGCGCTCGGTACAGGCCTGGCTTGCAGCGCACCCGCCACCCGCGGGCGACCGGGTTGAGATCGGCGGGATACCTTTCATCAGGACCTGGGTCGTCGATCAGCTGCGCCGCGATCAGACCACACTTGTTCCGCTCTCACTGCTTCTCTCGGCGCTTTTCCTGTTTGTTTGCTTTCGGTGGCTGCCGGGTACCCTCGTGCCGACCACCGCCGTCCTGATCTCTGTCGTTGTGTCCGTCGGACTGATGGTTCTTGTCGGCGAGACGGTGAACATCATCAACCAGATGCTCCCAATCCTGATCCTGATCATCGGAGTCAGTGACTCGATTCATCTGGTCAATCGGTACGGCGAAGAGCTGCGGGACACAGACGACCGACGCCTGGCTGCAAAGCGCACCGTATCGACAATCGCCGCCGCCTGCTTCCTGACCTCGTTCACGACCGCGGTTGGATTTGCGTCTCTGATCGTAGCTCGCACGACGGTGCTGCAGCGTTTCGGCGTCGCAACCGCCGCCGCGATGCTGATTGCCTATGTGGTCACGATCACGGTCGTCCCTGCCGCCCTGTCCCTCTTTCGCGCGCCTGAACACCGTGCCTTCGTCCAGCACGATGGTGTGCTGGAGCGAGCAACTGTCGCTACAGTGAACATCGTACTGCGGCATCCGTGGCCGGTGATCACGATCGCTGTGCTGACCCTGGTCGGAGCTGTGTTTGTATCGACAAAGATTGTTGTCGACGCGACCCTCCTTGAGATCATGAAGCCCGGTGACCCGACCACAGAGACCATGCATCTGATCGAGGAGGAGCTGAACGGTATCATTCCCGTCGAGGTGAGCCTGATCTCCGACACAGAAGGTCGTTTCGACGACCCTGCAATTCTGAACGCCGTCGATGAGCTCGCGCGGTGGGCCGACGAACAGCCGGGCGTGCTGCACACAAGCACCTATGGAGATTACCTGCATGAAGCCCTGGTGGCGTATACCGGGGATCCCGAGCGACGCGCGCAACCGTTTCGTTCACGGGCGCAGGTCGCCCAGCTCTATTCTCTCATCGAAGGCGCGCGACCGGACCCGACGGCGGCGTGGGTCAGCTTCGACAGGCGCCGGCTTCGCCTCAACGTCCAGCTTGCGGATATCGGCGGCCGCACGTCCCTGGCGCTCTGCAACGAACTGTTGAAACGCGCAGACGAGCTCTTCGCTGAGTTCGACGACATCACCTACCACCTCAGCGGCGACGGTTACTCCGGAGCACGCGGTGTAGATCTGATCATGCGCGACATGCTCTCCAGTCTCGGGCTGGCCTTTGTTGTCATCTTCATCATCATGACGCTCCTGTTTCGTAGCGTACGCATGGGCATCCTGAGCGTGCCGCCAAATGTCATCCCACTCATATTGACGCTGGCCTACATGGCCGCGCGCGGCATCTACCTGAACTCCACATCGGCCATCATTTTCTCGGTAAGCCTCGGCCTGGCGGTCGACGATACCATTCACGTGCTTGCGCGCTTTCGAGAAGAGCTGGCGGCCGGTCGCAGCACCGACGACGCGATACGCCGAACGGCAAGAGGGACCGGGCGCGCAATCCTGGTGACCAGCATCATGTTTGTCGGCGGCATGGTGCTGCTGCTGTGGAGCAGTTTTCAGCCGATACGCCTCTTCGCCGAGCTGGTGTGTGTGACCCTCGTGGGCTGCTACATCGGCGATCTGATCGTCCTGCCGGCCCTGCTGAAAGTTGGCTGGAAGGGCTCCACATGAGTGCGGACGGCGCAGGCGCGGCATTGAATTGACACGCCGCTCGGATCACAGATGACGGCGCCTCGCTGACGCAGTTAGTGGATCGCCTCAGTGCTCGCGGTCGTGCCCATATCGGAGGCGTCGACGCCCCAGGCTTCCACGCGCACCGCCGCTGTCGCTTCCAGACCACCGTCGTAACGCAACTCCAGGGTGTTCCGCCCGGGACGAAGCCAGGGCGAGAGATCCACACCCCGAAGCTGCATCGACGCGAGCCAGGGATCGGCCGCGTCGATCTGCACCCGCATGATCTCGGTGTTGTTTGCGATCACCACGATCTCTGAAGCGTCAGACTCTGCAGGAGCCGCTATCGAGAGCAGCGAGCGAATCGCAACAGCGCTTGAACGCACGTTGTGCCAGCCACCCAACTCGTCCATCGTTGTCATGAGGTAGCGGACAGCAGCGCGGCGTTCCGACTCGAAGTCGCCGTCGATCACGTCAAACACGCGCAAGACGGCCGCCGTCGCTTCCACCGAACCACCGTATGCATGAAACCATCCCGGCTCCCAATGTCCGTGTTGTTGTTGAGTCTGCAGCCGCGAAGCCCACGCCGAGAGTTCATCGTCGGTTGGTGCATGACCACCGGCGGCACGCAGCTCGGCGAGCGCGAGCAGGTTGTTTGCGTAGGCCAGAATCTCAATATGCGTCGCTTCCATCGTTGCGACCGCGCGCCCGGCGAGGGTCGCGATGGCCGCGTCGACCTCAGCGCTGCGGAGCTCCTCGTCGACCATAGTGAGCACACGAAAGGCCTCGGCGGAAATCCCGCTTCGGATCGCGTCGCCGTCACCTTCCCAGAAGGCGATGTCATCGACTTCAGCCAGGTCTCTCAGGGCACGCGAGATGTATGTAGCGCCGCGGCGAATGCGCTCCGACGGTACTTCGTAGCCCGCGCGTCGGGCTTCTATCATCGCTTCGAGGACCCACGAGCTGACGAACACGCTCGACTGTGGATGCCACCAGAAGCTCCAGCCTCCGTCGCTTCTCTGCACGTCCAGCAGCTGCCTCAGCGTCGCAGCCACCGTGTCATCGAGAGGAATCACGTCGCTTCCCACGCCGCTCTGCTGGTGGCGCAACAGCGCGAGGGTGGTGAGTAGATCACCGCCGAGCGATACCGCATCACTCTCTGAGATCTGACGGCGCAGGGCGTCGAGGCCCGCGAAAGACGAGCTGATCGTCGGCAGCCGCACGTCAAGTGTCGTTCGCGTCCACTCAGCGCCTGTCGGCACATCGATGGTCATCACCGTGGGTGCCGCCGACGTGAGGGGTGACACCTGAGCGAGGATATCAGGAGCGCCCTGCGGAAGGACGAACACATCGCGTTCGATCGCATCGGCGCCGTGGCTTCCAACAGCGCTCGCCTGCCAATGCTGCACACCGGGTGCGTCAACCCGTGGGTTCAGGCGCACCCCTGCATGTCCTCCCGCCGGAACAAACACGGTTGTCCGCAATGACGGCACATTGTCGCCACGAAACTCCAGCTCAAAGGTGTCATCGTCTACGCCGTGATTGACCACTGTCGCGAGCACATCAAAGGGCACAGCCAGTGTGGCTTCGGCCGGCGCATCGACGCGGATTTCGACGTCTCGCTGTATGGAGACAGTATGTCTGAGCACACCAACACCGCCATTGCGATCCGAGGCAACAAGCACAACTTCATGGTCCCCGGTGGCGGTCCCGAGCTGTGCGGCGAAGCCTCCACGTCCGTTCTCGACGAGAACCTCCGGGTCCCAGAGCAGCGTCGGCGAGACTTCGGTGCGCACGACGAACTCGATGCGCGTACCGGGGCCCGCTGCTTCCAATCGCTCATGTGCGGATCGGTGATTCGCAAGCACTTCGCCGTCGCCGGATGCGGCGAGCGACTGGATCTGCGGTTGTTCGGCGAGTCCACCCGCCGCGCTACCGTACGTACCGCCGTACGCACCGCCCCCTCCCATGCCGTAGCCGTGTCCGACAGCGCTTGAGCCGACGCCACCTACCGAGTAGTACTCTGCGCCCTGGACTTCCTGCTCCGGCTGGTTGTCCGCCTGGCGTCGGTCGGTCGGGACGAAATCGATGGCGCCTCCTTCTTGGTACGAAAAGGGTGGCAGCGCGACGTCGTTTTGGTTCGGCCCCCAGTTTCGTGAGACCACCGGCCAGGTGAGCATCTGGGCACCTGTGTTTGCCAGGGTGCGAAGCTCCGGATTGTAGAAGGTGTCCATCGGCGTGATCTCGAGTGGATCCTTCATCGCCAGCACCGCCGAGTGTACGACCGCTACGCCAAGTGAGGCGTCGACGCGATGCCCGTTGGTGTCTTCGACGCGCACACTTCCGTTCAGCCCGTCGCCGTAGTCCACCCGGTCTGGAATACCATTCAGGTGAATCGTGAGCTCGCGGTTCGGGTGCACAAGTAGCTGCTGTCCCTCGGTGAGGAGCCCCAGACCGGTCGATGGTGTATCCTCGCCCGACGCGGCGGCTTCGACGTCCTGTGGTCGGCCGAGCGCGAAGAGTGTGATGAGCATGGATCCCCAGGACGGGGCAGAGAATTCGCCGTGGGCCGAGTACACGCCATCGTCCTCACGGACGCGAAGTAGCAGCGCCTGTTCGAGCGCGCCCGACGTGTCGACTACGTCGGCGTGTACCACTTCCTCAACGGGAACGAAGCCTGCCGGAAAGGTCACTGTCAGCGGAACCGTGGCGCCTTCTCGAACGATGGGCTCTTCGATACGCGACCGCATCGGTTGAGGCTCCTGCCAGTCGATGTGTGTGCCTGCGACGGCATCGTCGACATCGTCGATGTAGATGTCGACGTCGAAGCCATCGTCCAGCATCGAGAACGTGAATCGTGCTACGCCGTCCTCCGACGTGTGGGCCTCCGCGTGTTCCCCACGAGAGGTTCTTGCTGTGATGTGTGTGTTGCGTGCGGGCACACGGTCCAGGTCGGACACACGGACAAACAACTCGATTGGATCTCCGGGGGCGTACTCGGTGCGGTCCGTCTCTACGACAACAACCCAGGGGTTGACCGCATATCGGAGCACACGGTCGACGCGCGCATGACGACCGTCGTGGGATTCGACTCGCAGCGTGATATTGACCGTCTGCCCGTCTCTCATTCCACCGGTGAGCTCTGTGATGGTGCTTTCGTCCAGCTGCAGGTGTGCAACACCATCGACCATCGCTGCCGTGTGTTCCCACGATGAAGTGGGGGATCGGATCTCCGCCGTCAGCGTCGCTTCGCCAAGAGGTGTTTCTGTGGTGGATTCTGCGTGCACTTCGAAAGCCAGGTCTCGTGTGTCGCGTGTAAGAAAGCGCCCCAGATCATGTGTTACACGCAGCTCCGGAACCTCGAAGCGACGGATCTGAAGGCGGGTCTCGGCATGTGCATCGCCGGCGGATGCGCGGAGTTGGTATTCTCCGTCGGGGGTCGCCGTTGGGATGAATAGTGAGGTTGCGGCGGTACCGAAGTCTCCGCTCCGGGCGGTGTCAGCACAGACGACTCTGCCATCAGGACCTACGAGGGTAAACTCGACCTCTGCGTCGGTCAGGGCTGTGTAGTCGTCTGCGAGATGCCAGGCGATGGTGCGCAATCGAATGTCGTCGCCCGGGGAGAAGACGCCGCGGTCTGTGTACACGTGTATGTGGTCTGTCGCGAAGCTCTCTGTTCGCGAGAGTACGCTGAACCACACATTGCCCCGGTAACGGTTCTCGTCTCGATCCCAGACTACGGTGATCACTCCTCCGTTTTCAACGTAGTCCTGAACGTCGGCTGTTGCGACGCCGTGGCGAAAGGCGAAGGTTCCGTGGCGGTTCGTGCGGCCAACGGCGCGAGTGCCATAGTACACCCATGCACCGTCGGCGGGCTCGCCTTCGGGAGTCCACGCCGCGACGTGAATCAGGGAACCGAGTTCTGAGAAGAGTTCGTAAGGCGTGTCGATCGCGACAAGCAGCGGGCGATCGTACTGACCGTCAAGGGCCGGTGCGTCGCCGGTTCCCGCGCTCCCGATCAGTACATCGCCATTCTCGAACGCAGCAGCACCTGCCGACACAAGAAGGGCTGTCATCGCGACGACGAGGGCGATGGCAATCCTCGCGTTGTCGGCAGACAGCCCTTCGGGGCGGCTCGGGCGAAGCGATGAAGTGCAGGGCGACGCGTTGCCGGGAGTCCAATCGATCGAAGAAACAAACACGGGCCGGCTCCGAGTGGCGGGACAGTAGAACACGAGCAACGGACGAGGGGTGCGGTGACAAACGCTGCCGACCCGAATTCGGTCTGCTCGCCAGTCACCGACGTTTACGTCCTGTGTGTTCTGACATCCTGTCGTGGGTGCTTGTTCCCGCTGAGTCAGAGTTTTTCGAGAAATGCGTCGATCTTCTTCTCGATTTTCGCCGGGTCCCGAAAGAACTCTGTGATGCTCTCCCAGGTGGAGCGGCGGCGCTGGGGCTCCGGCGGCGCGGTTGTTCCCGTGAGGCGTCGTGCGGTATCCGCGAGCCACTCCTGCTCGACGCGTGAGAGGCCGCCACCAATCGCCTGCAGCTGCTTCCGGTCGTGAAGAATCACGGATCGCCGGCTCGTGCTGTCCCAGGTCCGCACGTCATCGGCGAGGGTGCGGGCGTGTGATTCGGGTCGACCGATCGTGACGTCCACAATGTCGCCGAGTTCGCCGCCGCGGCTGCGAATGCGCAGGCCTGCGACCTCCTGATCGAGGTGATAACGCTTTCTGTCGACGCGCAGAGTCTCGCGCACAAGCAGGGCGCGGGCCGGCCGGCGAGCTGCGTATGCGGCGCCTGCGAGTAGAGGAAACGCGAAGACGACACCCATCGCCGGCATGAGCGAGTCGGCGGCGCCCAATCCGACCATCACGGCCATGGCGAAGAGCCACGCCGCCAGGATCGCGAGCAGCGTTATCGTGGGACCTCGCTTCTCGGAGGGCATTCGGATCGTGATTTCGCCGTCTTTTTCGTCGACATCGAAGCGGCCGTGCACCGGAATGGGCGCCAGGTCTCCGCAGCTTGAACGCCGGAAGTGGTTGGTACGCAGCGCATCCAGAGCCACGCGGGCCCCCTCGAAACGGTCTTCGGCGGCAGGTGCGATCATCAGGGAGAGCCAGGCGCAGAAGTCATCGCTCATGGAAATTGCGCGGCGAACGTCGATTTTCATACGTTCGTTCGGCAGGTCACCGGGATGGCGCCCGGTGATAGCGAAGAGCAGCGAGCAGCCGATTCCGTAGAGGTCGGTCCTCGGACCGGCCTGGCCGATGAGCTGTTCAGGCGCCATATAGCCGAAGGTACCGACGATCGTGCTGCCCATTTCGCTGGAATCGCGCAGGGCGTCTTTGACGGCGCCGAAGTCGACGAGCGAGGCGGTGCCGTCGGGTGCGAGAATGATGTTGCCGGGTTTGATATCGCGATGAACAACCGGTGGAACGAGTTGTTCGAGATAGCTTTGAATTTCCAGCAGGCCATCGGCGAGTTGACGTGCCTGCTCTTCGTTGGCGCGCCACCCGCCGCCTATCAGCTCCTCGAGGCTACGGCCTCGGGCGATCGTCTGCGCAACGAAGAGCGATGTACGGCCCTCCGTTTCGACGCGGAAGTCATCGACGTACGCAGGGATTTGCGGGTGTGAGAGCCGCTTGAGAGTCAGGGCTTCTCGCTCAAAGAGCTGGACGGCCTTCCATTCCTCAAGGCGGTCGAAGCGCAGTTCCTTGAGAGCGACGTCGAGCCCGGATCCGATGTCGCGCGCCAGCCAGGTCGTAGCCATGCCGCCGTCGCCGAGGCGATCGATGACCCGGTAGCGTCCATCGATGATGTCGCCGGGTGACCTTGTCATCGCGGAACCTCCTCATTGATGGACATCGCGCGCCGCCGGTCTGACTCGTCGAAGTCGTATAGCAGCGCGCGGCGGTGTTGTTGGATTCGCGGTAGGAGGCGTCCTGCCGTCTCGTTCATCTTCTGCAGGAGCTGAGTGGAAAGCGGCAGAGCGCGGTCGATGACATCGTACAGCGTGTCGAAAGTGGCGATATCGTCGCCGTCGAGTGTGTGCACGATTTGTTCATCATCAAGCCGTGTACGCGCCGGGAGCTCGAGGGAAAGATCGGAAGGCACATCGCAGTTCAACCACGCACAGAGCTCGACGACGCTCTTCTCCGGGTCCCGGTACAGCGAATCCACGGTCGCGAAATGCGCAGGATACCCGCGGGTAGTGAAGTCTCGGATCGCCACAAAGTGGAGGTACCACCACAGGAGCGCCGGCTCGACCGCCTGAGCAGTGCCTGTCGCACGTTGAGGTGCGGCAGCATACTCGCGCCAGTCGACGACCGAGACGAGCACGGCATCAAGGAATGCGTGGTCCGTTCTCAGCAGCGCGGTGGTGGGCATCTCGGCGACGCTGTGCCGTAGGGCGTCTGGGGAGAGGTACACGCCGGAGACCGGGTCCGGGTTTGTGGTGTGGTTGATTCCACGGCGGAAGCGCGACGGTGCGTGCTCGTAGCCGATCAGGCGCGGAATCCGCATCCACGCGTCGCGTGCGAGCCCCGCAACAACCATTCACCACCGAAGGAAAGAAATGAAGCAACACGCCCTTCGCGCCGCCGACCTGGTCCTTACAGCACACCCCTGCAACCACCGGAAGCCAAATGACAGCACCGCGGTTCATTGTCCCCGGCGTCGTCGAAGTCACAGCTCGAACCTTTGAACGGCGACTTGCATTCATGCCACGAACCCGGGTCAAAAACCTGATTCTATATGTGCTCGGAAGAGGTGCGGAGCTATTCGACATGCGGCTCCTCTGTTTTGTCACGATGGGCTCGCACTATCATCTGCTGGTCGAAGACTCGGAGGCATGCCTCCCCGCCTTCATGGAGTACGTGAACGGCCAGATCGCCCGGGCCATGAACACTCTGATCGGACGACGAGACAAGTTCTTCTCGGGAGACGGGTACCTGGATCTCCGCCCGCAGACGCCATCCGACATCATCGAGCGTTACCGGTACATTCTGGCAAACCCGCTCGCAGCAGATCTGGTGCGATATGCAGCAGACTACCCCGGGTTATGGACCGGACCGAAGCAGATCGGACGAACCATGTGTGTGCCCCGTCCCGACTTCTTCTACCGCGAAGGCGGGTCAACACCTGCTCAGGTCGAGGTCACTTTCGAGGTTCCGTCGGCCTTTGAATCGGATGGTGTGGAGGGGTTCCGAAATCGAATTGCCGACATCGTCCGTCAGGAAGAAAAGCGAAATACCGCAAGACGGAAACGCGCGGGGAGAAGCGTTCTTGGGCGGCGGCGACTTGAGATGCAACGGTGGGATGACGTCGCTACCTCGGACGAACAGTGGTTTCGGCTGAAGCCACGCGTCGCGGCTCGCGACCCTAAAGTACGGTGCGAGGCGATACGACGGCTCAATGCGTTCTGGGCAGAGTACAAAGTTGCCTGGTCCGCGTATCGAGAAGGCGACCTGGAGGTTGAGTTTCCGCCAGGTGCCTGGTGGTGGCCGCGCTATGCGCACTGTGCCTGCAGAGGTCCGTCGTAGACCACATCAGCGAAGCTTCGATAAATCTCGAGCCGTCACCGGCGGGTGGATCACCTGCGACGGTGAACTGTGGCGTGATTGATCGAGGAAGTGCAATTCCGGCCGCCAGGTGGCCCTTGAGACCATGATTGAGCCCGCGGTCGGCTCGAACGCCTGCCGATCGTGCCGAGAACCGACGTGAATGATGTGACCGCGCACCACTTCCCTCGGAGCCCTCCAGACTTCCCTGGGACGGGTGCAGTGTGTACATAGGGGCGTGCTTGCGCTTACGCTCGAATTCCACGCCGGGACCCTGCTCCTTAACGCCTCCGACCCTCGTGCCGCCGCCAACCTCAGCCTGCACCACGCGTGGCAGCTGGACACCCGCGTCGGCCGATGGCGCGCTCCCGCGTGGCGCTACCACGAAGTGTTCGCCGACCTGCACAGACGCAGCGTACGCGGCGAACTTACCGTCGTCGACAATGCTCGCGCCTACGAAGAAGTCGCGCTGAGCAGCACCGAAGGACGCACGCCCCGCACCTACCAGCAGGAAGCCGTCAGCGCCTGGGTTGATGCCGGACGGCGGGGAATCATTGTGCTTCCGACCGGCTCCGGAAAGTCCTTTGTCGCGCGGCTCGCCATTCAGCGTGTAGGGCGCTCGACCCTCGTCGTGGTTCCCACGATCGACCTCATGAACCAGTGGTACAGTGGCCTCCTCGAAGCATTCGACGTTGACGACGTTGGACTGCTCGGAGGTGGCTACCATGAACTCCGTGCGCTCACTGTATCCACATACGATTCCGCATGGATGCACATGGCACGCTATGGAGACCGCTTCGGGCTTGTTGTGTTCGACGAGGTCCACCACCTGCCCGGACCCACTCACCTGCAGGCGGCCTACAACTGCATTGCGCCATTCCGCCTGGGACTCACGGCGACCCTTGAACGCCCCGATGGGCGCGAAGAGGGACTCCACGAAGTTGTCGGTCCGACAGTGTTTCGACGAGAAATCAAACAACTCTCAGGGCGATTCCTGGCGGACTACGATATTGAGCGAATCACGGTGTCACTCACCGAGCGGGAACACGCGGACTACTCGGAAGCCCGAAACACATATCTCGCGTTCGTGCGCAGTCAGGGTATCCGCTTCGATCGAGGCGGATGGGGAGACTTCATCATGAGATCTTCCCGATCAGCAGAAGGCCGCCGTGCGATGCGAGCCTACCAGACGCAACGAAACATCGCCCTGACCTGCGAACGAAAAGTAGATGTTGTTGAAGAACTGTTGGTGAGACATCGCGGCGAGAGATGCATTCTCTTCACGAATGACAACCACACCGTATACGCGCTCTCTGATATGTTCCTGTTACCCGCGATCACACACCAGACGCCTACCAAAGAGCGGCGCGAGATACTCAAGCGCTTCAACAGCGGTGAATACCGAACCCTTGTCACCTCGAAGGTACTCAATGAAGGCGTCGACATTCCGGAGGCGGGCGTAGCAATCATTCTCAGCGGATCCGGCACTGTGCGTGAACACGTGCAGCGGCTCGGGCGCATCCTACGCCCGGCGGCCGACAAACGAGCCGTTCTCTACGAGGTCATCGCCGAGAACACACTTGAAGAGGGCGTCTCCGAACGCCGCCGGGAACACGATGCTTACCGCTGACCTCGTGCGCGTTACGCGGCGAAGCGGCAGTATCACGCCGCGATACGTGCGCAGAAACCGGGAGCAGGCCGAGACCGTCGCCGCGCTCCTCTGCGAGGAATACAGCGGTGCCGCCGGTAAGACGCGAGGCGAGCTCGACGAGCGAATTCGGGACCTCGTTGGCGACTCACCGGATTTCATATTGTCCCGCGGCCTCGCGAAACTGCTCGATGACCGAAGCGAGTGGGGCAATAACCTCGGCCTGGACCCGGTGGACGTGCGTCGCGCTGTCTTCGAAGAGGCCGCCGGCCGAGGCCCTGTTGTGCGCGACCCCCGGGTGGCAGACGGTGTAAGCCGTGCGGAGGTCATCGCCGCTGTTGCCCGCAAACTCGACGCGTCTGCACAGGACATCGAGATCCTGATGCAGGCCGACCTGAAGCGAAACCATAGACTGCTCAGTCACCGCGCGATCGGCGCCGTTGATCTCGTCGACCGATACAATCTTGCCCTTGCTCAAGGTGTTCTGCTTCGTGCAACAGAGCTGCGCCTCAACATCACAGAGGCACAACCCAAGAAGCTCCGTGCCATCTTCAGGGCGATCAAGTTTCACCAGCTCATGCACACCGCCACCAGGATAGACGATACCTGGCACATTCGCCTGGACGGGCCGGCCAGCATGTTTGCACAGGGGCAGCGATACGGACTTCAGATGGCGATGTTCCTACCCGCTGTACTCGGCCTCAGTCAGTGGGCGATAGAAGCGGACATCATGTGGGATCGCGACGGCGGGACGCAGGTCATGAAGCTCGACCCCAGGTCACCGCTGAAAACCACACAAAAGCTGCGCGGGACATGGGTGTCCGAAGAGGAGAAGCTGTTCGTTTCGCGCGTAAACAAACACAAGCTTCCCTGGACGGCTCACAAGGCCGGCGACGTCATTGACCTCGGCGGCGTCGACGTACTGGTCCCCGACCTCTGCCTGCGCAGGGACGGTGATGGCGCCGAAGTACTGCTCGAGATCGTCGGGTTCTGGCGAAAGTCGTGGCTGGAGCGGCGGCTGGAGGCTCTCGCACAGTTTGGACCCGACAACGTGATTCTGTGCGTCTCCCGCAGGCTCAGCGCCGAACGGGGTGCCCTCCGCGCAGCAGGCGCCGCGGTGATCGACTTCGCACAGGTGATCAGCGTACCGGGAGTCATCGAGCTGGCCGAACGGATCGCGCAACCCGGGGGCACCACCGCCGCGACCTGCCTGACCGGTGGGATTGCGTCACCCGGTCGCTCTGGCTAGGCTGAGCCTACGATCGCTCAGCGGAGAGAATTTCATGGCACGGCACCTTCCGATACTCGCCGCGTTGTTTGGTTGCATGCTCGGACTTGCAGCATTGAACACCGCTGCTGCTCAGACCTGTGGCAACGGATTTCTCGAAGAGGGCGAGTGGTGCGATGACGGCAATGATGTCGACAACGACGGCTGCCGAACGAACTGCAAGATGAACTGCGGGTACAATTGCAGCGGAGAGCCCAGCTTGTGCCGGCCCCTCGATGAACAGGGAACCTGCGGCGACGAGAAGGTCGATCTCGGCGAAGAGTGTGACCTCGGCGCCGCGAACGGAGAGCTCGAGTCCGGCTGTACCGACGCGTGCCTGGCCACCGACGGCTATGGCTGCTCATGGCTTGTCAGCTATTGGGGCGATGCGCTCGACCGCGACGCCACCTGCGACCAATCACAGTGCGAAGCATACTGCGGCAACGGAACCCTGAACTCGAACGAAGCGTGCGACGAAGGCGAAGACAACACAGACGAGCCCGTCGTCAGCGCACTCGGTGGCTGCCGCAGTGATTGCACTGAGGTAGCGTGCGGTGACGGCATCGTGGACCTCGACGAAGAGTGCGATGACGGCAACGTGACGCCTTCAGACGGATGCTCCATCGCCTGCCGCCTGAATCCCGGGTGGATCTGCCTCACCGTCGATGACGGTAGCAGCGACTGCGCCGAAACCTGCGGCAACGGCGACATCGATGAAGGGGAGGAGTGTGACGACGGCAACGCGACGGCGCTCGACGGTTGCTCTGACTTCTGTGTCATCGAAGCCGGCTGGTCGTGCTCGGACGACGGCTCCGGCTCAACCTGTGAAGCCGTGTGCGGGGACGGAATCATCGCCGCCGGCACCGAGGAATGCGATGACGGCGTCAGCGGTGACCAGCCCGATGGGTGCAACGACCTGTGCGACATCGATACAGGCTGGGCCTGCACTCCCGGTGATGATGGCACCTCGCTGTGCGCGACCATTTGTGGCGACGGCGTTCTGGCCGGCGATGAAGAGTGCGACGATGGCAACAGAGTCGGCGGCGACGGCTGCGGGCCCGCGTGCGAGACACAGGCGATCGTGCCGGGATGCGATCTCGCGACCGGCGAGGGCTGCCCACCCATCGACAACGACCGCGACGGAGATCGCGTTCCCGATGCGGTCGAGGCCGAGCTCGGCACGGATCCCGACAACGCAGATTCTGACAACGACGGACTCGACGATGGTGTTGAGATCGGCTTCTGGGGCAGCGACCCCCTGGATCCGGACACGGATGGCGACGGCATCGAAGACGGTGATGAGGTCGAGCTGGGCACAAGCCCGGTCTCCACGGACAGCGACGG
>JAUICO010000183.1 GCA_030427825.1 bacterium | reverse complement strand
TTCGCGCGCTCGTCGAATGACGGCAGCGAGCGCTCCAGCGAGACGCCACCTTTGATGCCGAAATCCACCGTGCGGATCGGAAATGGGGTTGTGATGTTGTTGTTGTCGAAGGCAGTTTCGATCGCGACGATTGCGTTGCTTCGCGCCTTCATCATCGAAGTCGGCTCCCCGCTCTGAACCCAGAAGCGAGCGACCAGATCGACAGAGCTTCCACCAAAGCCGGCGAAGAAGACCTCCACGGGATCGAGTTCTTCGATGTCATGGAGTGCAGCTTCCGCGATCTGTTGTACTTCGCTCAGGTCATCGGCGTAGGAGACACCGGCTTCCACATCGACGCGTTGTTTGCTCTGGCGCGTCAGGTTCTTGAGTGGATTCGTGTAGATGTCGTGGTTGGGGATCAACACATCGTGACCCTTCAGTGTCTCGATTCGCGTCATGTCTGCGAAGCCGGGGAATGCGCAGACTCAGACAGAGGACGAGATCAGAGTCGAGACAGCGCCGGCGATTACATCGCTACTCTCGCAACAGTCGTGTACAAATAGTCGTATTCTTGACGAAACACGCAACCAACGACGCCATGAACATATGTCTTGTCCGCGTTCCGCTCCATCTACAGGGGATTCGTGGGCTCAAAGAAAAGCGCGGAGTCGTCCGCAAAGTTGTGGAGCGCACCCGCGCGAAATTCCACATCAGCATCGCTGAGGTTGATCATCACGACCTCCTGCAACGGGCGACTGTCGGCTTCGCGCTGGTTGGCACCGATCAACGCGTGCTGGAGTCGACCGCCGACCATGTGCTGAACTTCATCGCAGACCTGTATGTCGCCGAAATTGGCAGACCTGAACGTGAACACCAGGTGTTTGGTGAGGCGTGGACCATGACGTAGAGTGGCGCCGTATCCGCCACGCATTCAAGGCAAATTGCAGATCAGTGCCCGGCGTGTAGGTCAGCCTTCGCAGACATCAATCGCCGACATGGCGTGGCCGTCCCATCGAAGCCAACCGCCGGCCGGCTCTTCAAAGTAGAGGTGGACGTCATTGTTTGTGCCGCGCCTTCCGACCTGTCCTCCGGCACGCAGCGTCGCGCCCCGTGTGTTCTCAATCTCGACCGCCACACTGATGTCGGCTCGCCCGTCCGGAGTCACGCGATACACGCGCTCGCCCAGCTGAAAGTACGCCGTCCGGTGTATGCGAAGATGTGGGAGCGTGTAGCCGATGGTCGCTGCCGCGATCGCGTGACGTGTGGTCGATGGTCTCAGGACTCGGTCCGTGTCGTCGTCTCCCCCTGCCTCTGCGTGCCAGGCGACGATCGAGCAGCCATCAGCGCCCGAGCAGTCCATGTAGACCGCAAGGCCATCGCCGAGCTCAACCCAGGCGGGGGCATTCGCCGCGTCCGGGTCCAGGGCTGTGCGGCTGAGCGCCCCGCCGGGAACACCATGCACCCAATCCTCTGAACCGCCCCCGCAGCCCACGTCCCATCGGTTGCGTCCTGAGAAGGACCCGTCCGACGCGATGTGTGTGCCGTTCAGTTCCCCCGAAAGCTCACTGCAGCTCCAACCCCCACCGCGCGATTCACACACAGTCGGGCCCAGGGCCCGGGTCCAGCTGCCGCGTCGGTCTTGAACGAGCTGACGCGTAGCAGCGTTCCGGTACCTGTACCCTTGTCGCTGAGGGTCGGTCGTCCCGGGGAGCTCCACCCAGCTGCCGTCCTGAAGTACGTGCGTGATCCGATCCATGCCGACAAGGGAATCGATCCAGAGCTCGCCGCGGTTCGTGAGCCCAAGAGCGTCCACGTTCTCGGCACCCTCCGGCGCTTCGACGTGAGTAACCGCAGCCTCGCTGCTCCCAAGCCTTCCCGTCCGGAGTGTCCCGTCGGAGCAGAGTGCAGCGACGCGATCGCCCTGGTTCTCGTCTGCCACCAATCGCACTGTGTGGTTTGGCCACGCCTCAGCGGGATGAGTAGGCTCCACACGCTGGTCCTGCACGAGCTCCTGTGTGTGGGCAACCCGCAGATCGGCCCCGAGGACACAGACGCCAACGACGAAAGCGATCGAGTGGAGTGACGGCGGTGTACTCATGAGCCAAATTGCTGAGTTGTTCGGAGTTGCCTGTGAGCAGTGTCCAAACGGCTGGTCGCGTCGATGGTTCTAATTTGCGTAGAGCCGCCTGCCGACCTCGCCCGTGCCGGTCGTCGGTTCGGGATCGCCCGGTCCGCCGATCAGCGGTGCGCTGTCGGCAACTTCAGGCTTCGCCTCTGTAGGCGGGGCTTCCGGGCGCGCGATAGCGATCAAGGGGGCTCCGTTTGGAGTCGCTGCCGTAGTAGTGGCCGCTGCCTTCTGGTTCGCCGAAGAGCAGGAAGAGGGTGGACGCGGCACCCTCGCGAGGAGACTTCATCCCGAGCTCCTCCGCGCTTCTTCCGCTCCCGTCGCGAAAGCTCTGTGTCAGGTCGGTAGCGATGAAGCCGGGCGTGCAGGCGTTGATGGTCAGCGCCGGCCGCTCCCGCGCCAGGCAGACGGTGTATGCGTTCGCGCATGCCTTCGAGAGGCCATAGGAGTCTCCGCTGCCGAGCCCGCGTCCCGGAAAGTCGCCGCCACCGGTCGCGAGCGCATTGCACTGCTGCATCAGCGCGTCGATTTCGCCCCAGGAAATGTCTGTCCTGGTGAAGAAGAGCTGCATCTCGTCGCTGCAGTCGGCGACGAAGTTCGGTCCCGACGCCGAGGTGATATTCACGATGCGACCGCCCTCGCCGAGTAGCGGAATCAGCGCAGTACACACCCGGTAGATGCCGTACACATTCACATTCAGTACCGCCTCCATGTCGGCCGATCCGAAGCCGATGCCGGCGTTGTTTACGATCCCGTACAGCCCGTCGTCACCGCAGCTCTCTCGAATCTGATCGGCGGCGCTCTGTACCGAGCCGTCGTCGCCCACGTCGATTTCGACAAGCGCTACACGCTCCTCGAATTGTGGATTGGCGGCAACCAGCTGTGCGATCGCTGCTTTGCCGCGTTCTGCGTCCCGCGACCCAAGCAGCAGGAAGGTGTCGTCGGCGTGTTCAAGGACTCGCTCTCCGATCGCGAACCCTATCCCCTTGTTTGCTCCAGTGACCAGTACTCGTCGCATTGTGTGGACTCCTCAAAGTAGGTGCTCGACCGCGACAAATATCTCGCTGCAGCCATCAGATGCAGGGTACCACGCCTGCGGCGGCGAAGCCCTCCCTGTGATCAGTAGCTTTGCCTACCTGCGTCTGGATGCAAGGTGCGACGACCCGGCGCAGGCCTCGCGGCGCCCGCGTCCTCGTCGCCGGTTCTACCTGCCTCAGGCGTCCTCCTGCATCATCACCGCGCACTTTTCGCCGATCATCAGTACCGGTGCGTGGATGTTGTTGCTGGTGACCCGGGGCATGATCGAAGCGTCGGCGATGCGCAGGCCGTCGATGCCTTTGACTCGCAGGCGCTCGTCGACGACCGCTGTTGGATCGGTGTCAGGACCCATTCGGCATGTGCCACATACATGGTACTCTGTGTCCGCGTGGTCACGAAGGGTCGCTTCTATCTGCGCCGGGTCGTCGCGATCGTAGGGGATCAGCATCTCGCCCCGATACGGGTCAAAGGGCTCGCTGTTCATGATGTCGAGGGCGATCTGCGTCCCCTTCACCAAGAGACTGACAGGCGGCGAGAAACACTTCGTTCATCGGGTTCGGACTGCGCAGCTTCGTGACATTCAGCGGCCCAGCGACCCCATGATACGGGCCGTCGCGGTGGTCTTCGTTGTTCTCGGATTTCTTGAACAGGGGCAGAAGCTCATCGTAGCTCCAACCCGGATTTCCGAGTGCTGCCCACCCGTCGAAGTCAGCGCGGTGGCCGGCGGCTCGTAGCGCAAGCGCAGGCCACCTGTTGCATCTCACAAATGAAAACGATTTTCATTATCATTTGTCTTGTGCTACGTGGTCCCGGTCTTCGCGAGGCCTCGCGGGGACGTCACACCAAGACCACCCACAAACACCGATCAGCACCGAGACGCACCGACCTATGAAGACTCCGACCGCAACCCGAATTTCACTCATTGCCATTCTGTCGACCGCGCTGCTCGCGGTGTCCGCGTGCAGCGACGATGACACCGCCGGCTCGGGCTTCCCCGCCGAGGCAGGCGCCGCGCAGACGACCTACGCTGAGATTGTGTTGGCCTCGTACGACGACTCCATCACTGAAGCCCTTGCCCTCAAGTCCGCGATTGACGCCTTTGTGGCGGCGCCGACCGAGAACACTCTCACAGCGGCACGACAGGCCTGGCTCGATTCCCGTGAGCCCTACCTGCAGACGGAAGTCTACCGGTTCTACGGCGGGCCAATCGACAACGACGACGACGGTCCGGAAGGCCAGATCAACGCGTGGCCCCTCGACGAGGCCTACATCGACTATATCGATGGCGGCTCCACCACCGGAATCATCGGCGACAGCGAGCAGGAAATCAGCGCGGCTGCTCTCACAGAGTTGAATGAGCAGGGCGGCGAAAAGAATATCGCCACGGGCTACCACGCGATCGAGTTCCTGCTCTGGGGCCAGGATCTGAGCGAAGACGGGCCCGGTAACCGCCCGGTCTCCGACTACACGACCGATTCTGCGGACGGGAACCACGAGCGGCGCGCAGACTATCTGACGACGGTCGCGGAGCTGCTCGTCGCCGATCTGCAACAGGTACGCGACGCCTGGGCCGATGGCGTCGCCGACAATTACCGCAGCGAATGGAACAGCATCACTCCGGAAGCAGCTCTGTCCAGAGCCATGACGGGCATGATCATTCTGAGCGGCTTTGAGACCGGCGGAGAACGACTGCAGACCGCTCTCGACTCAGGCGACCAGGAAGACGAGCACTCCTGCTTCAGCGACAACACACATCGCGACATGATCCAGGACATTCGCGGCATCCGCAACGTCTGGGTCGGCGAGTACGTCGGCATCGATGGAAGCACCGTTTCCGGCACCGGAATTCGCGACGTTGTCGCAGCCGCAGAGCCGCAGCTGGCCGCCTCGATCACAGAACAGGTTGACGAAAGCCTGCGTCTGGCCGAAGCGCTGCAGACACCCTTCGAC
>JAUICO010000046.1 GCA_030427825.1 bacterium | reverse complement strand
CTTCAGCGCGACAAGCGCGGTGGCGGATATCGTTTCGGTCGAGGTGCGCGACGAGAGCGGCACACTGCTGTGCAGCGAGACCGCGTCCACCCGCGCAGATTGCTTCATCCCGGTGAGCGACGGCGACGTGTACGCTGTCTACACAGACACATCAGGGCTCCTGGACGTGACGACCTGTCCGGAGCGCCCCTCGTCGCTGACGGCCTGCTCGGGCAATCAGAGCAACCCCGGGTACTACCTGTATACGGCGACCGAAGACGCCATCAAGCTGTTCCGATCAGACAACTCCCTCGCCGACATCACAACCGTCGAGGTGTACGACGCGGCGACGGGCACACAGCTGTGCGCCGACACGCGGACCTTCGGCTTCGCGGAGTGTTTCGTCAGCGTCACCGACGGCTCGGAGTACTTTATCTACTCTGACGGTGTCGGGCTCGGCACGAACGACACGTGCGTGACAGACCCGCCACCGCTCAATCCTCTCTGCTCGACCAATCCGGCAGGCGGAACCGGAGTGTATTACGGTTGGACCGCCGCCGACGATGGCATGCAGGTTTTCACCGCGACGAGTCTGGCTGCCGACATTGTCACGATTGAAGTGTACGACACCGACGACAATCTGCTCTGCTCGGCGACAAACTCCACACAGGCCAACTGCTTTGCCTTCCTCACTGCGGGCGAAGAGTACCTTGTGTACAGCGACACCTCGGGGCTGCTCGGTGTGTTGACCTGCCCGGATGACGCCGCGACCCTGAGCGATAGCTGCTCTGTCGGCGGCGCCGGCGGCTCGGCGGCATTCTACACCTACACTTCACCTGAACCGGGTCCGATTACGCTGAGCACACAGAGCGCTGCGGCGGACATCGTCCTCATCGAGGTCTACGATAACGACACCGGCGCGCTCCTTTGCAGCGAGCAGGCCAGTACCTCGGCGGCGTGCACGGTGGGGCTCAACGGCGAGACAAACTTCTTCATCTACACGGAGTCTGTCGGTGGACTCCTGACGGTGACGACCTGCCCGGGTGAAATCCCCGAGATCGACGCCGGCATCCCGAACTGCGAGCTGGGAACCATACAGGCGACGGACGGCAATGACATCAACGTCCCGTCCTACGCGGGTAGCGGTGACGACGACCTGTGGTTGTTTACACCGACAGACTCCAGCAGCGGCTTCCTGACGGTGCGCCTCGACAGCGGCCTGACGACCGCAATACGCGGCGCCGCATACACCGACACAAACACATATATCGCCGGAACCGAGACTGACGAATCTACGACTGCCGTCGGGATTGAGTCGGGCGGAGAGTTCAGCTGGACCGCAGGCGAGACCTACTTCATCTGGGTCGATTCTGCGCTTCCGGCATCGGGCGGCGACTACCAGCTGTGCATCAACTACGCGGCAGTGTGTGGAAACGAAATCGTCGAGAACGGCGAGGACTGTGACGTCGGAACCGATAACGGTGCCTCGGGCAGCTGCTGCGATGCCACCTGTCAGTTTGTTCCTGCCGGGGACAGCTGTGAGGACGCTACGGTCTGCAACGGCGCCGAGCTCTGTGATGGCGCAGGCACCTGCGACCCCGGAACACCGCTTGTTGTTGACGATAGCGACGCGTGTACCGCGGACGCATGTGATCCGGTGACCGGCGTATCGCACACAGCGATCGACCCGGACGACGGAGTCAACTGCACGATCGACAGCTGTGATCCAGTGACGGGAATCGCAAACGTGCCCGTTGATGTCGACGACCTCAACGCATGCACGGTGGATACCTGCGACGAGTCGACGGGGCTCCCGGTCAATACGCCGGTAATCATCGACGACAACAATCTCTGTACAGTCGATGCGTGCGACACCGCGACAGGCGCTATCTCCCACACAGCCGTGTCCGTCGACGACGGAGATGGCTGCACGATCGACAGCTGCGAGCCGTCCACCGGTGTGATCTCAAACACGCCGGTCAACATCGACGACAGTGACCTGTGTACGGTGGACGCCTGCGACTCGGACACCGGTGCGATCACACATAGCGCGGTTCCCGTCGACGACGGCAACGCGTGCACGGTCGATACCTGCGACGCATCGACGGGGTTGCCGGTCAACACGCCGGTCAACATCGATGACAGTGACCTGTGTACGGTGGACGAATGCGACACGGTCAGCGGAAACATCACACACACCGCGGTACCCGTCGACGACGGGGACGCGTGCACCATCGACAGCTGCGACCCGAGTAGCGGCGTCGTTTCAAACACGCCGGTGAACACCGACGACAGCAACCTGTGCACCGTCGACGCCTGCGACAGCCGCACCGGTGCGGTCACGCACGTGCCGGTCGATGTCGACGACGACAACGCGTGCACCGTTGACACCTGTGACGCATCGACCGGGCTGCCGATCAACACGCCGGTGGACATCGACGACAGCGACCTGTGCACCGTCGACGCCTGTGATGTGGTGAGCGGCTTGATTACCCACGACGCAGTCGACGTCGACGACAGCGATCCCTGCACGGTGGACCGCTGTGACGCGAGCACCGGGCTGGCAGTCAACACCCCGGTGGATGTGGACGACGGCAACGCATGTACAATCGACGCGTGCGACCCGAGCACGGGCGCGATCACACACGACGCCGTGGTGGTGGACGACAACGACGCCTGCACGACCGACTCCTGCGATACGACGACAGGAGTGATCTCGAACACACCCGTCAATATCGATGACGGGAACGCCTGCACGATCGACAGCTGCGATCCGGTGACCGGCGTGTCGCGGGTTGCTGTTGATCCGGACGACAATGACCTTTGCACAGCAGACACCTGTGATCCTGCGACCGGCGTGGTGAACACAGCGATCAGCATTGACGACAGCAATGCGTGCACCGCCGACAGCTGCGACCCGCTGACGGGGGTCGCGCATATCACGATCGATCCGGATGACAGCGACGCGTGCACGGTGGACAGCTGCGACGCGGGAACCGGTGTTTCGAACGTGGTTATCGATCCGGACGACGGCGACCTCTGCACGATCGACACCTGCGACGCGACGACGGGCGTCTCAAACGAGCCCGTGATCTGCGACGTCAACGAAGTCTGTCAGGCGTCGACGGGCGACTGTGTGTGTGCACCGGGCTTCGTGCCGGACCCGTCTACCGGAGAGTGCGTTCCGCAGGCATGCACCGTGGATGCGGACTGTAGCAACGGCGACCTCTGCGACGGCGTGGAGACCTGCGATACCTCGGCGAACTCGTGCCTCGCGGGCACGCCACCGGCAATCAACGATGGCGACGCCTGCACGGTCGACAGCTGCGATCCGCTGTCCGGGCTGGTCACACATGTCGCTGTGGATCCCGACGACGGTGATGCGTGCACCTTTGACAGCTGCGACGCAACGACGGGTGTGTCGAATGTCGCTATCGTTATCGATGACGGGAACGCCTGCACGATCGACAGCTGTGATCCGCTTACAGGGGTGACGAACACGACCATCGATCCGGATGACGGCAACGCCTGCACCGACGACTTGTGTGACCCGCTCTCCGGTGTGTCGAATGTGGCGGTGGATCCGGACGATGGAGATCTGTGCACCATCGACACCTGTGACCCTGCGACGGGCGTTGTGCACACGATTGTTGATCCCGATGACGGAGACCTCTGCACAACCGATGCGTGCGACCCCGCCACCGGTGTCTCAAACATCGCCATAAGCCCGGATGACAACGACGCCTGCACAATAGACAGTTGTGATGCGCTGGCCGGAGTCAGCAACACGCCGGTCGTGTCGGACGACGGCGATCTGTGCACGATCGATTCCTGTGATTCCGTCACGGGCGTCTCCAACGAGCCTGTGGTGTGTGGCGCAGACGAAGTCTGCGACAGCGGGACCGGTGACTGCGTATGCGCGCCGGGCTTCGTGCTCGATCCGATAACCGGGATGTGTGTGCCGCAGGCCTGCGCGACAGATGCTGACTGCGACAATGGAAACGCCTGCGATGGCGCCGAGACCTGCGACCGTGTGAACAACGAGTGCGCCGCCGGCGTGCCCGTGAACGCGGACGACGGCAGCGCCTGTACAGTCGACAGCTGCGATCCGTTGACGGGCGCTGTGAGCAATACACCAGTCGTTATCGACGACAACAACGCCTGTACCAGTGACGCCTGCGACCCGGTGAGCGGCGTTTCCCATACGGACATCGATCCGGATGACGGCAACCCCTGCACGGCCGATATGTGCGACCCGGTGGCCGGCGTGAGCAACACGCCCGTGCCCATCGATGACAATGACGTCTGCACGATCGATGCCTGCGATGAGACGACCGGCTTGATTTCAAACACACCGGTGCCGGTAGATGACGGCGATCTGTGCACGGTTGACAGCTGCGATGGCACAACCGGCTCTGCGGTCAATACGCCGGTGGACTGTCAGGACAACGCCTCGTGTGAGGCGGCGACGGGCGACTGCGTGTGCGATCCGGGCTTTGTGCTCGACCCGATCTCCGGTGAGTGCATCCAGCTGGCGTGTACAACGGACGCAGATTGCGACAACGGTATCCTGTGTGATGGCGCCGAAGTCTGTGATCTTGAGAACGATGTGTGCGTGGCGGGTCCGCCGATTGATACGGACGATAACAACGCCTGCACGATCGATGTGTGTGATCCCTCAACCGGTCTGGTGTCGCACACACCGGTCCCTGTCGACGATGGCCTGAGTTGTACCGTGGACGACTGCGATGTGACGACGGGTGAGATTGACAACACCCCGATCGACTGTCCTGAAGGCACCTTCTGCGTGGAGCCGACCGGAAGCTGCGAAGCCACGTGTGGGGACGGTCTGGTCGGTGGCGATGAAGTCTGCGACGACGGCGCTCGCAACGGTCTGCCGAACTTCTGCAACGGAGACTGCTCCGGACCCACGGAGCCGGTGTGCGGCAACGGCGTGCAGGAATCCGGCGAGGCCTGTGATGATGGCGTCAGCAACGGCCTGCCGAACTTCTGCAACGGGGACTGCTCGGGCCCGACGCCGCCTCTCTGCGGCAACGGTTTCACCGAGGAGGGCGAGGACTGCGACGGAGACGACATCGGCAACGCCGGTCCGACGGCGTTGTGCGACGAAGATTGCACCCTGGCGTTCTGTGGTGACGAAGACATAAACACCGCCGCCGGCGAATTTTGTGATGACGGCGCGAACAACGGGCTGCCCGGCAGCTGCTCCTTCGATTGCACCGGCATCGTTCCCGTGGGCTGTGGCAACGGCATCCTGGAGGACGGCGAAGAGTGCGATGATGCCGGAGAGACTCTGAGCTGCGATTCGGACTGCACCGCTGCGATTTGTGGCGACAGCGTCGTGAACACCGCGGCCGGCGAGGTGTGCGATGAAGGCCAGTTCAACGGCGCCGGTGATGGATTCTGCATGGCGGACTGCTCGGCGACGCAGATTTGCGGGGACGGTGACGTGCAGGGCGACGAGGTCTGCGATGACGGCGCCGACAACGGCGCCGGTGACGGCTTCTGCTTTGCAGACTGCTCCGGCATACAAATCTGTGGTGACAGCGTGTGCGACGGCGACGAAAACGCCTTCGTGTGTGAAGAAGACTGTGCTGCCGTGTGTGGCGACTTCCTGTGCACGCATGACGAGGATGTCGTGAACTGCCCCGTGGACTGCGAGGCGGTGTGTGGTGACGGGTACGTCACCATCGGCGTCGAAGAGTGCGATGAAAGCGCCGGCAATGAGCACTGCACGAACTGTGTGGCAGATCCCGGATACGTGTGTGGATTCGTCAAAGAGGACGGCCGTGACGAGTGGGACTGCTTCCCAATCTGTGGCGATGGTCTCGTCGTCGGAACAGAGACCTGCGACGACGGGGTGGACGCGACGACACTGCAGCCGGTCAGCGGCGACGGCTGCAGTACCACCTGCGAAGTTGAGCCCGGTTGGGATTGCATGGAGCCGGAAGGTGAGCTCGGTCCCAGCACCTGCATCGAAGTGTGTGGGGACGGCCTCGTGGTCGGCGCAGAAGAGTGCGACGACAGCAACGCGGACGCGGGCGACGGATGCAATGAAGTCTGTATCATCGAGGACGGCTGGCTGTGCGCAGTGGACCCGTGCACCGAGCTCTTCCCCGACTGCGGCGACGGCCTGGTTCGAGGCGACGAGTTCTGCGATGACGGGAACACGGACGCCGGCGACGGCTGCTCCAATGCCTGTGAGGTCGAGGAGGGCTGGGTGTGCTCTGGCGAGCCCAGCGACTGCGTAGAGACCACCGGCTTCTGCGGGGACGGGCTCTTCTCGTTTGACGAAGGCTGTGACGACGGAAACAACCTTCCCGGCGATGGTTGTAGCGCCGCCTGCGAAGTCGAGCTCGGCTGGGGCTGCGACAACTCCGGCGGCACCGCGAGTGTCTGCGAAGAGTTGGACTCCGACGGCGATGGCCTTCTGGATAACGAAGAACGCGATGAAGTCGGGACCGATCCCTTCGACCCGGACACGGACGGCGACGGCATCGGCGACGGGGTCGAACACAACGATCGTCCCACCAGTCCGCTGGATCCGGACACCGACGGTGATGGCCTCTGCGACGGCGCCATCTCGGTCGTCGGGCACTGCGGCCCCGGCGAAGATGCCAACGGAAACGGCGTTGTGGATCCGGATGAGACAGATCCCATGGACGCGGACTCTGATGACGACGGCCTGCCGGACGGGATCGAAGTGAACAGCCCGGATCCGACGGATCCGCTCAACCCGGACACCGATGGCGACGGACTCACGGACGGCCCCGCGGGAGGACTCGCGTGTGGCGGAGGCGAAGACATGAACGCCAACGGCGTGGTTGACGGTGCCGAGACAGACCCGCGAGTTTACGACGAGGGCTGTGGGCTTGAACTCGTCGCGACCGGAGGCAAGTTGTTCGACTGTGCCACGGGCCGCTCGGGTGCCGGCGCCGTGCTCGGGTTCCTGCTCTTCGCGCTGGTGGCGATTCGCCGCCGACGCGAGCGCTGAGTCGACTCCTCTGGCGGCGCCTGCCGGCGCGGGCGCCGTCCGGTGAGCAACAAGACAACCGTCCGGCGAGCATCGAAGAGAACCGGCAGACGCCGGTTCGGCTCAGGCGGTCGGGCTCTTCGGCCCGATCATCGTCGCCGGAACGACCCACTCGGCGAACTGCTCTTCGGTGAGGAACTCGAGGGCCAGGGCTGCCGCCTTCAGTGTGGTGCCTTCCTTGTAGGCCTTCTTCGCGATTTTCGCGGCCTTGTCGTAGCCGATATGGTTGTTCAGCGCCGTGACCAGCATCAGGGAGCCGTGGAGCAGCTCCTCAATGCGGTCGCGGTTCGGCTCTATCCCGACCGCGCAATTCACCCGGAAGCTCTCCGCGGCGTCGCCGATGAGCTGTATCGACTCGAGCAGGTTGTGAATCATCACCGGCTTGTAGACGTTCAGTTCGAAGTTGCCCTGACTCGCCGCGAACGCGACGGCGGCGTCGTTGCCGTACACCTGCGTGCACACCATCGTCAGCGCCTCGGCCTGTGTGGGGTTGACCTTGCCCGGCATGATCGACGAGCCCGGCTCGTTCTCGGGGATTCGAAGCTCGCCGATACCGCAGCGTGGGCCTGACGCCAGCCAGCGTACATCGTTTGCGATTTTCATCAGCGAGCCGGCGACGGTCCTGCAGGTCGCCGACGCGAATGCGACCGCATCGTGAGCGGCGAGAGACTCGAACTTGTTGGGTGCCGTGCGGAAAGGGTGTCCGGTGCGGCGCGCAATCTCTTTTGCGACGCGATCGGCATACTCGGCGTGGGTGTTGAGTCCGGTGCCGACGGCGGTACCGCCAAGCGCGAGCTCGTAGAGGTGATCGAGGGCTGCGTTAAGCCGCTCGACGCCGTGATCGAGCTGAGAGACCCAGCCTGAGATCTCCTGCCCGACGGACAGTGGCGTCGCGTCCTGCAGATGGGTACGGCCGATTTTCACAATGTCGGAGAAGGCTGCCGCCTTCTCGTTGAGCGTGTTTCGCAGCCTCACCAGTGCCGGCAGAAGATGCGCGTGGATCTCGCAGACCGCCGCCACATGCATCGCGGTGGGGAAGGAGTCGTTCGACGACTGTGCCTTGTTGACGTGGTCGTTCGGATGCACCGGAGTCTTCGACCCCATCACGCCGCCGGCCAACTCGATCGCACGGTTCGATATGACCTCGTTGGTGTTCATGTTGGTCTGCGTACCGCTACCGGTTTGAAACACGACGAGGGGGAAGTGGTCGTCGAGGGTGCCTTCGATGACTTCGCTGGCCGCGCGATCGATAAGGTCCGCGACGTCCGGATCCAGAGTGCCGAGGTCGGCGTTTACGCGCGCCGCAGAGGCTTTGACGATTCCGTATGCGCGTATGAGGGAGCGCTTAAAGCGGATGTCGCCAATCTTGAAGTTCTGTAGCGAGCGCTGCGTCTGCGCGCCCCAGTAGCGGTCGTTGGCGACCTCGATCTCGCCCATGCTGTCGGTTTCGATTCGCGTACTCATCGTGCTTCTCCGGCGTAGGTATGCGCACGCCCGGCGGGCGGCGATGGCGGACTACCGGCGCACGAAGTGGCCTGCAAGAGGCCCTCGCTTCGTCGCGCGTTGACAGAAACGCGACGGAACGGGAAGCTATGGATTCGCCTCATAGCCCGGCGTGCCGTCGCACTTCGAGCGAGCGCGCCCTGACACGCTTCGGGCGCGGCGCAGGCCGGGTTGGACACGGGCCGATCTTATGCAGAGCATCGAATGAGCAACAACGATCAGGGCGGCTGGGGACAGCCGCCGAGTCAGGGTTCTACTTCACAGCCACAGCAGCCCGGACAGGCTGGACCGGCGCCTTCTTCGGGCGGCGGCTGGGGACAGCCGCCGAGTCCGGGATCGCCGGCGCAGGGGCAGGGCGGCTGGGGACAGCCGCCGAGTCCGGGATCGCCGGCGCAGGGGCAGGGCGGCTGGGGATCCTCTCCAGCGCCGCAGCAGCCTCAACAACCGCAGCCGGCGGGTTGGGGCGCGCAGTCCGGCCCCTCGAACCCGCAGCAGCCCCAGGGTGCCGGCGGCTGGGCACCGCCACCGGGTGGTGGAGGCGGCGCGGCGGGCGGCGGTTGGACGCCGCCGCCGGCTCGGGGTACCAAGACGAGCGGGCTCGCGATTGCGTCGTTGATCTGCGGATTCCTCGGTTGCTGCGGCGGTTTCACGGCAGTTCTCGGCGTCATCTTCGGCGTAGTCGCCCTGATCGCGATTGGCAGGCGAGATGACCTCACCGGGACGGGCCTCGCGATTGGCGGAATCATCACGAGCATCATCACGATGGGGATTGTCGCGGCATGCTTCGCATTCGTGTCGTCGGGGTACCGGAACACGAAAGAGGTGTGCTCAGAGGTCATCGAAGACATCACAAACGGCGACTACGCATCGGCACGGGACCGCTTTGTTCCCGCCTACAGCAACAATCCGACGGCATTCGCAGAGATGCAGCGCATCGATCGCGCAGTGGAAGGATACGGTGAGTTCGAGGGATTGGAGAACGACTGGGATTTCGATTCGACCAACGGTCAGTTCACGTACCGCTTCATCGCGAACTTTGCGAACGACGAGATTCCGGTCAGCTGCGTCAGCGAGAAGTTCAGTAGCGGCTGGAAGCTCGTCCGCTTCGACTTCCAGATGTAGAGGCCGGGCCATGCACCGCAGAGGGCTCTCGCACGCGCCGGAGCCCTGTGGGCGGCACCTGCGCTACCTGCCCCGGTGTTAATGAGCGTCGACGATCGTCCGATACGTATACTACCTTTCGGCATGGCACGGCGCGGACTCGGAGAACTTCGGGTCGGTGTCGGCGATTTTCGGCGATAGCGAGCACGTATGAAACACCTGAACACCCTGTCCATCGTCGTCGGTCTGACGTTCCTCGCCGCGTGCAGTGGCGCCACTGTTGAGAGCGACGCCGATGTCGTCGACGACGCCGGAGACGTTGAGAGCGATGAGGGAAGCGTCGATTCGGGCGATTCCGGTCCGGAAGTCGATGACGGCGGTGGCGGCACGCTCGGTCTGGGCGAGGTGTGCGTCGAAGACCGGGAGTGCGCGGCTTCGCTGTGTTTTCAGTTTCAGACCGAGATTGATCAGGGCATCTGTTCGCGATTCTGCGCCGATGACGCCGACTGCGAAGACGTGGACGACTTTCAGTGTGTGTTCGTCCTGAACAGTGAAGGCGACGTGGCGAAGCTGTGCGTTCCCGACAATCTCTGCATCGATCCGGACGAGGACCTGCACGGCCTGGGGCCGGGGTGCCGAGGGACCGACTGCGATGAAGAACGTGCCGACGTCAACTCGAGCGCGGACGAAGTGTGCGATGGCGTCGACAACGATTGCGACGGGAACGTGGACGAGAACCCGATCGACGCAAATGTAGACTGCAGCACCGGTTTGGCCGGTCCCTGCGCGATCGGCCGACAGTTCTGCACCGACGGCGTCCTTTTCTGCGAGCAGCAGCGCCAGTCAGCCTCGGAAATCTGCGATGGTATCGACAACGACTGCGACGGAGAGGTCGACAACTCCGGCCCCAATGAGGCCATTTCGGTCGAGTGCTACGCGGGACCCGAAGTCCTGGTCGGAGTTGGCGAGTGCGCGAGGGGCATACGATCCTGCTCCGGTGGTGAGTTTACCGTATGCGAAGGGCAGGTGCTGCCGACGATCGAGTTCTGTGACGGGCTGGACAACGACTGCAACGGCATCGTGGACGACAACGCGATCGGAAATGGCTTCTGCGACACGGGGCTTCTCGGCGTCTGCGCCGCCGGCAACCGTGATTGCGGGTCCGGCGGCGGTGACTGCAATCCGCTGTTCTCTCCTTCGACGGAGCTGTGCAATTCCCTGGACGACGACTGCGACGGAATCGTCGACAACGGATTCGTTGACGAAAGCGGCCGGTACGCGGTCGACATCGCATGCGGCGCCTGCGCGATCGACTGCACCGAGATCTTCGACAACCCCAACGCAGTCGGAGTGTGCGACGCCGGCGGCGCGTCGCCGGAATGTGAAATGCTCTGCGATGACGGCTACTTCAACCTCAACAGGATCCCGCAGGACGGCTGTGAATTTGTACTGGATCCGGACGCGATCTACGTGTCGCAGAACGACGGCAGCGACTCCGGCGCGTGCGGATTGGGGCCCGTGGGAACCGGTTCCGGCAATTTTCCCTGCGCGACGATTGACCGTGGACTCACGCGTGCCGGAGCCCTGAGTCGAAGTCGGGTGCTGGTCGCTGACGGCGCATACGAAGAACAGGTGGTCATGCAGAACGGCATCGACCTGCTCGGCGGGCACAACCCCGTCGACTGGGGACGCAACGTCGCGGGAACCCTCACCGCGATCCGTGGCACGACGACCGGTGGCGATGAGAAGACAGTGATCGCAAACGACATCACTTCGGCAACTGTGCTTGAGGGGTTCCTCATCTACGGTGTGAACGCAGTCGGCGTGGGCGCCAACAGCTACGCGGTGTACGCGCTCGATTCGAGCTCTGCTCTCGCGATTCGCAACAATGACATCTTCGCCGGACCAAGTGCTGCCGGGTCCGCGGGGGCCGCCGGTGCCTCCGGAGCCAACGGCAACGACGGTGGCGCAGGACAGAACAGCTTCCACAACAACTGCAACAACACCGGCGCGGCGCAGGGCTCCGCGGGGCCGGGTGGCGGCCTGATCTGTCCGAACCCGGGCGGTGGCGAGACAAACGTCAGCGGAGGCGATGGAGGTCGTGCGGTCTGTCCCGACCGGGATCAGCAGGAAGGGTCCGGAGCGAGCGGGCAGAACGGCGGCGGCAGCGGCGGTGCCGGCGGCTGGGGTCACGACACCCCGGGCGGCTGCACTCCGACCGCGGGCGAGCTTGAGGTCGGAACGACCGGTGCGAACGCTCCTGCGGACAGCACGAGCCGTGATGGCGGCGGCGGAGCCCCATGTAGCGATGGCGAGGGCAGCGTCGCCGGCGGGGAGTGGCGTGCCGCGATGGGTGCCGGTGGCGGCAACGGCGAACATGGCCGCGGTGGAGGCGGCGGCGGCGCTGGAGGCGGCCAGGATCTTCCGTCGGGACGTGACATCGGTGGCAGCGGCGGCGGCGGCGGTTCCGGGGGCTGCGCGGGTGTCGGCGGCGGCGGCGGCGGCGGCGGCGGTGGCTCATTCGGAATCTTCATTACGTACAGCTCAGGACCCGGCGCCGGTCTGCCGGTGATCACCGACAACCAGGTGACGCGAAACAGCGGTGGCGCGGGGGGCCGGGGTGGCCTCGGCGGTGGTGGCGGCAGCGCGGGTGTCGCCGGTCTCGGCGGCGTACTCGGCGACTACGACGGGCCGATTTTCTGTGTGTTCGGCGGCGCCAACGGCGGCAACGGCAGCAGGGGCGGCCATGGAGGCGGCGGCGGTGGCGGTTGTGGCGGCGCATCCTTCGACATCGCGGCTTTCAACGTGGGCGGCGCGTCACAGGACTATCTGGCGAGCAACACCTTTCCCCTCGGTGGTGCCGACACCGCAGGAGCCGGGGGTTCCGGCGGCGTATCCAGCAATCCGACCAACAACGGCAGCCCCGGCTCCAGGGGTGCGTCGGGCACGGTTCTCATACGCCCCTGAGCACCTCGAATCCGAACCATCGCATCGCCGGGTCGCGGGGGAACCTGCTTGTTCCGATGCCAATGAACGCGTACTCTGCTTCGAAACGTCCCGCATCACCCGAGACTTATCAGGCCCGGACACGTCCGTGTCTTTGACGTTCCCATATGGAGCTAAGGAGCAGCCATGAAATACCTGAACGCATTTTGCATTGTCCTCGCGTTGTCGCTCTTCGCGGGCTGCAAAGATGACACCGGCGGAAATGACGCAGGCACCGGCGACGACGCCGGCGATACCCAGGGCAGCGACGGGACGGATCAGGACACCGCAGAGGATTCGACCGACACGGTGATCGTGCCGGATGTCGACGACGCCGGCGGCGGCACATTGCGCCTTGGCGAGACCTGCGTTGAGGACCGCGAGTGTGTCAGCGCACTCTGCTTCAAGTTTCAGACGGAGATCGACCAGGGCATCTGCTCGCGGTTCTGCGCCGATGACCTCGACTGCTCCGATGCGGAGGGATTCCAGTGTGTCTTTGTGCTCAACAGCGAAGGCGATGTCGCCAAGCTGTGTGTACCTGAAGACCTGTGCATTGATCCTGACGAGGACGGTTACGGCCTCGGTTCGGGGTGTCTCGGAACCGACTGCAACGAAGAGAGGAGCGACGTGAACTCAGGAGCAGACGAAGTCTGCGACGGCGTCGACAACGATTGCGACGGCAACGTGGATGAGAACCCCATCGACGCGAATATCGATTGCAGCACCGGCCTTGCCGGTCCCTGCGCGCTGGGTCGCCAGTTCTGCACCGATGGCGTCCTCTTCTGCGAACAGCAGCGCCAGTCGGCCTCCGAAATCTGCGACGGCATCGACAACGATTGTGATGGCGAGGTCGACAACTCCGGCGCCGGCGAGCTCATCTCTGTGGAGTGCTACGCGGGACCCGAAGAGCTGGTTGGTATCGGCGCGTGTGCCCGCGGCGTGCGCTCCTGCGCCGGTGGCGAATTTACAGTCTGCGAAGGTCAGGTACTGCCGACCATCGAGTTGTGCGACGGCGTGGACAACGACTGCAACGGCGAGGTGGATGACAACGCCATCGGCAACGGCATCTGCGACACCGGACAGCTGGGTGTCTGTGCGATCGGCAACCGTGACTGTGAGGCCGGAAGTGACGACTGCAACCCGCAGTTCACGCCTTCTCTTGAGCAGTGCGACGGCCTGGACAACGACTGCGACGGCGTGGTGGACGAGAATGAATCCCCAGGCGCGAACCCGGGCGATCCCATCGTGGACGCCTGTTACGGCGGTCCGGCCAACACCGAGGGCGTGGGCGTCTGCACCGGCGGTGATCGCGTGTGCGCGGGCGGCCTCTTCAGCGCCTGCGTGGGCCAGGTCCTGCCCTCACCGGAAGTCTGCGACGGCCTCGACAATGACTGCAACGGGACCGTTGACGATGGCTCCGCAAGCTCGGGAGCTGATTGCACCGGCACCGGGCTTCCCGGCGTTTGCGACGCAGGCACCCTCGCGTGCGAGGACGGAACCACGGTCTGTGTAGCCACCACCCAACCCGGCGACAATGTCGAGGTGTGCGACGGTGTGGACAACGACTGTGACGGCGAGGTGGACGAAGACACCGCCGGCATCGGCACCATCTGCGTCGTTGGTGTGGGTGAGTGCACGCGAACCGGCGTCTTCATCTGTGACGTGACAGACAGCGGAGCGCCGGCGGTGTGCTCGGCAGACCCGGGCTCGGGTTCACCTGAGGTCTGCGACGGCCGAGATAATGACTGCGACGGCGAGACAGACGAAGGCGCGGCCTGGTCCGATCTCGGCAACGGCTGCCTGGTCGGCGAGGGTGTGTGCGCCGAAGCAGGCATCCAGGTGTGTGATGTGTCGGACCCCAGCGGCGCGACGGTGTGCTCAGCGCAGCCGGACACCAGCGCGCAGGGGGCGGAACAGTGCGACGGACAGGACAACGACTGCGATGGCAGCATCGATGAGGATTTCAACGTCGGTCAGGCCTGCAGCGCCGGTCTCGGTGAATGCGCGACCCAGGGTGTCTTTCAGTGCGATGGTCCGTCGGCGACGGTCTGCGGGGCGAACCCGCCCTCGGGTACGAGCGAGACCTGCGACGGTCGCGACAACGACTGCGACGGGACGACGGACGAAGGGTTCGGTGTGGGACAGCCCTGCTCGGTGGGTCTGGGTGTGTGCGCCCGTCCCGGCGTCAATGAGTGCAATTCCGCCGGCACCGCCGCGGAGTGCGTCGGCACGCCCGGCCCCGCCGGAACCGAAGTCTGTAACGGGCAGGACGACAACTGTGACGGCGTGATTGACGATGGCTTCGTGGACGGCAGCGGCCGGTACACTCGCGACGTGGCCTGCGGCGCCTGCGCGATCGACTGCACCGACATCTTCGGCAACCCGAACGCGAGCGGCGTCTGTGATACCGGTGGCTCCTCGCCTGAATGCGAGATGGTCTGCGATGGCGGCTACTTCAATCTCAACGAGGTGCCGCAGGACGGTTGCGAGTTCTTCCTCGACCCGGACGCCATCTACGTGTCGCAGAATGGAGGCAATGACTCCGGTGCCTGCGGCCTGGGTCCCGCCGGCACCGGCTCCGGGAACTTCCCCTGTGCAACGATCGCCCGAGGCGTCACGCGCGCAAACTCCCTCAACCGGAGCCGCGTCCTGGTCGCTGACGGCGCGTACGAAGAGCAGGTTGTGATGCAGAACGGCATCGACCTGCTCGGCGGACACAACCCCCTGGACTGGGGCCGCAACGTCGCAGGCACGCTCACAGCGATTCGCGGCACCACGACCGGTGGTGACGAGAAGACGGTGATCGCCAGCGGCATCACATCAGCCACCGTGTTGGAAGGCTTCTTGATTTACGGCGTGAACGCAGTCGGACTCGGTGCGAACAGTTACGGCATCTACGCATCCAACTCGAGCTCTGCGCTAACGATACGCAACAACAGTGTATTCGCAGGCCCGGGCGCAGCCGGCGCGGCGGGTGCGGGTGGCGCTTCTGGAGCCAACGGAGAGAACGGCGGAACCGGCCAGAACAGCTTCCACAACAACTGCAACAACGTCGGTTCACCTCAGGGCACCCCGGGCGCCGGCGGTAGCCTCAGCTGCGATAACCCCGGTGGCGGAAGCACCGACGTGAGCGGCGGTGACGGCGGCGCGGCCGTGTGTCCGGACAGAAACCAGCAGGAAGGCTCCGGAGAAAGCGGACGCAATGGCGGCGGCGCAGGGGGACCCGGTGGCTGGGGACATGAGACCGGCGGTGGTTGCAGCCCGACTTCGGGTGAGCTCGAGGTCGGAACGACAGGCACAAACGCGCCTGCAGACGACACGAGTCGAGACGGCAGCAGCGGTAACCCCTGCAATGACAATGACGGCTCTGTAAGCGGCGGCGAATGGCGTGCATCAAGCGGAAACTCAGGCGGCAACGGCGACCATGGACGTGGCGGCGGCGGCGGCGGTGCCGGCGGCGGCCAGGACCTGAGTTCGGGTCGCGATGTTGGCGGCAGCGGCGGCGGCGGTGGCTCCGGTGGCTGCGCAGGACGCGGCGGCGGCGGCGGCGGCGGCGGCGGCGGCTCATTCGGCATCTTCATTACCTACAGCTCGGGTCCGAGCGCAGGGCTGCCGGTGGTCACTGGCAATCAGGTAACGCGCAACAGCGGCGGTGCCGGCGGCCAGGGCGGCCTGGGCGGCGGCGGCGGCAGCGCGGGCGTCGCCGGACTCGGTGGCGTCCTCGGAGACTATGACGGACCTATCTTCTGCGTATTCGGCGGCGCCAACGGCGGCAACGGCAGCCGTGGCGGGCACGGTGGCGGCGGCGGCGGCGGATGCGGTGGCGTGTCCTTCGACATCGCAGTGTTCAACACCGGCGGCGCTTCGCAGAACTACGGATCGGCAAACACCTTCCCACTCGGCGGCACGGATACAGCCGGCGCAGGCGGCGAGGGCGGCATCTCCAGCAACCCGAACAACAACGGCAATCCCGGCTCGGACGGCGCTTCAGGCACGGTGCTCGTACGGCCCTGATCGAGGGGCCTTCGATGTGCGATTCTCGGATCGCGATGGCAGGCGACGCACAGGATGCTGCGCACCCGCTCTTCGCATCTGCGAAATGCAGTGCGAGCGCTCGCCGGTGAAAGAGGACGTGCGAACACGCAAGCGGCGTTCCGCACGGCAGCTCGCCCGAGTCTTCGATAGTACCGGTCAGAGGCAGGTCGTTGACCCGCCGAGACTCACGCTTCGCGGTATACGATGCGGCCGCGTGAGAGATCGTAGGGGCTCAGCTCCAGCTTGACCGTGTCGCCGGGCAGGATGCGAATAAAGTACCGCCGCATCTTTCCCGACACATGTGCGAGCACCATGTGACCGTTGTCGAGCTCTACGCGAAACATCGCGTTCTTCAGCGGCTCTTTTACGATACCGGTGACTTCAATTCCTTCTTCCTTCGCCATGTTCCTTTTCCTGCCGGGAGGCTGCCGCGGGGCATTCCCTCGCGCTGCCCGGCCCGCTTAGTGGGTAGTTCCGCAGCGAGTCAAGCGACGCCGTGCAGAATCTGTGCGTACTCTGGGACGCGCGTGATGCCGCATTGTTCAATGATTTCGCAGCGAAACCCGGGGACAGGTTTCTCGGAGGGACCCGATACAGTCATCTGCGATCAGGAGCGGCGGCGACGTCGAGGGCGTTTGGGTTTCGCTGCCTTCTCTGCGATCCATTCGACCGCCTGCTCCATCGTGACGGAGGCAGGATCGGTCCCCTTCGGAATCGTCGCGTTGACCCGCTTGTGCTTAACATAGGGCCCGTAGCGGCCGTCGAAGATCTCTACGGGGCCGCCGTCTTTGGGGTGCTCGCCGAGCGCCTTGATGGGCTCTCTGGCCGGCCCGCGCTTTGCCTTTTCCGCAAGGAGCTGGAGGGCGCGCTCCATTCCGATCGTGAGTACATCGTCGTCCGAGTCCTTCTTGATCGACGCGTAGACGCGATTGTGCAGGACGTAAGGCCCGTATTGGCCGATGCCCGCTTTGACCACCTTGTCGTCTTCCGGGTGTTTTCCGATCAGCCGGGGAAGTGACAGCAGCCCTTCGATGCGTTCCTGCGTCAGCTGGTCGCCGAGCCAGTTCTTCGGCACTGAGACACGTCGTGGCTTCTTGCCGTCTTCACCCTGTTCGCCCAGCTGCAGATAGGGGCCGAAGCGGCCTGTGCGAAGATAGATGGGCAATCCGGACTCTGCGTCGGTCGCGATAGGTCGTTCCGCGGCGGCGGCGGCTTCTTCCAGCTCTGCCAACAGCTCCGGCGTCAGGTCCGCAGGCGCGAGCTCATCAGGCAGCGAGATAGTACGTGCCTTTTCTTCGCCCTCCGCTTTTTCGAACTCTACGTAGGGCCCGTATCGGCCGACCCGAACGTCGTGGGGTGCCAGTTTCCTGAAGCTGAGTGTGCACACGCCGCGGGCTTCCAGCGCCTCGCCGGCCTTCACACCGGCGAGCAGGTCGTTCTCGTAGAACTTGTTGAGGTATTCGCGCGACTCGTCGCCATCGGCGATTCCGTCGAGGTTGCGCTCCATGGCCGCGGTGAAGTCGACGTCTACGACGTTCGCGTGTGTTTGTTCGAGCAGGCGGGTGACCGCCATCGCGGTGAATGTTGGGACGAGTTGTTTGCCTTTCGCAAACACATATCCGCGTGCCTGAATGGTATCGATGATCGACGCGTAGGTACTTGGTCGTCCGATCCCCTGGGCCTCAAGGGCCTTCACCAATGAAGCTTCGGTGTAGCGCGCCGGTGGCTTGGTTTCGTGACCTTCGGCGCTGATCTGGTTTGCCCTCGCGTCATCGCCGGTCGCCATGATCGGCAGGGGCGCGTCGCGATCATCGAGCGCGGACTCAGGGTCGTCCGACCCTTCAACGTAGGCTCGCAGAAATCCGGGAAACACAACGCGTCGGCCGGAGGCTCTGAACTCGAGGGTTTCGCCGTCAGGGCCCGTGGCGTTCAACTTCACAGCGGTGAACTCGAGGCGCGCGTTTGCCATCTGCGTAGCGATCGTGCGCTTCCAGATCAGCTCATACAGGCGTGCCTCGGGTCCGCTGAGACCGAGCTCGCTGACGGTGGGCATCTCGGTTCCTGAAGGACGAATCGCCTCATGGGCTTCCTGGGCACCTTTGGCCGCCGTCGAGAACTGTCGAGGCGAGGGCGAGAGGTAGCTGTCACCGTACTGACCGGAGATTCTGCCGCGCGCTGCGGTGATCGCCTGATCCGACAGGTTCACGGAATCGGTTCGCATGTAGGTGATGTAGCCGTTCTCGTAGAGGCGCTGCGCTACGGACATGGTCTGGCGGGCGCCGAAGCCGAGCTTTCGGTTGGCTTCCTGCTGCAGAGTTGACGTTGTGAACGGCGGGTAGGGCTTTCGTATGCTCTCGCGGGTATCGACGGACGCGACTTTCATCGCCTGCCCGTCGAGGGCTGCCGCTATCGCCCGGGCGCGCGGCTCTTCGAGAAGGAGCACCTCCTTGCCTTCAGCAATCCTTCCGGTGTTCTCGTCAAAGTCGCGTCCTGTGGCGAGGCGCTCTCCGTCGATGGAGTGCAGGCCTGCGGAGAACTGCTGGTTCGTGTGCTCAAGCAGGGCCTTGATGTCCCAGTAGCTACCGGCGACGAACGCGATTCGCTCGCGCTCGCGAAGCACCAGGATGCGCACGGCGACGCTCTGTACGCGGCCGGCGGACAGTTTGGGTTTGACCTTCTTCCAGAGGAGGGGAGAGACGGAGTAGCCCACCAGGCGGTCGAGCACGCGACGCGTTTCCTGCGCGCTTACCAGCGCCACGTCGATCTCGCGGGTCTTCTCCAGTGCGCCTCGAATCGCGTCCGGTGTAATCTCGTGAAACACCATGCGCTTTGTCGGAATCTTGGGCTTCAGGACCTGCACCAGATGCCAGCCAATGGATTCACCTTCGCGGTCTTCATCGGTTGCGAGGTACAGTTCATCGGCATCTTTGAGAGCTTTCTTCAGCTCAGCGACAATCTTCTTCTTGTCCTTCGGCACGATGTAGAGCGGTTCAAATCCGCTCTCAACGTTCACTCCGAGTCGGGCCCAGCTTTCCTTCTTGTACTTCGCAGGGATCTCTGCGGCAGATGAGGGCAGATCACGCACGTGTCCCATGGAAGCTTCAACCCGAAACTCCTTTCCGAGGTACTTCCGAATCGTCTTTGCTTTGGTGGGGGACTCGACGATTACAAGTTTGGATGCGCTTGCTGCCATGATTCTCGCGTCTGCTCTGCGTGGGGAGTGGGCCATGCACGATAGGTCGCGCACCTGTCAACCGGCGCCGCCGTAGCAAAATGCCGTAGGATCAATGGGAAGGGTCGCGCCACGGCGGGCCGAAGAGCCCCCACATGCCGCAGCCCACGTAGAGCGGCCATGCCCCCATCCGAGGCCATGCGGCGAGGTACGTGGGATGCCAGCTCGGGGCGAACTTGCCTTTGAAGGCGGGCAGCGATTGAAAGCCGAAGACACGGTTCCCGAGCTGTGACCGGTACAGCGTGGTGAATACCAGCTGCAGGTGACGCGCCATCGCGCGTTCAGGCCTGTGCGTCGAGTACATCGGGCAGGCGCCGAGGGAGACGCGCGCGACGCCGTCGGCCTTGAGGGCGAGGATGGCCTCGCTGAGCAGCAGGTCCATCGTCCCGGCGGGTGCGTCGGCGCGGCGTGCCATTACATCGACGCCGCCGGCAGCGCCGCCGAATCCGGGCGTCATCGTGGCGAAGGCCACCATCGCTCCGTCACCGTCAAAGGCAGCGAAGTATCGGCGGTCATCCGGGTGATCGAGACTCGGACTGCCGATGAGAAGCGTCATCTGATGCTGAGCCGGCCGGTGGGCCAGCCACTCCCGCCAGATCTCGAGAAGTACGGCACGATGTGCGTCCGGGTGAACCTCGACGACGCTGACTCCGTGGCGCCGAGCAGCTCGATTTCGCATCTGCCGCAGGTCTGCGAAAGCACGGCCCGCGAGGGTGAACTCGGCGGTGCTGACAACGGCCTCGGCGCCGGTCTGAATCGAGCGAAAGCCCAGAGTGTTGAGGCGATCAACCTCGTCCGACGCAACCGGAAAGAGCAGGGCTCGGCGTACGCGGGCCGCCTGAGCGCGGCGCACAAACTCCCGGACTACGTCCTCGTAGTCGCGGCCTTCGCCGTGCACGCCGCCAACGGCAAAGGCGCTTCGCCCGCTCTGGGCACACGAAATCAGGCCGCCGGCGCCTGTGGCGATGTAGGTGAGACCGGGTTCCAGGGACAGGTAGCCGTTGTAGCGGGGCGACGCCGCACAGCGCGCAGCGAGCTCCCCGCGATCGAGGTGGTCGCCGATGATGGGCTGCGCACGACCCTCCAGGCTCCGGACGGTGCGTCCGCATCGGTCGGCGACGCGGGCGATCAGTGGCCGCCGAACCGCAGGCAGAGAGTGCGGCACGCTCAGTCGGCTCCGGTGGTGTCAGCTGCGGCGTCGGTTGCAGGTCCCTGCGCCGTCGCGCCGTACTCAAGGAGCGCGTGGCGCTCGAGGAGGCTGACGATCATCTCCTCGCCGCGCTCGCGACCGGCGGGCGAGTTGATCGCCGGCTCGCCGATGAGTCCCGGCTTTGTGTTCGCAGATACCCACCACATTGGCAGCCCGACCAACAGAAAAGACACAAAGCCCAGGCGATCGAATTCCCGAACGATTCCCTTGCGCCGCAGGGATTCGAAAGCGTCATCCACCACAGAGATTGTCAGGACCTGCAGCTCATCCTCGACGCCGATGGTCTCATCGGAGTCTTCGAGGATACGGAACAGAGTCATCCGAATGAAGGTGTCGTTCTCGCTGAGGAAGTCAAAGGCACGCGAGACGATCTTGCGCACCGCCCGATGTGCGTCCGCCACCGTGTCGACGCCGCCAAGGGCCGCGAGGGCGGGCCCGCAGTATGCGAGGAAGCGCTCATGACCCACCTTGTAGGCTTCGCCGTACAGCGTCGCCTTGTCCTGGAAGTGGTACTTGAGGGTGGCGAGATCGACGTTCGCGGCGCTGCTGATCTGCCGCAGCGACGTGGCGACATATCCGCCCGCCGAGAACATCGAGATTGCCGCCCGGAGAATCTCGGACCGCGTCTGCTCGACGTTGCGCCGCTTCGGTCGTCCCGGTCGGCGCTTCTGAGGGCGCTTTGTCGTCATCGGCTGTTCGTCCTTCGAGCTGAGTGTCCCGCTTTCTGCGGAATATCACCGGAGGGCTTGCTTTATCCACCAGGTGATGGAATATTTATCCCGCAAGTGAGGGAATACTGTCGGGCTCGCGCCTGCGGAAGCCCGCCGGATTATTCGCTGAATGAGGTGAGAGCCCATGCGATTCAACTCCATGCTACCTCCGTCGCTCCGTGTCATCCCGAACGCGACTCTTCGCCTGATCGGAGACCTGCGGGATGCGACGTTGCCCCGGCGGGAGATCGCGAGAAGCCGGCACACGGACGCAGAACTGCAGGCGATTCGCGATGCGGCGGCGGCACATCGCGCTGACGGCAGGCACCGGGCGGCGCTCATTCTCAAGGTGGTCGCGGTCCGACGCGAAACCCGCAACGCGGTCGTTCTGGACTTCGAGGCTGCCGACGGCGCTGCGGTGGCATTCAGGGCCGGCCAGTTCTTTACGCTGCGCGCAGATATTGATGGCCGCGAGATTCGGCGCTCCTACTCCGTGTGCTCCGACCCCGCGTCCGGTCGCCTCGCCGTATGCGTGAAGCGCGTCTCGGGCGGGCTGATGTCGAACTGGCTGAACGACAACGCAGCGCCGGGAATGCTGCTCAGCGCTGACGGTCCGCAGGGGCGTTTCGGCGCGGAGCTTCGCGCGGACGACGAACGTGAGCTGATCTTGATCGCCGGAGGCTCGGGCATCACGCCGCTGCTCAGCATGCTCAAGACCGCGCTCGGGCAGGGCCGGCGCGACGTACATCTTATCTACGCGAACCGTGGCGTCCGGAGCGTCATCTTCAAGGGCGAGCTCGATGAGCTGGCAGCCCGGCATTCGCGGCTCCGTGTGACACACGTGATCGAGAGACCGTCGAAGCGATGGTCGGGGCGCGTCGGCCGTCTCACATCGGAATCGCTACGCGAGCTGCTGCCGGGAAGCGCCGACCGGGACATGTACGTCTGCGGCCCCGAAGGGATGATGGAGTCGGTCCGTCTTCACGGTGAGCGTAGCGGCTGGGAGCCATCGTCGCTGCACTTCGAGCACTTTGTCGATCAGAGCAGCACCGTCACCGAACGCACACCGGGCGTCGAGCTGCAGCCGCGGCGGGTGGTGATGCGAGCGTCGGGTCGCAGCTTTGACGTACAGCCGGGCGAGACGCTGCTGGAGGCTGGTCTGCGTGCCGGCGCGCCGATGCAGTTTTCGTGCACGATGGGCGGCTGCGCGTCATGCAGAGTCAGCGTCAAGAGCGGCACCTTTCACATGCCTGAGCCGCACTGCCTGACGGGAGAGGAGATGGCCGCAGGCGACTGTCTTGCCTGTATCGCGCAACCCCTGAGCGATCTCGAACTGAACTGCTGAAACACAGCAACCTCGGAGGAGGAAATGGCGAACCGACTTACTTCATTGCTACCCGGCCACATGCGCAAGCGCGTGGACCCGATTCTCGAGACGGTCGCGATCATGCGCGAGGTGAAGAACCCTGCGGCGGTGGCATCCATGGTGCCGTCGATGCTTCGCGGGAACGTGCTGCAACTGGGCAAACGCCAGACTTCGACGGAGATGGTGAGCGGTCACGCGGCCTACTTCGACTGGGAGTACAAATCCGACTTCCCGGAGATGCGCGAACTCTATCGTCGAGCGAAACAGAACCAGTGGGATGCCGACATCGCGCTCGACTGGTCACGGGATGTCGACCCCATGAATCCCGAGCGCCCGCTGCTACCGCCTGACTTCTTCGGCGACGTCATACTCCGTCAGGGCACGGTTCAGCTCTCTGCCCTCGAAGAGCGAAAGTTCAACTATCACATCGCCTCGTGGATGCTCTCGAACTTCCTGCACGGCGAGCAGGGCGCCCTCTATGCGGCCGCCCAGGTGACGGAGTCTGTGCGCTGGATGGATGGCAAGCTCTACGGCGCAACCCAGGTCATGGACGAAGGAAGGCACGTCGAAGCCTTTCACCGCTACATCGATGAGAAACTGAACCGCCTCTATGTGATCAACGACAACCTCTTCACCATCATCGATGCGCTCATGACCGACTCCCGTTGGGACATGAAATTCCTCGGCATGCAGATCATGGTCGAGGGCCTCGCGCTGGGTGCCTTCGGTGTGATGTATCGCATCACCGGCGAGCCCTTCCTCAAGGACATGCTGCGCTACATCATTCAGGACGAAGCTCGTCACGTGCACTACGGCGTATTGGCTCTGCGCGAGCACTTCTCGAAGCATCTCAGCGACAGGGAGCGCCGCGAACGAGAGGACTGGGCCTTTGAAATCGCCCTGCTGATGCGCAACCGCTTCATGGCTCACGAAGTCTATGAGGAGTGGTTCGAAGGTATCCTGCCGCGCAGCGAGTGGAACAATCTCGTCCTCCAGTCCCCGGGCATGCGTGAGTTCAGAAGCGTGATGTTCTCGCGCCTGATCCCGAACCTTCGTTATATCGGTCTGCTCTCGGACCGCATCGCGCCGCACTACGAAGAGGTCGGACTTGTGAAGTACATCGCCGGCAGGAACGCCTCGGAGCTTACGGGCGATCAGATGCTGCATGAGCTGGACCACGCGAAGTCGGAGTACGACGATGTCAACGCGGTGCTGGAGCAGATGGCGTCGGGTCACGGCGAAGACCACAGCGCCGACGATCACAGCGCGGCCGCTGAGTAGGCAGCCGAGACGCCGGTACATCGCTTGAAGCCCCGTGCCGTCGCCGGTAGCTGGTGGGCATGAATACGCTACTTCCAGGGCTGCGAGCGCCGGGCTGCCGGACACCGACGCAGCGAATCTCGTGGCTGGCGAGCGCGCCGCTTGAAGAGCTGACGGGACACCTCGTCGAACAGGTCCTGGCAACACGAGCAGTCGCGGCTGAGCTCGGAGCAGAGTGTGCGTCGCAGGCGTGCCTGCCCGAGGGCGAGGTGCTCGCATCGCCCTTTGGTATGCGCGCCGTCGTGATGGGTGCGCGCGAGGGTGTGGTGGCGGTACACCACGAGACCCGTGCCATTATCCCCGTGGACCCCGAGTTTGTGGACGACGCGGTCATCGATCCGATGCACGGCGTGTGGGACGGCGGCGAGCTGAGGCTCGGCAAGTATCAGAGCTTCTTTCAGGATGAGCCCTTCATCCGCTGGAACCCCAACCACAGCGCGAAGTGGACGCCACACGAGATGCTGCACCGTGCCTCGGGGTTCTTTGCACGGGACACCATGACGAAGTGGGAGTTCTACATCGGCTCGCGGCTGAACGAGATTGCGCCGGTTGCGCTCTGGTATGGCGCCGATGAATTCCTGCGACTCGAGCGCAGCGCGACGGACGTGGTCAATGATACTCCGAGGCTGCAGGCGCCGCGCGAGCTGTGCCGTTGGATCTACGACGACGAAGATTTGCTTCGCGAGCGTGCTCGCCGGGAGGCGCACTTCGTCCGGGAAAGCGCGGCCCACTTTGAAGCGGAGATGGACGCGATTCGGAGCGAGATCGCCGACGGGCAACGCATCGTGGTTCCGCATCCACGGCTGAACAGTTCCAGTGACGCGTTGGCCTACGTCGTCGGGCACTACAACCGGGTTGTCGACGCCCTGCGGCACACAGATGCCTACGCCCTGGTGCCGCCTGGGGTGCAGAGCACCGATGTGAGGGAGTACACGAGTCGAATCGAATCCATCTTTGATGGCCTTTTTTTCGCCGACCTCGCGTGGTCCCCCGTCGACGTCGATGAGAAGGTAATGCAGCGCGACAGGTGGGATATCTCGCTGCGCGCTGAGCGTCTGACCGGGCCCGACGTGGACTGGCCGAGACTGGGACAGGCCCTCGCCGGGACCACGCTGTCCGGCGACATTGGAGCACCGGCCGCGATGGTTCCCGGGATTCTCGCCTCAGGCCGTCTCGGTGGGGCCGCAATGGCCGGTGACTGGCCCCGCGAAGAGCTGCGTCAGCTTGAAGAAGGGCTCACAGACGTGTTGCCCGTGAGCTGCGAGAACGGCGCGCTGGATGCGGCGTCGGTTCGCGATGTTCAGGCGCGAGGCCCCGTCGCGGAGCGCGCGCGTAGGACAGTATCGGGCGCGGCCGCAGCCGTCGTCGACATTGAGCTGCTGCTGCTCCGTCAGCGTGACCGGCGCTGTGACATGATCGAGCGCCTCGCCGAGTATTCACCGGGTCTGCCTGCCACCGGACGCATTGCCATTCACTCGCAGGTACTCAGCGCCGACGTCGGCAGGCAGGCGCTGGAGGCGTTCATGCAGGTGGAAGCACCGGATCTGCCCCCCGGGATTGAGCTGGAAGCGGGGACACTGCATCTGGCAGCTGCCGGCTATTTCGATGAGCTCCGCATCTCTATCGTTGAGCCCGGTATCGCCGATCGCCTGTGGGGAGCCGGGTCGGAGCCCGGTCATGGTGTCGAGGTGAGAGAACGAACGCTCTCGCCGGCCGAGTTTCGCGACCGCGTCGCCGAGGTGTTGCAGCCGATAGGGAGCGGGGAGGACACCCCGGTCGAGGAGGTGTTTCTACGTCTGCAGGCGGGGGCGTTGGTCGCGTGGATCCCCGGGATCCGCTGATCGCCACCCGGGATCCTGTGTCGCGCGCGCGACGCGAAGTTTATTCTTGACCAAAATGGTAAAGAACCTAGTCTCACCCTGCGACGATGCGCAGCGCGTCGTGTTCAGGCGTCCACCCGGTGGAGGTGCGGCATGAGTGGTTTGGCTATGGCGCAGAATAAGATTCCCGATTTTACCGAAGTAATTGCGCTGGACCGCGAGCAGGCTGACGCGACCGCCGACGAGCTCCTTCGCTGGGGCCTCGATCGGTGGGGCGACCGCCTGGTTGTCGCTTCCAGTTTTGGCGCCGAGGATGTGGTTCTCGTCGACCTGGTGGCATCGATTGATCGGAACGCCAGGATATTCACCCTGGACACCGGTCGCCTGCACCAGGAGACCTACGATGTGATGGAGCGTCTGCGACGGCGTTACGACATCAAGTTTGAGGTCGTCACTCCGCGAACGGAGCTCCTACAGCCGATGTTGCAGGAGAAAGGGCCGAACAGCTTCTACGAGTCCGTCGACGCGCGGAAGGAGTGCTGCAACATCCGAAAGATGGAGCCCCTCCGCCGCGTGCTCGCTACAGCTGACGCCTGGGTGACCGGTATTCGCCGCGGTCAGAGTGTCACGCGAACGGACGCACCGCGGGTCACGATCGACGTCCCCAATGGCGGAATCTACAAACTGAACCCGTTGGCGAACTGGTCCGAAGACGACGTCTGGAACCACATTCGCGACAACGATGTGCCCTATAACTCGCTGCACGACTGCGGGTTCCCGTCGATCGGCTGCACGCCCTGCACACGAGCGATCAAACCCGGTGAAGACGTCCGGGCAGGGCGCTGGTGGTGGGAGGACCCGACGAGCCGCGAATGCGGGCTGCACGCTAGAGCGTCTACGGATTCGGCGAACCTGTAGAGGTTAAGCGTTCACGCAGCGAACCCCGGGCAGCAGGTGCAAACCGGACTGCGGTCCTCAACCCATCTCACGAATAGGAAACTGCGTAGCAGTTTCCGTGGGGTGCAGGGGTGAAAACCCCTGCCGGAGCGCGAGGCGGAGCCTCGCAATCCACAGGCACTCAGCTGCGGCGAAAGAGCGGCTGATCGACGTCTGCGGCCGGTTGATACGTAACCGTGAAGTCGTTGAGGGCCGCGAGCGCATCCTCGATGCGCTGGTCCTCGCGAATCTCGAGGGTGTCGAAGCCGCAGCGGCGCAGGTAGAAGACCTGATCCCGCAACACGTCGCCTACGGCACGCAGCTCACCGGTGTAGCCCATCTGGTCGCGCAGAATGCGCGCCTGTGAGTAGCATCGACCGTCTGCGTATCTCGGAAACTCCATCGCCACGAAATCCGCGGCCTTGATAAGGTCCGCTGCTTCGCGAACATTGTCGTCGCCGTCGAGGCGGATACCGGTCTTCGCCGAGCGTGTGCTCAAGCTCGCCAGCTCTTCGCGGAACCGTGCGAGGGTCACGCTGATCGCACCCTCGGTGGGAATCGCGTCGTCGTCTGCGAGGTGGGTGACCGGGTCACTCACGATGTTTCGGTCTCGTATTACTCTCATTGTCATCCTCAGGCGTAGACTGCGGCTTTGAAGGGCTTGGGCCCGATGCGTCGGTAGGTGTCGAGGAAGCGCTCACCTTCATCTCGTTCAGCGACGTAGGTATCAAGAAGCTTCTCGATGGCACCGGTCACGGCGGATTTCTCGATGGCCGGTCCCAACCACTTGCCGAGCGAGGCGTCATCGGCTGCGGAGCCGCCGAGCATGATCTGGTAGTACTCCTCGCCGGCCTTGTTGATGCCGAGGATGCCGATGTGACCGGCATGGTGGTGTCCGCATGCGTTGATGCAGCCGGACATCTTCAGCTTCAACTCGCCGAGATCGTAGAGATAATCGATGTCGTCGAAGTGTTCGGTGATCGCCTGTGCGACTCCGATCGACCCGGCGTTGGCCAGGTCGCAGAAGTCGAGGCCGGGACAACAGATCATGTCCGTCAGCGTGCCCACGTTAGGCGTCGCGAGCTTGGCAGCGTCCAGCTGCTGCCACAGCGCGAAGAGCCGTCCGCCTTCGACGTGTGCAAGGACAAGGTTCTGCTCGTGAGTGACGCGGATACGACCGAAGCTGAACTCGTCGGCCAGATCGGCGATGAGGTCCATCTGCTCGTCGGTGGCGTCGCCGGGTGGTGTGTCGGCGGCCTTCAACGAGATCGTAACGATACGGTACCCATCGACTTTGTGTGCATGGGTGTTGCGTCGATACCACCGCCCGAAGGCTTCGTTCTCTGCGGCGAGCTGTACAGCGTTGTCGCGCGTCGCTGCGGAGTCATCCCAGGCCGGCGGAGTGAAGTGGCCGCTGACACGGTCAATCTCCTCCTGCGTCAACTTGAGGCCGGTACCGCGAATCTTTTCCCACTCCCCCTCGACGCGCCGGGTCATCTCTTCGACCCCCAGCGACTTCACGAGAATCTTGATGCGCGCCTTGAACTTGTTCTTTCGGTTTCCGTAGAGGTTGTACACGCGCAGGATGGCCTCGCAGTAGGTCAGCACATCCTCCTTCGGCAGGAACTCACGAATCACAGGCGCGATCAGCGGCGTGCGACCCATGCCGCCACCGACAAATACCTGGAAGCCGACCTCGCCGGCGTCGTTGCGTACCAGCTTCAAGCCGATGTCGTGCAGAGGCACCGCGGCCCGGTCCGTCGTGGCGCCGGAAACAGCGATCTTGAACTTGCGCGGCAGGTACGCAAACTCTGGATGAAAGGTCGACCACTGGCGCAGGATTTCGCACCAGGGCCGCGGATCCTCGATCTCGTCTGCGGTTGCGCCTGCAAAGTGATCTGATGAGATATTGCGGATGCAGTTTCCGCTGGTCTGTATCGAGTGCATCTCGACATCGGCGAGGTCGCTCAGCACGTCCGGCACTTCGCGCAGCCTGGGCCAGTTGTACTGGATGTTCTGACGCGTCGTGAAGTGGCCGTAGCCTCGGTCGTAGCGACGCGCGATGTACGCGAGCTTACGAAGCTGTGTCGACGACAGCAGCCCGTACGGGATCGCCACCCGCAGCATATACGCATAGCGCTGCAGGTAGAGCCCGTTCATCAGCCGGAGAGGGCGGAAGTGCTCTTCTGCCAGCCTGCCGTTGATGCGTCGTGCCACCTGGTCACGAAACTGGTGCACGCGTTCGCGAACGATTCGTTTGTCGTCTTCTGTGTACTGGTACATAGCTCTTGATTCAGCTCAGGGTTGCGGCGCCGGTCGCCGGCTCGGGCTCAGACTGGGAAGTGGGTTCTCGGCAGATCTCGTTGCGGAGCGCGACGACGTCGCCCACGACGATCGTGGCGGGCGTTGATACCGCGGCTACACGCGCCTTCTGTGCGATATCAGCAAGGGTGCCCTCGACGACAACCTGGCCCGGGCGGGTCCCCGAGGCGACGATGGCCGCCGGTGTCTCCTCAGAGAGGCCGGCTGTGATCAGGTTGGCGACGATGCGCTCAAGGCGACCGACCCCCATCAGGAAAACCAGTGTGCCACCGTTGTCGGCCAGACGGCGCCATTCGGCTGCGAGCTGCGTGTCGCTCCCGCGACTGCCGACACCCGTGACGACCGTGAAGTGCGTCGAGATCCCGCGATGGGTCACCGGGATTCCTGCGGCGGCGGGCGCGGCAATACAGCTTGATACGCCGGGGACTACATGCACGTCGATGCCACGTTCCCGCAGGTAGATGGCCTCTTCGCCGCCACGGCCGAAGACGAAGGGGTCGCCGCCTTTCAGGCGCACTATCGTTGCGTGAGTGCCTGCGTACTGCGCCAGCAACTCGTTGATTCGCGCCTGCGGCGTTCGCCTGCCGCCCGGGACCTTGCCTACATTCACGCGGTGCGCGTGCTCGCAGAGGCAGAGGATGTCCTCGTGGACGAGGTTGTCATAGAGTACCACGTCTGCCTGCCGCAGAAGGCGCGCCGCCTTCAGGGTCAGCAGCTCCGGGTCACCGGGTCCGGCGCCCACGAGCCACACCGTGCCGGCGCCTTGTGCGCTGCTTCGGGTGGCCTGGCTGTCCTGCTTGTCCCGGGTCAATGCCTTGTCCTGCTTTGCAACCCGCCGTCGGCGGGCAATCTTCAGCGGCGGGTCGGAGCCTGGCGCGGCCCCGATTCCGATCGTAGCGACCGCGCGTCTATAGGTTCTTTAGTAAATCAGTCAACAATAGGATTTCGCGATTGCGCGAGGCATCAGCGCAGCAGTCCGGGGTCGATATCAACGCTGATCGGGCAGTGATCCGAGCCGAGCACTTCCGGGTGTATCGATGCTGCGCGCACGTACGGCATCGCGGCCGGTGATGCGAGGATATAGTCGATGCGCCAGCCGACGTTCCTTGCGCGTGCGCCGCCCCGCTGGCTCCACCAGCTGTAATGGCCGCCGTCGGCCTCGAAGTGGCGAAAGGTGTCCACCCATCCACTGTCGATCCATCGGGTGAGCTCCTGCCTCTCCTCAGGGCGGAAGCCGCTGGTGTTCACGTTCTCCTTTGGGCGCGCGAGATCGATCTCCTCATGAGCCGTGTTGAGGTCGCCCATCACCAGCACCGGTTCACCGGCGTCGACGAGGGGCTGTAGGCGGTCGAAGAGACGGGCATAGAAGTCCAGCTTGAACGGAATTCTACTGTTGTCCCGATTCTTTCCATTTCCATTGGGAAAGTAGCCGTTTGCAATTGTGAGCTTCCCAAAGCGCGCGATCTGCAGCCGGCCCTCTGCGTCATGTTCGTCGCTGCCGAGGGTGGTCGCGATCGACTCGGCGGGAGACCGGGTGATGAGGCCGACGCCACTGTAGCCCTTGCGCTCCGCAGGTTGGTACTCGTGATGCCAGCCGTCTGCATCGAGCAGCTCGTCGGGTACCTGTTCGCGCAGGGCCCGAACTTCCTGAAGCGCCACGATATCTCCGTCGCAGCCCTCAAGCCAGTCGACAAAGCCCTTGCGGACGGCGGCTCGAATTCCGTTTACGTTCCATGAGTAAATGCGCACTCGTAGCTCCTGTAGCCGCCCCTACACAGTGAAACCGCCTGCGTCCCAGTTCCCCATCATGGGGCCTGAGGGGCAGGCGGTGTACGTGCGATGACGGTCGTGAGAGGTCGTATCAGTCAGCGTCGTCGGCGGATCAGTCCCATGGCAAGAGCGGCAACTCCGAAGAGCCATCCGCTGCCGGGTGCTGGGGTCGAAGCGCAGCCGTAGCTGCGGCCGCCCGAGACCACCGTGTCGCCGGAGACCACACCGTCGGTGAGATCGAACACCGTCGGGTCCGTGCCGTTGGCGACCTCCTGTCCGTCATTGACGCCGTCGAAGTCGGTGTCCGGCAGCAGTGGGTTCGTCCCTTCGGCAGTTTCGCTTCCAGTGCAGACGTCGGCGACAACAACGCTTCCGTCGCAGAGTCCGTCGTTGTCGGTGTCCGGATCGGTCGGGTCCGTTGCGCCGGCGGCGTTCGTCAGCTCGTCCAGGTCCTCGATTCCGTCGCCGTCGGTGTCCGCGTCGTTCGGGTCGGTTCCGATCTCGGCTTCTTCCTCATCCGTGAGTCCATCACCATCGCTGTCGACGAAGGCGGGCGTACAGACGCTCGGCTCTGTGTCCGTGCAGCTGTAGCCTGCTTCTTCCTGACAGGCTGATGAACAGCCGTCGCCGCTGGCCGGGTTCTGGTCGTCGCAGGCCTCGCCGTCACCGATGATTCCGTCACCGCAGAAGATGACCGGCGGCGGGTCGTAGGTGAAGGAGCACTGCACCACGGCCTCATTGAAGAGCCCGTCGCTGTCCGTGGTTCGCGATACCGTGAAGGTGTAGTTTCCACCCTCGTCGCCGCTCATGTCGTACGCGTAGGTCGCTTCGCCTGCGCCGTTGGAGACGAGGTTCGGCGGGCTGCTATCAACGACCGCGCCGGCAGAGTCTGTGAGCGCGTACTCGAAGTTGCAGGGGTACGCTGCGTCGTCATCGGAACACGTAACGCTGATGCTCAGGTTGCCGTCGACCACCAGGTCGACGGGGCAGGTCAGGACCGGATCCCGCGGTGCGACGAGGACCGGGGTGTATGTGATCGTACACACGACGTCGTCGTCGTCGGTGTTTCCGACCGCGTCGGAGACCGATTCGACGGTGAAGGTGTAGGTTCCACCACCTGAGAACTCGTAGGTGTAGATGCCTGCGCCGGTGTTGTCGGTGACGAAGCCGTCATCGTCGAGCGTACCCGATGAGTCGGTGAGCAGGTAATTTACCGCGCAGGGGTAGCTTCCGTCCGCGTCTGTACACGTCACGCCGAGGCTGAGCTCAGGCTGCGTAATCTCGAGAGTGCCGCCTGCGCAGTCCGGAATCGTCGCAACCGGAGCCGCTTCGTCACCGCCGGCTGTCGGCGCAAAGACCACCGTGCAGGCCTCGCCGATGGTCGCTTCATTGCCGAGAGCGTCGGCCGCGGTTGAGATCGTGTAGGTGTAGGTGCCTGCGCCGTGTGCGAAGGGGCTCGCGTATCCGGCGTCGCCGTCGTTGCTCGTGAGCAGCGTCCCGGTATCGATGCTGCCGTTGGGGCCCGCAAACTCGTAGTCGAAGGTGCAGGGCAGGGACTCGTCGTCGCAGTCGATGTCGAAGACGTAGGGCCCTGCGTCCACGTTCACTGTGCCGCCGTCGCAGTTCGCGAAGGTGACCGCAGGCCCGAGAGTGTCGATCAGCTGGTACTCAAAGTCGTCGGGGCATTCGTAGTCTGCGGCCCACGCTGAGGCGTTGCCCTGGCTGTCGCTCCACCCGGTGAACACTACGGCGTAGGTGACGCCCTCAGTGAGGTCGGCGGCTGTGATATCGTCGCTTCCCACCGCCCCGCAGGTGACGTTGATGCCCCACGAGTTCAACGTGCCTGCATCGCCGGTGCCGTTATCTACGACGGAGAGCGTCCAGGTTCCCGAGGCTTCCTCCGAGGCGAATGCCCCCAGACTGCCTTCCGTCGTGAGATCGTCGCCAAAGGTTCCGACAAGGTCTGCGGCGCCGTCGCCGAAGTCCGTCGACCGCAGCGTGACCGACGTGCCGACGGGTGAAGTCAGCGCGATTTGCAGGTCGCCGCGGTAGTCGTGCGAGATGTCGACGTCTACGGTCACACTGCCAACTGTGCAGGCGTCCGTGATGTCCAGCGAATCTGTGATGCCCGTAGCATTGGCATCTGGAATCGCTGCAGCCGGTGTAGCGGACGCGCTCGTGGTAGCCGAGGCCGGCACGTCTGTCGTGATCGTGCGCTGCAGCACCGAGCTGTCGTCGCCGCGCAGCTCGTAGTCCACGGTGCACGGGTAGTCGCCTTCAGCGTCCACGCAGCCTGCGCTGACCACAACCGGAAGATTGGCCGGTCGCACAATGCCTGAGGGCGGAACCATCGGGCAGATGGCCGCCAGGTCTGTCGGCAGATTCACGTCCGGGTCGTAGCTGATGGTGCAGCTGAACTCCGACGCATCTACGTTGCCGGCGGTGTCGGCGGTGTTGGTGATGGTGAAGACATAGTCTCCGGGTCCGTCGCCGAAGCCGACATCAAGCGAAGCAAGACCGCTTCCGTCAGAGTCTGTGTTACCCGAGACCGTGTCGCCGGGGCCGCTGATCTGCCAGTCGAAGGTGCAGGGCAGGCTGTCGTCCGGCGAATCGTCGCAGCTGATGTTGAGGCTGTAGGGACCGCGAATCTGTGTCTCTGTGGGGCAGTTGTCGATGGAGGCCACCGGCGCCAGAACATCGGTTCCGGACGGAACGAGCTCGAAGGACGGACACTCAATGGCCGGGTCGAAGGCTCGATCGAGACCATTTGAGTCTGCAATGCCTGTGAACACGACGGTGTAGGTCTCGCCTTCGGTGAGGTCACCGGCTGCGATGCTGTCTTCGCCGTACGCGGCGCACTGGATGCGCAGGCCCCAGCTGTTGAGCGTGCCAGTGTCGTCGGTGAGGGCGTCGGACACGGTGAGCGTCCAGTCGCCGGCACTCTCGGCGCCGAGGAGGAGCGCGAGGCTTTCGTCGGAGTCCAGGTCAACGCCGAAGGTACCGACGATATCGTCCGCCGAACCGCCGGAGCGGTTGCTGAGAAGAACCTGCAAACCTGCAGGGCTCGTCAGAGCGACTGTGAGGTCGCCGACGAAGGTGTGGGTGATGTCCACATCCACCTCGACCACGCCCACTCTACAGCTGTCTGTTACGTTGATGCTGCTGCTGATGCCCGCCGGGTCTGCGTCTGGAATGTCCGTGTCCGCTGTGGCTGTGCCACCAAAGGGCGTCGCTGCGGGTGTGCTCGTAGTGAATGAGTCGGCGACCGTCGCGCCGGCACCCTGAAGTTCCCAGGCGATATCGCAGGGGTAGTCGCCGGCATTATCAATACAGGACCCGCCCACGGTGAGAGGGAACATCTCCGGAGTCACCTGGCCCGAGGCGGGGATCATCGGACAGACAGCGGCGAAGACCTCAGGCGCGCCGGCTTCCGGGTTGTGCGTGATCGTGCACACCGGCGTGTCCTCTGCGTTGGCCAGAGAGGTGGTGTCTGTCGTTGAGGTCACGGTGAACGTGTACTCACCGGGGCCATCGGCGAAGTTCACGGTGTAGCTCGCTGAACCGGCACTGTCGGTTGTCAGAACGCCGGTGTCCGGTGCCGTAGTCGGGCTCTGGAAATTGTACGCGATGTCGCAGGGCAGGCTGTTGTCCGGCGCATCGTCGCAGAGCACGTTCAGATCAAAGGATGTGCCGCGGATCTCAATGTCGTCCGGGCAGTTGCCGAAGCTCGGCGTCGGCGGGGTAATGTCCGTGTTTTCCGGTCGCACCTCGAAGGTGTCCGGGCACACGATCGGATTCGCGAGCACATTCTCGTTGCCGTTGGCGTCGCTGACGCCGGTGAACACAACCGTATAGGTTTCGCCGACGGCTACGTCGCCGTACGCGATCTCGCCGCTTCCCTGCGCAACGCAGCGAAGGTCCACGCTCCAGGCATTGAGCACGACATTGCTGCCGCCCACATCGGTCACCGCGAGAGTCCACGTTCCCTGCGCCTCTTCGCCGATGAAGGCGTCCGGGGGGGTGGTTGCAGGGATGGTCGAGGGGAACGCGCCCTTCAAGTCGGCCCCGGTAGCGCCGATTTCATTGTAGAGCGCGATGGCCTGGCCGGCGGGGCTCAGAATCTCGACGATCGTGTCGCGGCGGTCTTCGGTGTCGATGTCGACAGACACGGAGATCGCAGCAACCTCGCACGACGTCGCGAGGTCGGCGGTGACAACGAGGCTGTCGCCAAACGGAACGTTGCCGCCGACGCCGGTCACCGAGAGCGGCTCAGGGGACGGCGCAGGCACGTCAAAGGTGTGCGCTGTGTCGCCGCTCGTGCTCTGCAGCTCGTACGAAACAGTGCAGTCATAGTCGCCATCCAGGTCGAAGCAGCTCGACGTCAGCTCGATGGGGAAGCTCTGATTGTTCACCAGACCGCTGCTTTGAATCTCCGGGCAGCCGGGCACAAATGAGGGAGCTTCTTCCTCCGGCCGATACTGGATCAGGCAGACGCGGTCCGGATTGTCGTTGGTGAGCCCGGAGGTGTCAGCAACCGATACGAGCTCGATGAGGTAGTCGCCGGCGCCCTCAGAGAAGATGATCGGGCTGAAGCTGAAT
>JAUICO010000045.1 GCA_030427825.1 bacterium | reverse complement strand
CCGGGTGCAGGAAGTGCAGGTCCAGGTCGACGCCGTTGTCTTCCTGCGGCGCAAGAGCCGCCGGTGTGTGCCAGACGAGCTGCACGTGAATGGCTTCGGCGCCGGTGACCAGCACGGTGACGACCGCCGGGTTGCACGAAATCACCCCGGCGTCGTCGACCACTTCGAGCTCAAACTCGTAGGCTCCGGCGAGGTCGATGAAGAAGGTGGGCGTTGCGGTGTCAGCGTTGGGTTCGAACGTGGCTGTGGAGCCGTCCGGCCGATCGGTGACCGTCCAATGATAGGACTGGATGCTGCCGTCCGTGTCGCTGCTCGCCAGCCCGGTGCATTGCACGGTGCTCAGCGGCGGGGCAGTGATTTGATCGGCCTCGACGGGGCTGCCTGCGACGCGACAGGTGGCGACTGCGGTAGGGCAGGCGTTGTCCGAGCCGATTCCGTCGATGTCGATGTGCAGCGGGTTCTTGAATTCGTCATTGGACAAAATCTCGATGAGGGCGACGTCAGCGCTCTCGTCCGCCGGCGTGTACTGCACCAGAAACTGCGCATTCTCACCGGGCAATAGCGAAAACTCACCGTCGTCGAGCAGGTCACCCACCTGCAGTTCGAAGTCCGGACTTGAGCTCACCTCATCAGTGTCGACGAGGGCGATGTCCGACACGACCAGCTCTTGTCCCCGGTTTGCGTCTGCGCAGCTCGTTATTGTGAGCTGCTCACTGCGTGGAATACCGACCCGGGTCGGCCCGAAGTCGTAGCCCTGTTCGTGAGTGACAGCGATGCAGGGCTCGGCGCCGTTTGCAATCAGGGTTACCCCTTTGGTCGGCTCGTCCGGGTCGTTCGAACGAAACATGAGGTCGGCTTCGTCGAAGCCGTCGCTGACCGGCGCGTACTCTACATCGAGAAGGAGGGGCGCGAAGGGCTCCAGCGTGATGGGCAGCTGCGCGGCCAGGGTGTCGTAGTCAGAGATGGTGAAGTCTGCGGATCCCGTAACGAAGATGTCCGTGATCACAAGATTCGCCTGGCTGATGTTCTGAATCGTCACCCGCTCGGCCTCCACCATTCCCGCCGGCACGCGGCCAAAGATCACAGGGTCGGGGACAACGGTGATGTTTGGCCTGATGTCCGCCGGCGTCAGGTCCACGCGTGTCTGTGGGTTAACTCTGTCGTTAGATTGAATGAGAATGTACGCGGTGTTGAAGCCGGTTGTCTGGGGCGCATAGGTCACATCGATCAGCACAGGACCGTCCGGTGCCTCGAGCTCAAGCGATGTGTCGACATTCGCCATTGCGTAGTCGCCGCTGGGATCGACCAGTTCGATGCTCGAAATGATCAGCGTGCCGGCACCGGTGTTCGCGATTTGCAGGGTCCGGGTGCTGGATTCGCCCGGGTTCGGCGCGTCGAAGACGAGTGGATTGGGAGTCGCCCCAAGCGATGGTGCGAAGCTATCGCAGATCGCGTTCCGCGGGCAGCCGTCGGAGTCGCAGGCTGTCGCCAGTGGACCGATGGACAGCAGCAGGATGCACAGCAGCATGGACCGTCGCAGATATCCGGGATGCTCGTCACACATTTTCCTGGGTGTCTCCTAAGCTCAGTTGCATCGCGCTGATGTTGGCGCTCTACGGCGTCTCCGGGCACGAACCCGGAATCGAGTCGTTCATATTGTCGTACACCGTGTCGATGTTCGAGATGTTCCCGGTGGGCCAGTGCACCGCGGCGACGTCCCAGAACTCACCCTGACATGAGCCACCGGCACCCGACTTTGCCAGCTCTTTGCCTGCGATCTCAAAGGTCAGGATGCCGTTCACGTACAATCGCACGGTCGCGTAGGTAAATGCCGGTTCAGAAAGGCCTGTCGGGGTGCTGTAGTAGTGGACACCGACACGGTACCAGGTGTCGTCCTCGGGGTCGTCGAGGTTCACAATCTCGGGGCCGGTGCCGTTGACGTCGTCGATGTCCATCCTGGGGTGGGAGACGTCATTCCACGTCGGAGTTTTGTTAAGGTAGTAGACGTCCCAGGGACTGTCTCGCCACTTGCCGACGGGGTTCAGAAAGTGCAGGTCCAGGTCGGCGCCCGCGCTTTCCTGCGGCCCCAACAGCCCGGGCGTTTCCCATGTGAGCTGTACGTGAATCACCTCATCAGGGGTCACGACGACCGTCACCACTGCGGGGTTGCAGGAGCGGTTGCCCACGTCGTCAGTGACCTCGAGCTGCATCTCATAGATGCCCACCATGTCGAGAAAGAAGCTCGGCGTCGCGCTGCCTCCGTTCGGCTGGAGCTGCGCGGTGGAGCCCTCGGGGCGGGTGAGGATGGACCACTCCCAGTCCGCGATGAAGCCTCCGGGCGCGCTGCTGCTCGTACCGCTGCACTCCAGCGTACTCAGCGGTGGCGCCGTCAATTGATCGGAGTCCACAAGGCCGCCCGCAACTCGGCAGGTCGCGACTGCCGTGGGGCAGATGTTGCTGCGGCCGACGCCGGACAGCGGAATCACCCTCGGGCTCACCAGCGTATCGTTCGACCGAATTTCAAGTAGCGCGTCGTCGATGCCCTCGGCTGTAGGCGCGTAGTTGACGGCAAAGGAAGCGGTCTCGCCGGGGGCGAGGGTGAGATCTCCGTCGGCAAAGAGGTCGCCTGCAATGACGCTAAACGCGTCGCTGGAGCTCAGCTCGGGCGTGTTGATCAGCGACACCCCGGACACCACCAGAGACTGTGCGTCGGTGCCGGATGCACAGCTGCTGATCTCGAAGGTCTCAGACGTCGTGGACCCAATTCGCGTGTCAGGAAACGCAAAGCCCTCAGCGTGTGTCACCGCGAGACATGGCTCCGCGGTGCGATTTGCCACGAGCGGGATCTCTTTGCGGGGCTGATCCCCATCGTTGGAGAGTATTACAAGTGCGCCTTCTTCGAGGCCGCCGGATTCAGGCTCGAACTCGATGCCGATCGCCAGCTCTTCGAGGGGCGCAAGGATCAACGGAAACGAGGCGTCGGGCGCGCTGTCGGCGATGCGAAAGTGATCGGATCCGAGCACCGAAAAGTCCGTGATCCGCAGGGGCGCCTCGCCGGTATTCGTGCAGGTGACGCTGTGAATACGGCCACCGGAGGCCTCATTGGCCGCCGCCGGCGTGATACGCTCAAACGCCACCAGCTGCGGTGTACAGACAATATCGGGAAGCTCGGTGGCAGGCGTGAGTTCGACGCGTACGTAGTCTGTCGATCGGCTGTCGCTGGTGATCAGCAGGTGCGCCGATTCGTGGCGCTGCGCACCTCGTGTATACGTCACCGGGACAACCAGAGGCGGGTCGCCGGCGCCGATGACGGTCGGCAATTGCGGTGTGTCAGCAAGTCCGTACTCACCACTCTCATCTACCAGGGTGATGGTGTCGATCGTGAGCGCTCGGCCGCTGGTGTTGACGACAAAGACGATCTCCGTCTGCGATTCGCCCACGGCCAGGGCGTCAAAGATCACGGGATTCGGCGCCACGTGCATGTCCGGCGCACACACCGCTCCGGTTCCGCAGGGCCCGTCGTTGAGGTCACATGACGTGAATGCAGCTGCGAACACCACACCGCTGACAAGGGCGACCGCTGAGGCAATACGAATCGATTCGGCACGGTTGAGCAGGGACAAGACAACCTCCGAGCGTCGCCCACGCATGGGGCGCCGGCGAGGTGCATTCTAACTGTGCGTCTACTGTAGCGGGGCGCCATGCCCGCTGCAACGCGATGCGAAGGATTGTTCCCGTGCATGCGCCGCACAGTATTCTCTCCCGAGGAAAGCGCAGCTTTCCGCATGGGATTCCAAAGGGCGAGAGCCCTTTGGCAGAGCGCGAGAAGCAATTGAGTCCGGTTGCCAGCGGCAACCGCACGAAAGCGGTAGTGCTGATCGCGTAGCGAGCAGTCTCGCACCCCTCTCGCAGCTCCGCCGCCGGTATCAGTTGCGCGGCGCGAAAGTGGCCGCTATGACGCAGTGCGCAATCGATGTGGGTGCGGATTTTGTTCGACACAGCCCACGACAGTGTACATAGTCGACTCGGACGGGCGGCATCTCTGTGTTGGAGAGCCTCACCGACCGTAACAACAACCCTAGAAGGGGATTGAACGACCATGAAACGGGAAATGTTCAAGTCCAAGCTCCACCGGGCGGTGATCACTGACGCCGACCTTGAATATGAAGGGTCTGTGACCCTTGATCCGGAGCTGCTGGAAGCCGCGGACATTCGAGAATTCGAAGCAGTCCACATCTGGAACGTAACGCGTGGAACGCGCCTGATGACCTACGCCCTTGCGGGCGACCGCGGGTCCCGGGTGTGTTGTGTCAATGGTGCCGCCGCGCACCTGATGAAGAAGGGCGATATGGTCATCATCTCGACCTTCACCACGCTGGACGAAGAAGAGATCGAGGCCTTCAAGCCCACGGTCGTCCTCGTCGACGAAAATAACAACATTGTAGACCCGGCCGCGAAAGAGGTACCGGGACCTCTACGCCGCAGCGCCTGAGCGAGAGTCTTCGCGCGCTGCGGTCTGCGTAGCAGGAGAAGATGCTCACAAGCCTGGCAGGGATCGCAATCGTGACCTGGGTCGCGACGGCCGCGCTCTTTATCGCTGACCTTCGGGGTGCAGCGCAGAGCACAGCTGAGCTTGCCAGGCTGGGGATTCGCCTCGCGATCGCGTTGACCGCCTGCGTAGCGATCACGCTGGTCATCGATGTCGGCGTCGATGCGTTCACGCAGCTTGAGTACGCGTTCATGTGGCTCGCCCTGCTGCTGGGTTTCGGCTTTCTGGCGCTACGTCGGGAGAGCGCCCTGCGCGTCGTCGGTGCGCTGGTCGCGCCCTCAGCGGCGATACTGCTCGGCATCTTCGTCATCGTTGGCAGCTCAGAGCCGGCAGAGCTGGACGAGACGGGGTGGATACTCCTCACCCATGTGGGGCTCGCGGTGATTGGGGTCGGGGCTTTTGCCCTGGCTTCATTTCTGGCGCTTCTTTACATCGTCCAGGATTCGCAGCTGCGAGCACGCTCCTTCGGCCCGCTCTTTCAGCGCCTGCCAAGCCTGGAAGAACTGGACGCGGCCAGCCTGCGCATGATCGCGATGGGATTCGTTGTCTTCACTGTCGCGCTGGTGCTTGGTTTCGTCTGGTCGGCGCGCGTTGAAGGCGATTCCGGCCAGAGCCTCCGCATCATCCTCTCTGCGATCACCTGGTTAATCTTCGGAATCGTGCTGCAGATGCGAGTCTCGCGTGGCTGGCGCGGCCGCAGCGCGGCCTGGCTCACAGTGGTCGGCGCGCTGTCTGCAGTCGCAGTGCTCGGCGCCTACCTCATTCCCCGGATCGGGGCATGAACCACCGCGTCGTCGTGCTCGGCATGAGCCACAAAAGCGCGCCCGTCGAGGTTCGCGAGAAGCTCGCGATCTCTGAGGAGAGCGCCGTCGAAGCGATGCACGAGCTGACAGCCCTCAAGGACATCGATGAGGCCGTCGTCATCTCAACGTGCAATCGCGTCGAGGTTGTTGTCGGTTCGTCGAACGCAGACAGTGCGGCTGCGACGCTGCGCCATTACCTGTCGCGACGCGCCGACGCAGACCCCGCGTGGCTCGAGCGATATGTGTACTGCTACGAAGGCGATGCAGGCATTCAGCACCTTTTTCGTGTCGCCGGCTCTCTGGACTCACTGGTGGTCGGCGAACCGCAGATTCTGGGTCAGGTGAAGTCCGCGTTCCGTGTCGGCACGGAGTGTGGAACCGTCGGCAAGCTGCTCACCCGTACCTTTGACCACGCTCTGAAGACAGCAAAGCGAGTGCGTACCGAGACGGCGATCGCCGAGAATGCCGTCTCGATCAGCTACGCGGCGGTGGAGCTCGCCAAGAAGGTGTTTGGCCGCCTGGATGGCAAAGGTGTGACCGTGGTCGGCGCCGGCAAGATGGGCGCGCTGGCCCTGCGGCATCTGCGCGAGACCGGCGTACACCGTGTCGATATCGTGAACCGTAGTCTGCAGCGCGCAGAGTCGCTTGCGGCGGACATAGGCGGTCTGGCGCATCCGATGACAGAGTTGCCGGCTTTGCTGGAGTCGACGGACATCGTGATCACCTCGACCGGGTCGCAGCACTATGTCGTGACTCGGGACATGGTGAGGGACGCGATGCGGCGGCGCCGACAGCGGCCGCTTTTTCTGGTCGACATCGCCGTGCCGAGGGACATCGATCCCCGCTGCGACGGTCTACCCAACGTGTACCTCTTCGACGTGGACGACCTCGGCAAGGTGGTCGAAGCAAACCTGCGCACCCGGATCGCCGAGGCGTCAAAAGCAGAGACGATCATCCGCGAAGAGGCGGCTCATCTGTCTCGATGGATTTCGTCCCATGAGGCAGTGCCGACCATCGTGATGCTGCGGCGCAAGCTGAACCAGGTGAAAGACGCTGAGGTGGCACGCCTTGTGCGAAACAACCCGAACCTTGATCCTGAAGCCCGGGAAGTCGCGGAACGCCTCGCGGTGTCACTGGTGAACAAGATTCTGCACGATCCCACCATTTCACTGCGTGAGGCTCCCGACGCCACGCGGAGCTCTCTGATACGGGCCGCGCGCAGCCTGTTTCGCCTCGCGGAGTCGGAACGAAGCAGCGACGGAAACAGCGAGTTGACCACGGAAGAAAATTGAACACCCTGCGAATTGGAACCCGCGCCAGCCGCCTGGCTCTATGGCAGGCCGAGCATGTGAAGACGTTGTTGGAGCAGGCCCACGGGGATCTGTCCGTTGAGATCGTGAAGATTTCTACACGCGGCGACAGAATTCTCGACCGGCCGCTCGCGGCGATTGGTGGCAAGGGGCTCTTCATCAAAGAGCTTGAGGTCGCGCTCCTCGACCGTAGTGTCGACATCGCGGTTCACAGCCTGAAGGACTTCCCCACTGAGGCGCCGGACGGCCTCGAGCTGGCGGTGTATCCGGAGCGGGCGCCGGTACGCGATGTGCTGTGTGCCGCCGAACCGGGCGTCACCTCGGTCGCGGACCTGCCGAAGGGCGCTCGCATCGGCACCGGCTCATTGCGGCGCGCGAAGCAGCTGCAGTCCCTGCGGCCGGACTGTGAGGTGATCTCGATTCGCGGAAACGTGGAGACCCGACTTGCGAAGCGCCAGTCCGAAGCTCTGGACGCCGTCGTCCTGGCAGAGGCCGGCCTCCGCAGGCTCGGAATCTGGGAGGCCGGATTCGTGGCGCTTGAGCCCGAGCAGATGGTGCCTGCGCCGGGACAGGGATCCCTGGCCATAGAGACGCGCCGTGGTGACACGGACGTGGCCGCGCTGATCGGCGTGCTGGACCACGCAGAAACCCGCCTGCAGGTTGCCGCCGAGCGTGCTGCTCTCGCGACCATCGAAGGCGACTGCCACACCCCCTTTGGCGCATCTGCGAGCTTCGACGGCGAAGGGTGGCTCACGCTGCAACTCCGATTGTATCGGGACGGGCGCTTCGACCATATAGAGCGCCTTGAAGTCGCGCAGGGCAAGCTCACGGAATCGGCGGCTGCTGCCTTCGGCGCGGCGTGCGCGCGCTCGCTGCTGGACGCCTGAGCGTGGAACGGCCTTCCGGGGTACTTGTCACGCGAAGTCGAGCGCAGGCGGGGCGTCTCAGCGACGCGCTGCGAGCGCGAGGCTTGGAGCCGATTGAGCTCGCGACGATCGCGTTTCGGGCCATCGATGAAAGCGCAGCCGAGTTGGGAAGGGTGGACACCGCGTCGGTAGATGACATTGTATTTACGAGCGCAAACGGTGTCCGCTTCATGACGCAGGCCCTCGCTGCGAGCGGTCGTGAGGTGGGCGACTTCGGCGGCGCCCGTGTGTCTGTGGCGGGCCCGGCCACGGCGAAGGCCGCAGAAGCCGCGGGCTGGCACGTAGACCTCGTACCACCGCGCTATGTCGCGGAGTCACTGGTCGAGGCGATGATCGCGGCCGGCGTAGCCGGGCGCAGAGTGCTCTTTCCCCGCGCTCGACACGCTCGCGAACTGTTGCCGAACGCGTTGCGCGCAGCCGGCGCAGATGTGCAGGTAGCGCCGGTGTATGAGAGCTATGTGCCGCCCGCAGCAGCGACGACCCTGGCTGCGTTGCGATGCGAAGATATCACCTGCCTTGCCTTCGCTTCGTCGCAGACTGTGCGGAACTTTGCAGATGCCGCCGAGGTTGCAGGCCGGCAGGATCTTCGAGAGGTTCCCGTCGCGGCGATCGGTCCGGTGACAGGAGCCGCTGCGCAGGCGTTGGGACTTGATGTCGTGGTGACGCCGACGCGGTCCACGATCGTGGACTTCGCGGACGCGATCTCGGCCTGGCACAGCGCGAGCTCGTAGGGGGCGGCGCGTGTGGCGTCGCCGTCGGTTGCTCAGACCGGCGGTGTCTCAGTGACCGGGTTGGCTTGCCGGGGCCGGTGCCTCACCTTCTACGCTGCGCCGGTTCGCTTCAACCCTCGCGCGGAAAGCAGGGTCCTGCATGAGCAGGTCGCGGGCCCGGTCACGCTGCGCGGGGGTCACTCGAACAGGGCCTTCTGCCGCCGGTGCGCGTTCCATCTGCGGGGCGCCCGGCGCCGAATCCGTGCCCGGCGCCGCTTCGTTGGCGCCGTCACCCGAACCCGCTGGTTGCGGCGCCTCGTCGGCTTCGGCCCCGGGCGCGGTGGCTTCGAGGTGGATGACTTCGCTTGCGGCTGCTTCTTCAGTCGGCTCGTCGGCCGCCTTTGTGCAGGCTGCGCTGAGTACAAGCAGGGCAGAGAGTGTGAACACGGTGGCGTGGTAGCGCATGGGCTTTGTCCTCGATGGAGTGAACGGCGCACATAGCTGTTCATCGTAGAGCATCAAGGCCGAATTCGTCGCAGAATATCGTCCCGGCGACTTGAAAGCCGGGTCGATTGGCGCGAAGGGAGGTGCGCCCGGAGGTAGTGGATGTCTGGATTCCCAACACGCAGAATGCGGCGCCGTCGCGCCACCCCCTGGATGCGCGCTCTCTGCGCCGAGAACCGTATCTCGGCGAGCGACCTTATCCTGCCCATCTTCGTCCACGATCGCGGCGATGAGCGCGAGCTGGTGCCGTCGATGCCCGGAGTTCAGCGCCTGGGAATCGAGGACTCTCTCCAGCTCGCGGAGCAGGCTTGTCGCCTCGGCATCCCGGCAGTTGCGCTCTTCCCCGTGGTGTCATCCGACCTTCGTTCCGAGGATGCCGCGGAGGCGTACAACCCGGGCGGGCTGGTGCAGCGTTGCGTCGCCGCGTTCAAGGAGCGACTCCCGGAGCTCGGCGTCATTACGGACATCGCGTTGGATCCCTATACCTCGCACGGCCAGGACGGCCTCATCGACGAAGACGGATATGTCCTCAACGATGAGACCATCGAGGTTCTGGTGCGGCAGGCACGTAGCCACGCGGCGGCAGGCGCTGATATTGTCGCGCCGTCAGACATGATGGATGGCCGCGTGGGCGCGATTCGCCACGGCCTTGACGAAGGCGGACACCAGCTGACCTCAATTCTCGCCTATTCTGCGAAGTATGCGTCTGCTTTTTACGGACCATTCCGCGACGCGGTCGGTTCATCTGCGACACTCGGCAGGGCCGACAAGAAGACCTATCAGATGGACTCGGCGAACGTAGACGAAGCCCTCGCAGAGGTCGCCCTGGATCTCGATGAAGGCGCCGACATCGTGATGGTGAAACCCGGCATGCCATACCTCGATGTGATTCGCGCGGTGAAGGGCGAGTTCGGCGTGCCGACCTTCGCGTACAACGTGAGCGGCGAGTACGCGATGCTTAAGGCGGCGGCCGAGAATGGTTGGATCGACGAGCGCTCGTGCGTTCTTGAGATGCTCCTGTCCTTCAAGCGCGCAGGTGCTGACGCTGTACTGACATACCACGCATTGGATGCCGCTTCGTGGCTCGCAGAGGAAGCATGATGAAAGCAGTTCGCAGGGACTCATTGTATGTACGCGCCGCCCGCGGTGAGAACACACAGCATGCGCCTGTTTGGTTCATGCGCCAGGCCGGCCGCTATCTTCCGGAGTACCTCGAGCTGCGCGCAAAGCACTCGTTCTGGGACGCAGTACGCACGCCGGAGCTTGCTGCAGAGATCACCCTGCAGCCGATTCGCCGCTTCGGCTTCGATGCCGCGATCCTATTCAGCGACATCATGACGCCGCTGCCTGCAATGGGCGTCGACATTGAATTCGCGCCCGGTCCGGTCATCAATGAGCCCATCCGCACCATCCGGGCGGTGGAGGCCCTGCGCATCCCCGAGGTCGAGGAGATCGCGCCCTTTGTGGCCGAAACCGTCCGCGAACTGGACCGAAACGGGCCGGTGCCGGTGATTGGATTCGGCGGCGCTCCGCTGACCCTTGCAGCGTACCTGATCCAGGGCGGCGGCTCCAAAGACTTCGCTGAGTTCCGTGGCTTCTTGCGTGCCGAGCCGGCTGCGGCGCATGCCTTGATGGACAAGCTGGCTGACGTCAGCATTCGCTACCTGTCGATGCAGATCGAAGCCGGCGCGTCCGCGGTACAGGTGTTTGACTCCTGGGCTGGTTTGCACGGCGCGGAGGTTTTCGCCGAGTTTGGTGTGCCGTACCTGCAACGCATTCTCTCAGCGCTTGCGTCGTATGATGTACCGCGTGTGTACTTCGCGCTCCACTCACAGCACCTCATTGAACAGGTGGCTGCGTTGCCGGCGGATGTGTTTGGCGTCGACTGGCGCCGTCCCATCTCTTCGTATCGGTCGACCTTCGGAACGCGAACCATCCAGGGCAACCTGGACCCGGCGATACTGCTGGGCGGCACAGACCTGGTTCGTCGCGAAGTAGAGCGTGTGCTTGTTGAAGGACAGGGGGGCGCACACATCTTCAATCTCGGACACGGGATTCACCGAACAACGCCGCTGGACAATGTCGCGGCAGCGGTTGACGTGATCCGCTCTTTCGAGCGGGAGCGCTGATGGCGACTTCGCGCTGCGTGGTGATTGGGGGAGGCATCGCGGGTCTCGCGGCGGCGGACGCCCTCGAGCGCGCGGGGTCCGTCGAAGTCGTTGTGATCGAAGAGGGCGCCGCCCCCGGCGGTGTGATTCGCAGTGAAGTGCGGGACGGCTTTCACGTAGAGCTGGGGCCTTTCGCCTTCCTGTCGCACGCGCCGGCGACGATGGAGATGATTGAGCGATACGGACTGATGGACGAGGTGGTGACGCCGTCGCCGGCGGCGACGCGTCGTTATCTTGTGCAGGGAGGCGAGCTGGTTGCCGCTCCCTCGTCTCCGGGCGCCATGCTCAGTAGTCCGTTGCTGAGTAAGCGCGCCCTGGCACGCCTGGCGGCTGAACCGTTCGTTCGGCCTGTGGCGACGGACGAGTCTGTGTTTGAGTTCATGCGTCGACGATTCGGTCGCGAGGTCGCCGAAAAGTTGGCCGACCCGATGGTTGCGGGTGTTACGGCCAGTGATTGCCGACAGACCAGCGTCGCGGCGGTGTTCTCCAGGCTGAAGACGATGGAGATCGAGTCGAAGAGCGTGATTCGCGGGGGCATGGCGGCCGGTAAGCAACGTAGAAGGGATGGTGAACCCAAACACGGCCTTCGTAGCTTTCGCAGCGGCATGGCTGCGCTGCCCCGCGCCCTTGCTGAGCGCACAGACTGTCGCTTCGGTGTGGGCGCGACGTCGCTGTCGCAAAAGGCCGGCGGCTTCACTGTTACACTGTCCGACGACAGCACCCTGGATGCAGATTCTGTCGTCGTTGCGACGCCGCCGGACGTGAGCCGTCGGCTCCTCGGAAGCGCGCGAAGCGGGTTTTCCACGTTTGCGTCGGTTGGGCTTCGGGCCCTGACCTATGGCTTTCGCCGCGCTGATGTCAGGCATCCACTGGACGGGTTTGGATGTTTGCTTCCGCGCTCCGAGGGGATTCGGCCCCTGGGGATGATTTTCTCGTCCTCACTCTTCCCGGGTCACGCGCCTGAGGGGTGCGTGAGCGTGCGTGTATTGATGGGCGGCTCTCTGGACCCCGGAGCAGTGACGATGCCCGAAGGCGAAGCACACGCCATCGCGATGGACGCGTTGCGGCGATGTCTTGGAGTAAGGGGTGAGCCCCTGATGTCGCACTGCGCGACCTGGGCGCCTGCGATTCCGCGCTATGACGTGGGCCATCGGCGACGCGTCGCTACGCTGCAGGCAACGATGCCGCCGGGGCTCGTGTTGGCCGGCAATCTTGTAGCGGGGCCGGCGGTCAACGACTGCATCCGTGACGGCGCCCGAGTGGCCGCAGAGGTGCTGACGAACCTCGACTGACGAAGCGAGTCGACGCAGGTGGAATCGTCCATCCGTGTGGAGGTCGGCGACAGAGAAACAAGCATGCCCAATCGTCGGCGACAGACCGCGGCCTGCCTCGGCGCGCTCAAATCAGATTGGGCGCCGGCGACCATGTTTGGATTCACGGGTTCGAGATTTCTTCGAGGCGCCGCCCCTGCTCAATCGCGAACAACACGCGATCGATGGTGCCGATCAACCCGTCATCGACCGCATCGCGAATGCCGTGCAGCAGCTCAAGCGTGCGGTCGTCGGGGTATCCGGAGAGCGCGCGGATTGCAGCGCGCTGCAGCTCCGGACCGCCCGAACGCGCCAGCGTTTCGATCGCCTCGCGGGCTGAGGGCACTGCTTGACGCCCGGCAGCCTCGATCGCGGTTGTCCGCACGCGCTCGGGTGAGTCTTCGCGATTGATTTCCCGGGTAAGCCAGCGGCCGGCCTCAGCGTCGTCCACATGTGCAAGCACGCGGACGAAAGAAGCAAACATTCGCTCGTCGTCCCGCCACAGCTCCGCCGCATCGACGAATTCGCGAACCGGCAGGGGACCACCACGGGACTGCATGAAGATCAGAAGCGAGCGAACCGTGTCGCGCTCGCCGTCGCGAAGGTAGTCGGCGATTGCGATATCCGAAGCTTCTTTGTGTGCACGGACCGCCGCACGCGCCAGCGGCCGTCGAACCTCAGACCAGCCCTCGGCGCGCAGCCGCGCGACCGCCGTGACCGCGGCGTCACGATCGAGAGGCAGCTGTACGAGCACCGAGGCAGCCTCCAGGCGAACCGTCGGATCGCCGTCCTCGATGCCGGCCAACGCGTTGGTCAAGGACTCCGCAAGCCAGGTCGGTCGCACGCGGGCGTAGTTCGCCATCGCAGAGATCGCCTCGGCACGCAGCGGCGGACTCGGGTCAGAATACGCGATCTCGCGGACATCGTCGTAAACCGCTTCAACGGCAAAAAGTCCCGCCGTCGCGACGCCCATACGCGCAATGGTGCCGTTGTCGGAGAGCATGGTTGAACGCAGCCCGGCGACTGCATCGTCAGCGATGGCTTCCGGGCGCTCGACGCGGCTGCGACCGATGCGAATCAGGGCTCGAAGGATGTCCCTCTGCGCATCAACTCGGGAGTCGTCCTCGGAGTGCAGCGCTGCCATCAGCGTGGGCACATCGGCGACCGGCGCGCGGGCCAGGGCGATGGAGACGTCGCTGCGAGGCCCCGGGTCGATCCCGGCGTAGGGCAACAGGCGAAGCGCGTTCTGGGGCGATACGGAGCGCGACAGCACGCGAATGATCTGCACTCGGCTGGCCTCAATCTCTGAGGCCTCGACAGCGCGCAGAAGGAGCTCGATCTCGTGTTCGCTGTCGCCGACCCCGCGGCCGATTTCAGCGACGGCGGCAGGGTGCAGCGCGTTGTTCGCCAGGGATTCGATGGCCGCGTTGCGACCTGCGTCGCTCCGCATGAGCGCCGCTGCGTAGATCGCCTGCTCCTCTGCACCCGCGTTCGCCATTCGCGAGGCCAGAAGTGGGACCAGATCGTCGTCCTCAGCTGAAGCGAGGACACGCAGGACGGCGTTCTGCTGCACCTCGCCGGCGTACTCACGTAGCAGTGGCAACAGGACGTGATCGAGAGCACTCTGCGAGTCGACGTCGTCGAGGGTGGTGAGGGCGCGCACTTCGCCGATTGACCACGTGTCCGCGCCATCGGGGAGCGCGGCGGCCTGCAGTGAAACGCAGGTAGAAGCCAGCGGTTGTGGCAGCTGCCATCGGTGCGTGCCCGGGCCCGGCACCGTGATGAGAAACTCCTGCGAATCGAGGCTGAGAATCAGCTCGGCAGGCGGCGTCGTGCCGAAGTCGGCTTCGATCGCAGTGATCGGAAAATGTGGACTCGCCGTGAGCTGTACAAATTCGCCCATGCCCGCGCCGACCGCGCCTTCGCGCCACTCTGTGTAGACGTCGTTGTCCTCCAGCGTAGCAGGCGCCGGCCCCCAGGACCGAGCCAGCGCTACGGAGCCGTCGCTTGAAACGAAGTGCGCTTCCGTGTCCGCAGCGAATGCGTCATGGCCGTCCGCGGCCGACGGCGCGATCGGGATACGGTCGGGCAGGCTCTCGGGGGTGATCGAGACCGGTACGAAGCTTCGGCTGCGGTCGTGCCACACCCGCGGGTATATCCACGCCTGCCGCGCACCACACACGTCGGCGCCGGGGACAACCGCGCTGAGGAGCAGCTCGTCGTCGCCGTCCATGTTGAGGTCACGCACTTCAACGCGTTCGCCGCCGCCATCGCCGGCATGGCGTCCGCGCCAGATGATCAGGAGCTCGCGGCGGTGCTTCTCGAAGACGATGTGGTGTTGGTGCGACTCACGTCCGGAGTCTGTTGTCACCACCACACGGTAGGTCGGATGCGCGGCGCCGCGCAGATTCAGCGGTGCAATTGATACCTGCGGAGGCCCACCGCGAAACAGGTACTCAGGCAGGTGCGTCTCGAGAGTGTCTTCGGCTTCAATGCGGATCCACGCCCCGCGTCGCAGTCCTTCGCCGCCGCCGGGTCCGATGGTGACCTGCACGCCCGGGGCTTCGGCACTGACCTCCTGGGCGCGCACGCGCGGGGCGGCGACCAGCGTGAATGCGACAAGCGCTGCACCAGCGGCGATCGTGAGAGGGATGGTGCATCTCGCGCTGTGGCCGCCGGAGGGGGGAGCGTGCGAAGCGGGAAGCCGGGTATCTGCTTGAAACAACTCAGACTCCAGGTGACGGCAGTCGGCCGGTCGTGCGCCAGTGAATGTAGTCTGCGGCGATTTCCGCGTGGTCGAAGGCGAAGCTACGATTCAGGAGGTCATGGACCGGCACCGCGGTCGCTTCCGCCGCGTCATCACCGGCGGTCGGTTCAGCGCTCGCGCGCGCGACGTACACTACACTCATTGTGTGCTTTCGCGGATCGCGAGACGGGTCGCTGTATACGCCTAGCAGGGTGACGAGCTCGACCTCGAGGCGGGTCTCTTCTTTGGCCTCCCGAATACATGCGTGCTCAGCGCTCTCACCCTCGTCGATGAATCCACCGGGAAAGGCCCAGCCGTAGGGCGGGTTTGCGCGCTGAATCAACACGACGCGATCCCCGCTCAGCTCGATCACGGCATCAACGGTCGGTGTCGGGTTTCGCCATTGGGTTGTCCGGTCGTCTGTTGAGGCCATATCTCTCTGCCCTACGATGCGCGAACGGGCGCTCTACTTCGCCACGAAAGGGCGTCCGTCGTCAATCCGCAGGCACCGGCCGCGCCGCTTGACCTGCTGACGGTCCCGCGCCGATGGTGCGCTCGGCGCCCCGCGCGCGACAGACCGGGAACGGCGCTCGAAGGCACATGACAGACAACGAATCTCGAAACACGAACGCAACGCGCCGGCCGGCGAAGCTGACCCGCATGGCTCGGCAGCTGTTGCAGGAGCTCGTGGTTGAGCCGGAAGCTGAGAGCGCCGAGCTGGCATCGGACGAAGCGGCCTGGAATGCGGGCGGTCGGCGAGCCGGTGTGGTGCTTGTGACCGCGGCGGTCTCGATGATTGTGCTGCATTATTTCGCGATGCACGACCAATACCCGAACGTGGTGATGGCGCTCGAAGCGATCGGTGCGGAAGGCGCGGCTCGCGGGGTCACCGAGTGGATGAATGACCCGGTTGATCTGCGGATCAACCGCCTGCGCTGGCTCGCCGCCGGGTGCTTCATTGCGTACATTGCGATTCCGGTCATTGTCGTGAAGGTGGTCCTTCGCGAGAGGCTGCGGGACTTCGGCCTGCGCCTCCGGGGGGCGTTCGATGACTGGTGGTTGTACCTGCTCCTCTTCGCAGTGATGATTCCGGTGGTGCTCGTGATCGCCGGGAGCGACCACTTTCAGGCGACCTATCCCTTCTATCGGTTGCAGGCGGGCGAACCGCTGTGGCCGCGCATGGTCGAGTGGGAGCTGCTCTACGTCTCCCAGTTCATCGGCCTGGAGTTCTTCTTTCGCGGTTTCATGGTGCAGGGCACCCGCGATCGCTTCGGACATTACTCGGTGTACGCGATGATGGTGCCCTACGTGATGATCCACTTCGGCAAGCCGATGCCTGAGACCATCGGGGCGATCATCGCCGGCCTGGTGCTCGGAAGCCTCGCGCTGCGTACCCGTTCGATCGCCGGCGGCATCGCGATTCATGCCGGGGTCGCGTTGCTGATGGACTTCGCGGCGCTGCACGCGGCCGGCCACTTCGGCTAGCCGAGTGCCTGCCCGCAACCGAAGATGCTTCACGCGGGCACAGCGCTGAGCGCGCTGCGGCAATGAACCAGTCGATGGAGAATCAGAGTCGGCAGAGGGCGGGATCGGATTTGAACCGACGAATGGTGGTTTTGCAAACCACTGCCTTAGACCACTTGGCTACCCGCCCGGGGGAGGCGGACACTACAATGGAACGGCGCCGTGTCAAGCAATGCTGAGCCTCTCTGGTCGCCTTTGGGTGGCTCTGCTAGCTGGCGGCGCACAAGCAGCGTCATAGGGGCGATACGGGAGAGAGATGTGACACAGATTGACGGCGCAGGATTGCAGGACGCACGAATCTGGATCGTAACCGACGGCAGCGCGGAGGCGTCCGGCTGGCTTGTCGGCCTGACCGAGGCGCTGCGAGCCGAAGGCGCCGCAAGTGTCGATGTGATGGGGGTGAGCGGAGCCGTTGGTTGGACCGCGCGCAACCTCGTCGAGGCCGGTGCAGAGCGCATCGCTCGCACGCTACGCCTGTCGCGCCGCGGACAGCCGGACTCCAACGCAGCCGACGCCTTCGCGGACGCCAGGCCGGACGTAGTGCTCGTGGATTCACCCGGACTGCTGCGCCCCCTTGTACTCATGCGCGAAGCGTCCCCGGTGAACCCTGTTATCGTCGGGCTGATCAGCGATCTCGGGCCGGCGGACGCCTGGGTCGGGGCGCGCGCCGACGCCTGGATTGCGGCCGACGAGGCCCTGCTCGTCGATTTTCGGGGCGGCGAGCTCGCGGATGCGGCGTTACAGGTCGCGGGACCGCCTCTGGACGCGAGTTTTGGCGCCGCGCGAGACCGCGACGCTCTGCGCGCCGAGTTCGGCGTTGATGACGATTTTGTCGTACTCCTCGATGCCTCGACGATGGCTGCGCCTCTGATTGACCGCGCGGTGTTTCAGCTGAGCGTGGTTCGCAGCCCCTTCAAGGCCCTGTTCTACTATGGGCGAAACCCGGAAGCGGCTGATGTGCTGCGGCAGAGCGCGAAGGCGCATGGGCTTCGCGGTAACATGTTCGGCCCCTCACCGGATTTTGCGGACTACGCGGCCACCGCCGATGTCGTTATCATCGGAGCTTCGAACCCGCATCTGGCGGGCTACCTTGCGCTGCACCGACCCCTCATCGGAATCGATCCGCAGGTCGCCGACAGCATCGCAGCAGGCCGTGGCGCTGCTTTTGTTGCACAGGATGTCGCCGAGCTTGGTGCGGTCATTGAAGAGGTCGCATCGGCCGGCGTCTCGAAGGGACACCAGCAGGCGGCGCTTGAGCTTGCGCATCCAGGCGGCAACCGCGAAGTCGCAGCCGCCGTCGCTGTGATCCTCGCGAATCGTCACCGCCTGCGCATCTCGCGCGCCGAGGCGCCCCGATCGTCGCCGAGTGCGGCTCCACGCCCCGGATCCCGCTTTGAGGAGATTGGTGGCGATGACCCGGTCGCGGTCGAGCCGGCGCCGATGTCGCGTGCGGCGGCCCGGGAACAGCTGGCCGCCCTGATCGTCGAAGAACGAAAGATTGAGAAGGAAATCAGCGGCCTCGTTAAGGAGCGGGATCGCTGGTTTGGCAGGCTACAGCTCGCCGAAGAAGAGAAAGACGCTGAGCTGGCAGGGATCGCGAGAGAGCGCGTCGACGCTGTGGCGCAACGCCTCGCGCAATGTAACGAACGCCGCGACGGTGTGTTGCGTCAGAAGGACCTGATACGCCGACGCGCAGTGCGCCCGGGTTCTTCAAAAGGACAGGCGGAGCCCTCGACATATGGTCCCGCTGCGGACGTCGAGGCCCGCTTTCGCGAGATGGAAATGCGTCGTGACATGAATCGCCTGCGGCGCCGCGCAGAGGGAGGCGAGCCCCAGTCGTGAGTGCACGCAGCGGACGCGCAAAACTGGCGATGCAGTTTGCTGCCAGCGCTCTGATTGCGGCGTTCTTCCTCTGGTTGAGCGTCACGCGGATGTCGGGGGACATGCGTCTGTCGCAGTCCGGGGAGGACGCGCGTCAATCGGTGATCGAGAACGCCGACAGCGGAATCGCTGCGGTTGTTGATGGGCTGACAACGCTCGCCGCGACCACGGAGCGACCATCGCTCATCGGCGAGGTCTGGGACTCTATTCGGCAGGTGGATCCGTGGTTGGTCGTCGCGTACTTCGGCCTCTTCCTGGTCGTGCATGTGGCACGGCTGCTGCGTTGGGTCGTGCAGGTTCGCCCCCTGGGTGAGCGTGACTGGAAGAAGGTGTTCCGAATCTGCGCCGTGGGTTTCGCGGCCATCATCATCTTCCCCCTGCGAGTCGGTGAGCTGGTGAGACCATGGCTGCTGGCCCGGGAGAGCGAGCACGTCAGTTTCAGCGAAGCGCTCGGCACGGCGATCGTTGAGCGTGTAATCGATGGCCTGCTGATGACCCTTGTGCTCTTCTTTGCGATCGTGACGGCGCCCGGCGTCGCCTCGCCCCTTCTGCGAAACGCGGGTTGGGTAAGCCTCGGTGTGTTTGGTGGCGCGGCGTTCGGGTTGATTCTGTTCACGGTGCGCCGCAGTGTTGCGATCCGGCTGATCGACATCGTCTTCGGCACCATCAGCGTGGGCCTCGCAGATCGACTGAAGACGCTGCTTGAGGGATTTGTCGGTGGGGTGGGGTCACTCACCCGTAGCGGCGCTCTCGGCCCCTACCTCTTCTTCACTGCAATGTACTGGGGGCTGAATGGTTTCGGCCTGTGGTTGTGGGCCGGTGCCTTCGGCATCGAGCTGCCGCTGATCGCGGGCTATGGCCTCCTCGGTGTGCTTGTCGTCGGCCTGATGATTCCCGCGGGACCGGGCTTCTTCGGCAACTTTCAGCTCTTTCTGGGCGAGGGTCTGCGCCTCTACAGTACGGCTCCCGGCGCCTCGGCGGCGGGCTTTGCGTTCTCGCTGACGCTGAACCTCATGCAGTTCGGCGTTCAGGTGCTCTTCGCTTTCCCCTTTGCGGTTGCGAGTGGACTTAGCCTCGGCGGGTTAGCCGATGTGCAGTCAGAGTCGCAGGCTGCCGGCGAGAATGAAGTCCTGCACCCGAGATCCTGAGGGGTCGCGAGGTCCGCCGTCGCTGCCGTGACAGTTGTGGCCACAACGGGGCCGGTGGTAGCATCTGAATCTCACAGCTGCACGGCAGGTTATGCAGTAACGGTGCAGCTGCGATGCGCCCGGGTTCGGTCCGTTGCAGAGGCGAGCCGGGGCGTAATCTGCTTGTGTTCGTACGGGCAAATAGGGGGATTCATGGAGGACGTCGTCGCGCAATTCCTGGAGCGCCTCGAGAGCGATCCGGCTGACGAAGAAGCATTCGTTCGGCTGCAGCGCATCTACATGTTGGACGCCGACTGGGAGAGCATGATTGCGCTCTACGCGCGTCACGCTGAGGCCCTGGGTGAGGGCGATGACGACTACTGGCGTCGATTGATAGACCGCCTTGAGTTGATGACCGGCAACATCGGCGCCGAAGACGGGCGCGAAAGTGAGCTGTCTGAGCTCTGCACACGCATCGGTGTGCTCCTTGATGCGCACTACGGCGAGCAACGACAGGCGCTGCAGGCGTTTCACCGGGCGCTCCGTTTTCGCAGCGACAACGAGATGGCGCTGCGAAACGTGCGGCGCCTGTATGAGGCAGAAGGACAGTGGCAGATGGTAGCGGGCCTGTACGAGCGCCAGCTTGATGCCGCAGGGAGCTCGGCGGAACGCGTCGCGCTTCTGAAGAGTCTGGCAGCCCTGCAGCTCACACAAATCGGCGATGCGGCCGCCGCCACCATTCTCGCAGAACGCGCACTCGAGCTTGCACCCGGCGACGAAGAAGCACGGGCCATCGCCCTCGCCGCCGAAGGCGGTGCGAGAGATTGGGAGACGGAGATCTCACAGCTGGCGGCAGAGGCCGATGGGTCGGACGGCGACGCAACGGCGGCGCACATCGCCCGGGCACGCTTCCTCGTGCACATGGCGCCCGCAGACCACGCGGACCCAACAGCCGTATTTGCACAGCTTGATGAGCTGGCTCCCGGCAACACGGAGGTATGTCGCCTGAAGGTGGACTGGTTCCGCCGCATGCAGTCCGTTGACGACCTCGCGATCTCACTGGAGCTGCTCGCTGACAGCACAGAGGACGCCGACGAGCGGGTGGCTGCACTTCGCGAGCTCGCTCACATTGCCCACGGTGACCTCGGCGACGATCGCACGGCAGCGAGCGCATACCTGCGCCTGCTTGAGGAGGCGCCCAACGACGCAGAGGCGCTCGGTTTCACCGCCGCGCGCTATGAAAACGAGGGCCGCTTTGCGGAGCTCGCCGAGGTGTACGAGCGCGCGAACAAGGCACGTGGGCGTCGCTCCCGAGACCTCGGGGTGCTTGAGAAGCTGGCTGTCCTGTACTGGCGCAATCTCGGCGACATGAAGGCTGCAGACCGCAGCTTCAAGAGGCTGCGTATGCTCGATCGCAGCAACCTGCAGATGTTGCAGTTCTACGTCGAGCACCATCGAAACAACTCCGACTGGCGCAAGCTGGTTCCGGCGCTGCAACAGCTCAGCGACCGGGCGGACGAGCCCGCCACACGGGTCGAGGCCGCTCGTGAGATCGCTGATGTCGCAGAGCACCGGCTCGACAATCAGGACAGGGCAACGGACGCATGGAAGACCGTGCTGCAGCTCGTTCCCGGCGACGAAGAGGCACGGGGGTCGCTGCTGCGGCTCTTCCGCGATGGTGGAAAGTGGAACGCGCTGGTTGAGGTCCTGCGCGAGAGCGCCGAGGGCGCTGAGAGCCCGGAGGACCGCGTCGCCTACCTGCGGGAGATGGTCGACGTGTACAGGGACCGCCTCGAACTCACTTCGATGGCGAACCAGACCTGGGCTGAGATTCTCGAAATCGAGCCGCACAACCACGAAGCGATCGCGGCCCTCGAGGGCGGCTTTGAGGAGTCCGGCCGCTGGAGCGAGCTGGTAGAGGTGCTCGCGCGAAAGGTAGGCGCCACCGACGACGTAGAAGAGAAGATTACGCTGCTTCGTCGGCAGGCGGACATCTGGGACGATCACCTCGATGGTTCTGGGAGCGCCGCCGCCCTGGAGGAAATCCTCGGGTATGCGCCCGGTGATGAGGACACCATCGAGCGGCTCGGTGAGCTGTACCGTGAGTCCGGCGACGTTCGAAACTCCCTCCGTATCGCGGAGATTGAAGCCGGCCTGCAGCCTGATGACGAACGCGTCGAGTCTCTGCGTATTGTGGCGAGGCGCGTCGCCGAAGAGTTGGGCGACACGCCGTGGGCGACGCGCACCTGGGAGCGGGTCAGCGAAGAGACCGGAGCCGGCGACATCGAAGCGCTTCGTGCCCTGGAGACGATCTATGGGAGCGAAGCCCGCTGGCAGGACTGGGCACGGGTCGTACAGGCCCGTGTTGACGCCACCGGTGTCGCTGCGTGCGTACCGGACGCCCACGAGTTGGCGACCCTGTACATGGACGAGCTTGAGCAGCCCGAGGCTGCGCGGGACACCTGGCGGCGCCTGCTGGACCACGACGGCGGGGACTCTCCGGCGGTTGAAGGGCTGGCGCGCGTCTACGCGCAGGCAATGGACTGGGACTCCCTGGAAGCGCTGGGCGCAGAGTCCGGCAGCTGGATTCTCGTATACGAGCACCTCGCTCGATCCGGCGACACCGAACAGGACCCGGAGCTACGTGCGGACGCATTCACGCGCATGGCCCGCGTGGCTCGCGACGAGCTCCAGGACAGCGCCCGTACCATCGTCGCCGCGGAGTCCCTCGTTGCGATCGAAGCCGACAGCGACGACACGCTGAGGGAGCTGTCCGGCCTGTATCGCGAGGCCGGGGACCCCGACAGTCAGGCGCGTACCATCGCCCGGTTGGAAGGGCGTGTTGATGGCGACGAGCAGCTGGAGTTGCGTCAGCAGCTGGCCGCCATTCACGAAGACGAGCTGAACAACGTAGCGGCCGGGTACTACTGGGCAGCGAGCGCCTGGGAACTGAGACCTTTTGACGGCGCTCTGCGCAGCACGGCGCAGCGCCTCGCGCTGGCGTCAGACAATACAGCTGACTGGGTGTCGCGAATGCGCGCCGTCGCCGAGGCTGAGGACGACGATCGCGTGGTCGAGATCTTCCGCGCGGTAGCCCGGCTGTCGGCCGGCCCGCTGCAGGACGACAGCGCCGCCATCGAAGCATACGAAGGTGTGCGCCTGCGCAGGACTGCTGACGCAGAGGCGCTGAGCGCGCTGGCCACGTTGTATCGCACCCACAGCAACTTCCCGGCCCTGGTGGGCGTGCTCGATTCGCAGAGGGAAGCTGCGGGCACACCGGGAGACGAGGTCGACGCGCTCATCCGAAAAGGCGAGGTTCTCTCGGCGGATATGGGGAACGTCGACGGAGCACAGGCCGCGTGGCGCGAGGCGCTTGAGGTGGACCCGCGTTCGGAGCGGGCGCTCAATTCGCTGCGCTCGTCATTCGCCTCGCAGGGCGACTGGCATTCCTTCGTCGAGATGGGCGAGCACCAGCTTGAACACGCGATCAGCAACGATGAGCGCGCGAGCGCGGCGTTGGTCATGGCGCGAACCTGGCGAAATCGACTGGATGACGCGCCGATGGCTCTTGAGTGGTACGGCCGCGTGATCGAAGAGACCGGCGAGGGGGACGCGGCAGACGCCGCGTTGCAGGACCTGAGCGAGATGGTCGATGAAGACGCGAGCAGCGAGATGGCTGCCAGCCTTCTGGTAGATGCCTACAGCGGCCGACGCGCGTGGGACCAGGTCGTTGAGGTGCATGAGCGCCGCATTGCGATCGACGATGGCGCCGCGCCCGGGCTGCTCGTTGACGTGGCGCGGATCTGTGACGCCGAACTCCATGACTCCGCCGCAGCATACGCCCGCTATGGGCGCCTTCTTGAAGGGCATTCCACGGGCCCCGCCGCCTGGGATGAGATGGAGCGCCTGGCCCGAGACAGCGAGCAGCTGCCGGATCTGGCGCTTCGATGGCGCGCTGCCTGCGACGCTCGCGGCGGTGAGCTGGCTGACCTGCTGCCCCGCCTTGCACGGGTGCTGCGCGACGATCTCAACGACGTTCCCGGTGCAACCGTAGCCTGGGAAGGAAGACGCCTGCTCGTGGCGGACGATCCGGACGCGGTCGTGGCCCTCGACGGCCTCTACCGTGAGGGCGGCGTGGACGACCGCCTCGCGGCGCTCCTGATCGTGCGTGCAGAATCCGCGGAGTCGGATACCGAGCGAATCCAGTTTCTTGACGACGCGGCCGGCCTTTTTGCCAACGCTCTCGATCGGCCGGGCGACGCGGTCGATGCGTGGGAAGAAGTCCTTACCATCGACAAGCATCACGCGCCTGCATGGGACGGACTTGAGACGGTGCATCTGCGGACCGGAAATTTCGAAGAGGCGGTCAGCATTCTCAGCCGCCGTCTTGAAGTCACCGAGCCCGAGCCGGAGCGGACGAAAATCCATCGCCGACGCGGCGAACTCTACATCGACGAGCTGCAGGACCTGAACGCAGCGGTCGAAGACTTCGACGCTGTCCTTGAGGTGCACCCGACCGACGACGCGGCGACCGCATCGATGCAGCAGGCGCTGTCCGTGCTTTCGAGCCGGGAAGATGGAATGGAGGCGCGCTATATCGTCTGTGAGAGACTTCGTACTTCATACACAAAAACAAGCAATTGGAGTTCTCTTTCTGCTGTGATGTATCAGCAAATCGCTGATGCGTCTGATCTGCTGGACAGGTCGATCATCCACTCTGATCTGGCAGACATCTATGAGAACAAGCTCGATGATCAGCGTCTTGCCTTCGGACACGTTCGGGAAGCGGTTCGCGACGCCTTCGAGTTGGAGCCGCTCCGGCAGCGATTCGAGAAGATGGCCGCTGAGCTGGGAACATGGTCCGAGGTGGTTGAGCACTATGAGGCACTCGCCGGCGCAGTGGAGGACGACGGGGACCGCCGCGCGGTTTGGGTACGAACGGCCGAGATAAGCCGCGACGAGTTGCAGGAGCCGGAGCGTGCGATCCGATGGTTCACCGAGGCGCGCCGGATCGGTGCTGAGCCCTCGGTCTTGCCGCAGCTTGAGGCGCTGTATCGCGAAGTAGAAGACCCCCGTGGTCTCGTGGAAATCCTATTGGAACGGGTCGAGCGGGACCCGGAGGCCCCGGAGACTGTCCAGCGACTCGCTGAAGCGGCGCAGCGCCTGGTAGAAGAACTGGGGGAGGTCAGCGACGGGATCTCCACCTGGGAGCGCGTGCGCGCGCTGGACCCGGGGCACGCGCGTGCCATCGGCCGGCTGAACGGCCTGTATCGCGCTACCGATCGGTGGACCGAACTGCGCGCGTTGCTCGAGTATCGAATCGAGCATCCATTCGCGGACGATGAGCTCGAAGATCTGTATGCGGACCTCGCTCAGGTCTGCGAAGTGCATCAGGATGACCGTCGTGCGGCGATCGACGCATGGAACGAGGTTCTGGAAATCGCCATTCACGATGTGGAAGCGCTGCAGAACCTGGATCGCCTGTACGGAATCACCGGTGAAGCCGCCGAACAGCTCGCAATGATCGATCGTCTGCGAGTCCTGGTCGACGAAAAGGAAGCTCTGGACCTGCAGGCGCGTGCTGCCCGGCTGTGTGCAATGGCGCTGTCCGACCCGGACTCTGCGGTTGCCCGTGTAGGCGAGGTGCTCGCCGCGCGACCGGCCTCAGAAGATGCCCTGGCGCTGACCGAGACTCTGCTCGCCGGCGAGGACGTCCAGGCGAAGGCGGCGGATCTGTTGATTGTCGCCTATGAAGAGAACCAGTCATGGAACGATCTCGGCCGCGTTCTATTGGACCGAGCCGACATGGAAGACGACCGTTCGTCTCGGGTGGACCTGCTGGATCGAGCCGCCGCGGTGTTCTCGAAACAGCTGGCAGACGACTCCGCGTCCCTGTCGGCCGCCGTCAAGGCATGGATTACCGCCGGCGGACCGGCGGATCGACGCCCGCGTCTTGAGGAGCTCGCCGCACGCACCGAAGGTTGGAGCGAAGTCGCGGCGGCCTACGAGCACGGGCTCGCTGAATTGGAGGAGCTTGAGGTTCCGTCAGAGCGTGCTGCGCTCCACGTGCGCCTCGCCGAGCTTTATGACGACGTTCTCGGTGCGGCAGAAGATGCCGAACTTCACTACAGCGCCGCGTTGGAGATTGAGCCGAGCAGCCGTCGTCCCATCGAGGCGCTGCTGCAACGCTACGACGCCAGCGGTCGAAGTGAAGACCTGCGGGACGTACTTCGCCTGAAGCTCGACGCGGTTGACGTCGACGAGCGCGCCGGCGTGCTCAGCCGCGTCGCTGACGTCGAAGAAGAGCTGGGCAACCGCGATGCCGCGATCGAGGCGCTGCGTGAACTGCACGGCCTCGACCCTGATGACGAGATCACATTCGGGGATCTTCGCCGCCTCATTCGGGAGACCGAGCGTTGGGATGACCTGGACGCGCTGCTCGAGACGCGCCGCGCCCACATTGTAGATGTGGCCGAGCGCTCTGCGTTGGGCCTGAGCCAGGCGAAGTCGCGAAACGAGAACCTCGACGATCTCGCGGGCGCCATCGACATCCTCACGCAGGTTTGCGACGGCGAACCTGATGCGCGTGGGCTGCGCGCCGCGCTCACGAACATTGAGAGCGACGACGACGAGCTCAAGTCGCGAATCTACGGGCTGCGGAAGCGGAACCTCGCGGCCGAGGGCGACTGGCCGGCGCTCATCGCGCTCCTCGGTGACCAGCTGCCATCGAGCGACGTCGCGGGTCGCTTGGCAATCTACGACGAGATTGCGCGCATTCACGCAGAAGAGACCGGCGACATGTACGCGGCCTTTGAGGCGACCCTCGAACGCGCACGGTTGGTGCCCTCGGAGCGCGAGATCTGGGATCGGCTGGTTGCGGCGGCAGACAACGCGGCGTCCTGGCCGGCCCTCGCCAATGGGTTTATCGAGCTGGCGAACATGGACTCTGTCGAAGAGTCGGATCAGGTCGCGCTGCGGGCTCGAGCGGGACAGGTCGTGGAGCTGCGTCTCGGCGACATCGACCGCGCCCGGACCATCTTCCAGGATGCGCTCGACGAGGCGCCGGCGAATCGAGAGCTGGTACGGGTCTTTGCAGACCTGCACACAAGGCAGGCTGCGTGGGAAGACCTCGAGGATCTGTATCGCAACAGCGCCGCTGATGCTGAAAGCGACGACGAGCAGCTCTACTTCCTGCGACCGCTCGCGCAGCTTTACGAAGAGCGCTTCGCTGACGTGCCTTCAGCGATCGAGACCTGGGAGCTGGCGCTCGACATCGCACCAAACAACGAGCGTGCGCTTGATGAGCTGGAGCGCCTGCAGCGAGGCGCCGGCGAGTGGCGCGAGGTTGTGGATATTCTCCGCCGACGCGCAGAGGACGCAAGCTCTGACGGCGTGCGCGCGGCGCGGCTGACCGAGGTTGCCGTTGTGTACCTGGACGAATTGGACGACGTCTCGGCGTCGCTGGACGCACTCCGTGACGCCGTCGAAGTGGACTCGTCGTGCACCCCCGCGCGTCTGCTGCTCGAGAAAATCCTGGAGCAGACACGCACCGGGCAGATTCAGGACGAGGGCTATGGAATTCAGGTGGCGCGCCTCCTCGAGTCGCTGCTCGAACCCGAGAGTGACTGGCAGGTACTGATTTCGAGTTGCCAGGTACAGCTGGGCTCAGTGAAGGACCCTCGGCGTCGCAGCGAGCTCTACGTGCAGCTCGCTGATCTACAGTCGGGTCCGGCAGAGGATCAGGCGCTCGCGTTCGAGACCCTCAAGCAGGGCTTCGCCGAGTTCCCCGGTCGAGAGGATATTGTAGAGCGCCTGGTGAACCTCGCGGACGAGCTGGACCGTCGCGACAGCGTGGTCGACATGCTCTCGCGCGGCGCGGTGGACGTAAGAGACAGCGAAGCCCGTGTCATGCTGCTCAACGCCCTCGCGAGCGTGGCTGAGACCACCGGTAACTTCGCGGCAGCGCGTGAAAGCTATGAGCAGGTGCTCGCCGAGGATGAGTCCAACACCGTAGCGCTCGCAAACCTCGAACGAATCTTCGAGAAGTCCGGCGACCCTGCGGAGCTGATCGAGCTGCACCGGCACCGCCTGCGTGTTGCAGAGGATCCGGAAGAGCGAAGGGACCTGCGGACACGAATCGCGCGCATTCTGATGAACCGGATCGGTGACCGATCAGGCGCCGCAGAGGCCTGGCACGATGTGCTGGAGGAGGCTCCGGGAGATAGCGCGGCGCTCGATGCCCTGGAGGAAATCTACACGGCGGACGACCACTGGGTGGGTCTCGCCGGCATCATCGAGTCCCGCGTAGAGTACGCTGAGGACGCCGAAGAGCGTCTCGCGCTGCAACTCAAGCTGGGTGAAGTTGCGCGGGATCGACTCGATGATACGGAACGGGCAACCGAGGCCTTTGAGCAGGCTGCGAGGACCGACATCAACTCCCTGGCAGCGCACGAGGCGTTGGCCGGACTCTACGACCGCGCCGGCGCGTGGGATGATCTGCTCGGTACCCTCGACCGAATTGCGGACGCCACAGGAGACGAACAGCGGCGGTTGAACGCGTGGCTGCGCGCAGGGAGCATTCTTCTGGGACCGCTGGATTCGCCAACGGCTGCCTTTGACCGCTATGCGAAGGTTTTTGAGGCCGACCCGACGAATCACGACGCGCAGCTGGGGCTTCAGGCTCTGCTCGAGAACGAAGATACGGCCGAGTTCGCTGCCGACCTGCTTGAGCCGGTGTTCCGAAACAACGGCAACACGGACGCGCTCATTTCTCTGCTGAGTCGGCGTGCAGAAGCGAGCAGTGACTCCGAGGAGAAGGGGCGAATTCTGCGCTCCATCGCCGAGCTCGCAGAGGAACATCAGGAAGCCGGCGCAACCTACACCTGGTATCAGCGGGCCTTCCGTGAGGCGCCGGGAGACCTTGAGCTGCTGGAGCGGCTTGTCGCTCTCGCGCACCGGACCGAGAGGGAGAAGTCCCTCGTGAAACTCCTGGACGAGGTACTCGACGATGAGAGCGATGCGGCGATTGTGTCGCCGGTGGCGATGACCCTCGCGCATCTGCACAAGGAGCACTTCATCGACTTCGAAAACGCCGCTCTTGCGTACGAGATGGCGCTTGATGCCGACCCTGACAACTACAAAGCGTTGGCCGCGCTCGACGAAGTTCTCGCCCGCTCCGGCGAGTTCGGGCGGCTCACCGGGGTTCTCGAAAGACGGATTCAGGTCGCCGATGCCGACGAGATCGAGGGCCTGCGACTCAGGCTCGCCGAGACACTTCGCGGCCTGACAGACGACGTGGAAGGGGCGTTGTCGATCTATGAGACCATTCTTGAGGCGAACCCGGGTTGTCGCCCGGCGCTGGATTCGGTGCGGGGCATCTCGCAGCAGCCGCAATACGCGGCGGCGGCCGTCGAGCTGCTGGAGCGGGCACATCGCCGTTGTGACGCCTGGGACGAGCTTGCCGAAGTTCTCAAGCAGAAGGTGGCGCTCGCAGACGATCCGTCTCTGGGCGCCGAGATCAGCGCGGACCTGGCATCCGTATACCTGGAGCATCTCGAAGACAGTGAGGCAGCGTTTTCCGCCTGGTGTGACGTTGCGCGCCTCGATCCGGAGCAGCGCGGCGTGTGGACGAAGCTGTCGGAGCTTGCGACGACAGAGCAGCGCGTCCAGATCCTGGAGAGCCTGCGAGAGCGTCAGTCTGAGCACATCTCGGACGATGCTCTGCGCGCAGGGCTGATGCTCGACGCGGCTCGGTCGGCAACGGCCCATGGAGACGACGCGAAGGCGCGTGCGACCCTCGAAGAGGTGGTGCGCTTCGCCGCTGACGAGGAGGCCCTCGAGGCGCTGACGCTGCTTGAAGAGCTGCACACGCGCTGCGGTGATCACGCCGCGATGCTCTCAGTGCTGGGGCGCCGTGAAGAGCTCACCTTCGATCCGGATGAGAAGCTGAAGCTGTTGGCTCGAATCGCCCGTGTCGCCGAAGAAGGCGCTTGGGATCCGGCCAGAGCGCTTGATGCCTGGGAACGTACTCTCGAGATCGATCATGCCTGCGCGGCAGCCTTTGATGGGATCGAACGGATTCATCGCGCACAGGGCGCCTGGTCCGATGTCCTCGAGGTGTTGGAGCGTCGAGTCGAGACACAGACCGATGAGAACGATGTGTTTCGGACCCGCGCCGAGATCGCTCGCGTCGCGCTTGAAGAGAGCGACGATCTGAGTCTGGCCATCGACGCGTTCGAGCGCCTGCTCGAGCTCGCTCCGACCAATGTTCAGCTGCTCACGACGCTGATGGAATTGTATCGAAAGCAGCAGGCAGTCGACGAAGAGAAGGACATCATCCGGCGACTTGTCGACCTCACTTCAGGTGCTGCGCAGGTTCGGTGGCTTGCAGGCCTCGCGACCCTCAGCGAGCAGGAGTTTGACGACCTCGACACTGCGATCGATGCGCACCGGCGAATCCTGGTTAATGAACCCGGTCACCGTGAGTCTCGCCGTGAAATGAAGCGCCTGCTGCGTGAAGCTGAGCGATGGTTCGACCTGATCGAGATGCTGCAGGAGGACGTGGCGGCCGCGGATGCGGAGCAGGCGAACGCACTGCGCGTCGAGATCGCTCGTATCGCTATTGATCACCTTGCCGACGAAACGATGGCAGAACAGCTGTTGGGGCAGGTGCGTGAGAGCGAGCCCAATCATCGCGCGGCGCTGGCAGCCTCAAGCCGCCTCTTTCAGCATCAGGGTCGCTGGGACGAGTCGATGACCGTGCTCACCGAGCAGCTCAGCGTGACCGAGGAGCCCGTGGAGCGCGGAAACCTGCTCTTCGAGATTGGGCGTATTCAGCAGACACACTTCAACGATGCGGAGGGCGCGCTCGGCTTGTACGAAGACGCGCTTGAGTTGGGTGCGGACACGCCGGAGCTCTACGATGCGCTTGAGCAGGTGTATCGCTCGGGTGCGCGGTGGGGCGGTGTGTATGAGATCATGCGCCGAAGGGTGAAGTCCGCTGAGGGCGAAGAGCGACGACGGCAGCTGCTCGCGATCGCGGACCTCGCACGCGACGAGCTGAAGGACGTTGAGAACGAGGTGCTCGCTTTGCGCATGGCGCACGACGACTCGCCGAATGATCTGGATGTGATGGACCGGCTGGTGAGCGCAGGCGTCCGCGCGGGCCGATCATTGGAGGTGGCTCCGCTCATGGAGCGCCTGCTTGAGGCGTCTGCCTCGGGCACCCGTCGGCGTGAGCTGTATCGGTACCGCTATCTGGAAGGGCGAATCGCCCTCGATCGGGGTGATGCGGACGGGGCGATCGAAGCGTTTTCGGCAAGTCGTTCTCTGAACGCCACCTATGTGCCGAGCCTGCTCGCACTCGGACGACTCTACGTCGAAGCCGAGAATTGGGAGGACGCGCTGTCCGTGCTGCAGACGGCGCTGCTCCGACAACACGATATTCCGGATGCGGGGCAGAAGGCGGAGCTCTTCTACCGACTTGGCTGCGTGCGTAGGGAGCTGGGTGACGACCGAAAGGCGCGCGACATGTTCTCGCGGGCGCTGAAGGCTGAGCCCGAGCACGCCGATGCGCGCATCGCGCTGGATGGGCTCTAAGGGCCCTAGAAGCGGAGGCCCCACTCGCCGCGATACCGGAGCCAGTCACGAGCGAATCTGCCGGTGATGACGATGCCCGCAGCGCCCACGGCAAGGGGAAGCAGGAAGCCGGTGGTGGCTGCTGCGGTGATCCCGACGCCGACGGCTGTGGCGCCGGCGGCCGCGGCCGCGCGCCACCCCTTGCGGCTGGCGGTGTGCTTGACCATGTCTCTGCGGCTCGTCATGTCGATTGCTCCCGGCGGCTGCCGCCCTGTTCGATCAACAGCCACGCGAAACTAACACCGGAGTCAGCATTGGCAACGTCGCCGCATATGAACACGATCACGCAGGGTGAGAAATACCATGTCTGAGCTGTCGGACCGGGCGTTCATGTCAGTGGTGAAGATTCTGCCGAGACGCTGGCTCACTCGACGCGCCGCTGCGCTGTCATCGCTGGAGCTGCCGCGTGCAGTTCGGGCGCCGATCTATCACGGCTACGCGAAGCTCACCGGGGCGAATGTTGAGGAGGCAGGCAGGCCTGCAGACGCGTACCCCAGTCTGGGTGAGTTCTTTGCGCGCGACCTGAAACCCGGTCTGAGGGAGTGGCCCGGTCCCGGCGTCTGGGGGAGTCCTGCCGATGGACGCTTGAGCGCACGCGGGCGTATCAGGAGCGGTTCCCTTATCCAGGCGAAGGGGATTCGGTACTCTTTGCGTGACTTCGTGGACAGCGACGAGCTGGCAGATGCCTGCGAGGGCGGTCACTACGCGACCGTGTACCTCAGTCCGGCTGACTATCATCGGGTACACGCGCCCGCAGCGCTCGATGTCTGCGCGGTACGCAGCGCCGGCGGTGAGCTGTGGCCGGTAAATGGTCCTTCAACAAGGCGTGTCGACGGTCTGTTCGTGCGCAACGAGCGGGTGATCTTTGAGTTTGAATCTCGGGGCATGCGGGGAGCGCTGGTAATGGTCGGCGCGACTGTCGTCGGGAGTGTGAGGACCGCCCGCCGGTCCCCGGTCGGACACTATCGGCAGGGCGATGAGCTTGGGGCTTTTCTGCTCGGAAGCACGGTTGTGCTGATTACAGCAGCAGGCACGCACTCCCTGTGCGACGTCGCCCGTGCTGACGGGGAGCGGGTCGTCTGTGGGGATGCCATCTGGTGCTTCGACGATGCCGGCACTTCGCCCTGAGCGCCGCGCGTACGGATTCTTCGGCGTCGTCGTGGTCGGTCGGCCAGATTGCGATTGACGGGGTGTCCTCCCTTGCAGTTATCAGGCGCCACGCGGGACGGCAGAGTCGGCTCGCGCATTCGTCACAGGACCGCCCGCAATGAATCTTCCGAATCAGCTTACGCTCGGACGCCTGGTGCTGGCCTTTGTGTTTACGGCCATCCTGTCGATTCCCGACTTTCCCTACGCGGGCACCTGCGCCCTCGTTGTTTTCGTCGTTGCTGCGATCACCGACGCTCTCGATGGATACCTCGCGCGTAAGCACGACCTGGTAACCAACTTCGGCAAGCTGATGGACCCGCTGGCAGACAAGGTGCTGATGGCGGCCGGCTTCATCATGTTGATCATCATGGGCCACATGCCGGCGTGGATGGTGGTGGTGATTCTGGCCCGCGAGTTCCTTGTTACGGGGCTCCGACTGATCGCGAGCGCCGAGGGGACGGTCATCGCGGCGGACAATCTGGGCAAGTTCAAGACGATCTCCCAGATAGTAGCTGTCATCTACTTTCTGGTCTTCGAGGCGACCGCCGAGGTAGCGCTCTCGTGGTTCGCTCCGGCCTTCGATTCGACGATCACTTCGCCGGATACTCTTGGGGTGGTGTTGGTATGGGCGGCGTTGGTCCTGACCATTATCTCGGGCGCGGGCTATGTGCTGCGAAATCGCGAGCTTCTGAAGTAGTCACCGAGGGGCGGGCGTGCCTCTCGCATCGCCGCGCCGGAGTGCCGTCGATAGAGGCATGAATTCGTCGGTGAGGTCAGGAGGAAGCGCCGAGTCTGCGCCCGGCGCCGAGGTGGTTTTGCAGATTGTGCGTGCTCGTGCGGACGCGGACTCTGCGGAAAGCCTGCCAATTCCTTGCTCGGTCAGAAAGTGGGCAGTACCTTGCGGCGGTAAGCGTCCCTTTACGTTCCCCGTGTATGTCGTCAAAAGGTCCAGATGGCGTTGATGTTGTCGGCTTGATTCCGCCGGCACTCCCCGGAGTCGCAGAGCCGACTGCGCTGCTGTCACTTCTCGGGTGGCGCGCACCCGGCGACGAGGTGATGGCCGAGGATTCGCTGGAGCCGGTTCGCGGTCGGGCGCGACAGGTGACGCCACCGCCAATCGCAGCGCGTCGTACGGCGCCACCGCCAAGCCCGGCGGCGCCGAAGTCCGGGATGGTTGCGAAGGGCGACGATACACCGATCAACGGTGTGGATCAGAGCAACGGAGTCGCGCCGGGGGCAGTGCCGCAGGCGAAGGCCGCTGCCAGGAAGGCGGCATCGTCTGCAGACGCTGGGAAGGCGGCCGGCGAAGTCGATTCGGATATCGCGGGCCTTGTGGGCGAAATCCTCGACGGTGAGCAGGAACCTGCGCAGGCCCGACACACCGGTCCGAACTGGTTTCACGAGATCTTCGACAAAGACTACCCGAGGACGCGAGGCGCCGGTTGGGAGCGAGCCGTACAGCGCGAAGCTGACTTTATCGTTGCCTCAATGGGGCTGAAAGCCGGTGCACGTATCCTGGATCTGGGGTGCGGCGACGGTATTCACGCGGTCGCGCTCGCCGAACGCGGCTTCGAGGTCCTTGGCGTCGACTCCTCGGAACCGCTGCTTGAGCAGGCCCAGAAGCGCGCCGCAGCTGCGGGAGCCAAAGCCGCATTCGCGCTCGGAGACATGCGCGAGCTCGCATTGGATGCGCAATTCGACGCTGTCATCTGCATGAACACGACGTTGGGCTACTTCAACGATCGTCAGAATTACCAGGTGGTCGAGCGGTGCTTTAAGGCGCTGACCCCTGGTGGGCAGATCATAATCGACGTCGTGAACCGCGATTGGGTCATCAACGAAGTGCCACTGCGCGTGTGGTGGGAAGACGGCGGCGTGTTGCTGATGGAGGAGGTCGGCTTCGACTCCAAACTCAGCCGCCTTCAGGTGCAGCGTTCTCTGGTGATCGACGAGAGCATCCCCTTCGAGCAGTCCATCTCGATTCGCATGTACTCATCGCACGAGCTCGTGACGATGCTGCGACTGGCCGGCTTCCAGGTCTCCGACGTAACCGGCGACCTTGCGCATCCGGGCGTCTACCTCGGGCCCGGCAACCGCCGGCTTCTGGTGCGTGCGTCCCGGCCGGAATAGCCGCCGGGCGGAGCCCCGAGGAAGCGAGAAGATCACTCTTCGGTCGGAAGCTCCTGAACTACGCCACTGCCGCTGATCTGCGATGCGACGAGCAGACCGAACTCGGTAGAGGTGAAGCCACGCGTGCGCTCGCTGTACTCGCCGTCGAAGCGATAGCGGCCACCGACGGAAAGTTGTGGTTCGTAGAGTTCTGCGTTGTAGCCGGCCACCAACATTCGTCGGCTGCTGCGTGCGGAATCGCGAATGTAGATGTGCGGTAGCAGGCACCCGGCGCGGGTTCCTTCGTTCTCAGGCCCCGGCTCTTCGCCTTCTGCCACGGGAATCGGCGCGGTGGGGCATACGTAGATGGAGTCCACGATTCCGGTAATCGCGAGCTGACGGCCGCGAAGTTCATTGCGGTCCAGAATGACGCCGATCACCGAGTAGGAGCCGTCATCGTACTGACGATCTGCGTCGAGCATCTCCAGGGACGGGACAGGCGGCAGCTCAACGCGCGCGGGCGGAAGGCCGTCGTCGTCGCTGCTGGTCGCTGTCGCTTCGCTTCCGGGCATCAACTGATCACAGCCGGTGCTCAGACTGATGGCAGCAATGCAGAGACTCAGGAGCAGGGCAGGTTGATGCCGGAACATATTCAAGACCTTGGCTTTTTCTTCTTGGGCCGCGAGACCTTTAGAGTGATGCCGTGCATTTCCTGATCTTGCAACGTCTCCACGAAGTCGCGCCAGAATGGCTCGGCGACTTCGACCAGGCTGTGCTTCGCTTTCATCTTCAGCGCGCCGACGTCGCTGTCATCAAATCCGGCGAACTCAGCGAGCTGTGATGCCAGAGTCGCATCGTCCACTTCGACCTTGTGATCCTTTCCGATGTTCACACGCAGGTTGACCATCTTCGTCGGCGCCGGTCCGCGACTCTCGAGTTTTTCGACCACAGACGGTCCACGCTCTGATCGACCTCTGGAGCTGCGACTTCGTCGACCATCGTCTCTCCGCCGGCTGGTGCGTTCACCGCCGCGACCGCCGCCACGTTCGCCGCGGCCGCCCGAGCTCTTTCCGCGCTGTGAGCCTGCGCCCTTGTCCGCGCGTTCGCTGTCGCCGCTTTCACCTCGGGGCTTCCGTGAGCGACTCCGGCTACGCTTGCGTTCGCCGCTGTCGTCCCGGTCGCTGTTGTCCCGGTCGCTGTTGTCCCGGTCGCTGTTGTCCCGGTCGGCGCTGTTGTCACCGGAATCGGTGGAATCGCCACGATCAGACGGCTTCTTTCGCGACCGCCTGCGGCGCCTGCCGCCGGACTCTTCGGATTCTGCGGCGTCGCCGACTTTCGTATCTTCATTGCTGCCGCGACCTTCGTTGCCGTCTACGACCCGCCACATGTTGCGGCGTCCCCGGGCGCGGTCGAGTCCGTCGAAATCTCGAGCGGTGTCATTCACCTCTTCGGTGGTACACCCGAAGTGATCCGCGATGGCGCGAGCGGAACGAAGCTTGACCCTCCCGTTGGAGGTCTCCTGAATCCAATCGGCGATTGCCTGACCGGAGAGT
>JAUICO010000044.1 GCA_030427825.1 bacterium | reverse complement strand
GGCTCAGCTTTGTTCCGTATGGCGACGTATTGCACGTCCTCGGCTCTCAGAACGGCGACATTCAGCACCTTCGACCGATCGGCACATTCACGCCCGACTGGGACGCCGTGTATCAGGCCGCGGACAGCATTCGTGAGTACGTGCACCGCGCCGCCGACGACGGCGAGTTCTCTGTGGCGGCGTTCCACGGACTGCGGCGCGCCGGCGTATTTCTCTTCGATGAGCTCTTTCCCTTCCACGCCAAAGAATGGCTGCGCACAAGCGACGACCTCAGCGTCACTCTCTCGCTGCCGCCTGAGCTGCTCTCCCTGCCGTGGGAGCTCGTACACACCGGTTCAGACTTCCTCTGCCTGCAGTGCGCGGTAGGCCGCTCTGTACAGGAGGAGATTCAGCCGGCCGGTGCGCCGCGGCAGGACGCCCGCGCCTCGATGCTGGTCCTCGCGGATCCCGGCGGCGAGCTTGACGAGGCGTACAACGAGGGCGTCCGCCTCAAGCAGTCCATGGCCGAAGATGGCCGCGTCGCCCTCTCGTTTCGGGCCGCCGACGTTGATGCATCCTACGTCCGGCGCACCCTGAAGGATTTCGACATCGTGCACTTCGCCGGCCACATCGACGAACGCGGCTGGCAGATGAGCGACGCTGCCTTCAACGTGAGCGAGCTCGAAAAGCTCTTTGGCGGCGCCGCGATGCCCGGGCTTGTTTTTGCCAACGGCTGCGGGGCGACGGATTCGGAACGCTACCGAGACTCGATGCTTCGATGCTGGTTGCGCTCCGGCGTCGCTCACTTTCTGGGCCCCCAATACAACCTGCCCGATCGCCTCGGGCACTCCTTCGCCATCCTGTTCTACGACGCACTTCTCGCCGGCGAGACCATCGGCAGCGCGGTCCGGACCGCCCGGCGCAACCTCGCCGACGACGTCGGCGTAGGAACCACGCCATGGGGGGCCTACGTGCTCTACGGTGACCCCGACGCACGGTACTTCGCACCGCAGGCTACGGACGCCGCGCGCGCAGAAGCGCAGGAAGAGAAGCCCACCCGCCTCGCGCCGCCGGGCGCGGACGTCGAAGCGGAGCTCGTACGCGCAGACCCGGAGTTCGACGTCCCGGTCGTGGGCACGGAGTCGCGGGTGCTGGTCCCTATCGCCGGGCTCCTCGCCGCGATCCTGGTCCTGCTCATCATTCTCGTCGCGCGGGTAGGCTCCCCCGCGGATGAGTGGAATGACAGCGATCTGCCCCATGTTGAGCACGGTACGAGCGACTAGTCCGGGTCCCATCAGGCACAGGCGCGTGGGCGGGCCCGGTCGAGCACGCGGTGTCGACGCCCTCATGCAGCGCCCGGCACAAATTCGCTCGCTGTCGGCGACTGAAGCGATGATCCCCGCAGGTGCACAGAGACGTGAATAGGCGCCGCCGTGCTGCGTCACACCTCCTGTCCACTTCGCGTCGCTCACCTTCCGCGAACGCCATCGGAGCCCATCATGAACGCCAGATTGATATTCTCACTCACGGTCGCCGCTGTCTCGACTCTGCTCGTATCGGGCTGTCTCTTCCTGGAACCCGAGCACTGCGACGAGGTGTATTCGGAGTGCTACGATGTCTGCGACGTCTACTGCGACGCCTGGGGCTGCTGGGAGGAGTGCTTCACAGATTGCGATGACATCTGTGTTGTATACGACGAGCCCGCACCCGAGTGTCGCCGCGACAGCGAGTGCGCCCGCGGTGAAGTCTGCAACGCGAACGGCAGCTGCGTGCAGCGCGCGGCCCCTGCGGCCGGCCTCTGCGAGCCCTGTGACAGCCACGAAGACTGCGCCGGTTCGGGGTCCCTCTGCGTGGTGCTCGGTGCTTCCGGCGAAGGCTACTGCGGCGAGGCGTGCGGAAGCGATCGCGACTGCCCGGGCGGCTATGAATGTGTCAGTACAGAGAGCACCTCGCAGTGTGTCCCGGCGGACCGAAGCTGCGATGGGCGGGTCGCCGTAACAGAGTGCGACCGCAGCTCAGACTGCGCGTCCGATGAGGTCTGTAGCGCGGGGGACTGCGTGCCGGCACCGAGCAGCGAATGCAGCATGAACTCCGACTGCAGCGCCGGAGAAATCTGCCGCGATGGCCGGTGCTTCACGCCCTCCTCTTCAACCACTGATTGCACATTCAATGCGGACTGTGATGGCGCGCTGTGCATTGACGGCTCGTGCCGCGCGTACTGCAGCAGCGACGCGCAGTGCAGCTCCGATGAGATGTGTCGCGGCGGCGTCTGCTCACCGCGCCCCGCGCCTGAATGCTCCACCGGCGCGGACTGCGGCGGCGCCGGCTTCACCTGCGTCAACGGCGAGTGCCGCGAGACCTGCGAGAACAACTCTGAATGCCCCAGCGGCACCCTCTGCACCTCAGGCTTCTGCGGCGACGACCCCAATATCGAGTGCCGCGCCGACATCGACTGCGGCGCCGACCAAAGCTGCGTAGAAGGCGCCTGCTTCTTCACCTGCCGCGCCAGCTGCAACTGCCCCGAAGGCATGCTCTGCGACCCCGACGGCGGCGTCTGTATCAACGCAAGCGCCCCCGACGACTGCAACAACGACTGCGAATGCCCCAGCGGCCAGAGCTGTGTCGAAGGAAGCTGTGAGTAGATGACGCGGGGGGGCGAGGCTCTGCCTCGCCCCCCCGCGCGTCACTTCGCCTTGCATCAAAACGACATGAGGCGCCGAGTTGCGGCGCCTTATGTTCTCTCCGTCTGCTCGGAGAGCTGGTCAGGCTTCGATGAAGGCTCGCAGGTGTTCTGCGCAGTTGGGAGCGCGCAGTTTGGCGAGCGCGCGTGCTTCGATCTGTCGGATGCGTTCTCTGGTGAGTGAGAAGTCGCGGCCTACTTCTTCGAGGGTGTGGTCGCTGCGTTCTCCGATGCCGAAGCGAAGGCGCAGGATGCGTTCTTCACGTTCGGAGAGGGTGGAGAGCAGAGCGCTGGTGTGTCGCGAGAGTTCGGAGTCCTGGGCGCCTTCTGAGGGCAGCGGAGCGTTCTCATCGGGGATGAAGTCGCCGAATGAGCTTCCGGAGTCATCGCTGACGGGGGAGTCGAGGGAGATGGGGCGCGATGAGATCTTCATGGCTTTCTGTACGCTCTCGACGTCCATCTCAAGGTGTTCAGCGACTTCTTCCGGGAGCGCAGCGCGGCCGAGCTTCTGCTCGAGAGCGCGGGAGGCGCGGAGGATGCGGTTGATGGTTTCAACGAGGTGCACGGGCACGCGGATGGTGCGTGCCTGGTCCGCGATGGCGCGGGTGATTGCCTGTCGGATCCACCAGGTCGCGTAGGTCGAGAACTTGTGCCCGCGCTGGTACTCGAACTTCTCGACCGCGCGCATGAGGCCGATGTTACCTTCCTGCACGAGGTCCAGGAGGTGCAGACCGCGGTTGTTGTACTTGCGTGCGATCGAGACGACCAGGCGCAGGTTTGAGTTGACCATGTCGGCCTTCGCCGTCTCTGAGCATCGCTCGCCGGGTCCGATGCGATCGAGCAGCTCGTGCAGCTCGTCGGTGCTGAGACCGTATCGCTGCTCCGCAGTCTGAATCATGTTCATCGCGGCTGTGAAGCGGTGTCGGAAGTCGCAGAGTTTTTGCTGGTCGAGCCCGGAGGGATTGCCGCTGTCGACTTCTTTGAGGAACTCGGTGATCTCGGCGGCGCAGCAGCCGACCTGATCTTCACAGGAACGGATACGTGCGTGACAGCGATCGAGCTCTCGTACGACGCCGCGGATTTCGCGGATGAACTCCAGGATGACGCCCGGGTCGAGGTCGTGTGCACCGACGGCGTCGCGTGCCGCCTGTTCGCACAGGGAAACATCGCCCTGCCCGGCGCGGGCTGCGATGAGGTCATCACGTCGCGCAGCGATGGTTTCGAGTCGCAGCCCCAGATTCCTGCGCAGTACGTCCGTGTTGAGGTCAGAGGGGATGTCCTCCGCCGCGAGATAGTATTTCGCTCTGGTGGTTCCGGCGTCGACCCGCTCAGCGACGCGCAGCAGACATGCGAGGCCGGCGGGTGAAGCGAAGAGAACGTGGAACATCTCGTCGCGGCCGAGCTCAATGCGCTTGGCCAGCTCTACTTCGTCCTCACGACTGAGGAGTCCGAAGCTTCCGATGCGCTGCAGGTAGATTCGCACGGGGTCGAAGCCGTCGGAGACCGTGCTCGTTTCGCGCCCTGTGGTTTTTCTGACCGTGGGGTTCGCGGCGTCGGGAATGGACTGCACTGAGAGTTGGTTCTGCATCACTTGAGCCCTCGTAGGACACGGTAGGTAGGGCCGGCACATCCACCGGCGTCTTCTGCCTGCGTATAGAAGCAAGCTCTGTGCCGGCACTGAGGATCGTGGCGAGCGACTACGCGATCCGGGCGCAGATACCGCAGAATGCCCTGCCGTCGACGTGTTCCGGGGCCATCAGAGCGCCTGCAGTGCTGCTATGACGGGCCTGACAACCATCGCGCTTCCGCCGATGCGGCCACGATTGAATAAAACCGTGACATCGTCGTCATGGCGATGGCGACGAACGCCGAGCACCGGCCCGGTTGCGTCCAACGGATGCACCGAAACATGCCACCAACGCATCCATTTTCCACTGTATTCCTGTGATGTTCGAGCACTAAAGCAGAAGTTCCACAACCACCTCCAATGAAGTGTCAGAACTTCAAAGTGGACAGCTGTGACATGCTGTGAAAACTTTTCACAGCGCTCGACATCAAGCTCCGGTGCGAGTGATTGGCGGGCGACACCACACTGTGCTAGCAAAGTGCTGAACACCCGTATCCGGTTTCGAGGAGGAGACGTGGCCGGTCACAGCAAGTGGGCAAACATCAAGCACCGCAAGGCGGCCCAGGACAAGAAGCGTGGTCGAGCCTTCTCGCACATCATTAAAAAGATTCTCTCGGCGGCGCGACGGGGGGGCGGGGACCCGTCCATGAACGCCGAACTCCGGGTCATGATCGACAAGGCACGGGCCATCAACGTCCACAAGGACACGATCGACCGCGCCATCAAGAAGGCGACCGGACAACTCGATGGCATCTCCTACGAAGACTTCAGCTACGAAGGATACGGAGCCGGCGGCGTCGCGGTCATGGTCGAAGGTGCGACGGACAACCGAAACCGCATCGTCGCATCCGTGCGCCACGCCTTCTCGCGCACCGATGGCAACCTGGGCGAAAACGGCTGCGTCGGATGGATGTTCGAGACCCGCGGCATCATCGCCGTTGACGCTGCTGTTGCGCCCGGCGCCGATGCCCTCATGGAGGTTGCGCTTGAGAACGGCGCTATCGAGTTCGAGGTCGAAGATGGCGGCTACACCATTGAATGCGAAGCTGCGGACTTCCCCGCCCTGCGACAGGCACTGCTGGACCACGGTGTAAGCGAGTTTCTGAACGACGAGGTCACCCGCGTTGCGCAAAACTGCGTCACCCCGTCGGTGGACGAGGCCAGGCAGGTCATGAAGCTGCTCGACCTGCTCGAAGAAGAGGACGACATCGAGAACGTCTACCATAACCTCGAATTGAGCGATGAGCTTGAGGCGGCATTGAACCCATGACCCGCAGCCCCGCCATTCGCGTCATCGGGATCGACCCCGGCTCGATCAAATGCGGCATCGCTGTCGTTGAGCGCCGCGGCAATCAGCTCATCCGAGTTCACAGCGAGACCCTGAACTGCGGCCGCGGTGAGTTCAGCGTACGATTGGAGCGCATCTACGCTCAGGTGCACGCGGTGTGCGTCGAGCACCGCCCGACGGCAGGCGCGATCGAGGGTCTCTTTCATCAACGCTACGCCGACGCCGCCATGAAGCTGGGGCACGCCCGCGCAGCAGCCATCCTCGCCATGCGCCACAACCAGCTTGAGGTCAGCGAGATCGCGCCCACCCAGGTCAAGAAAAGCGTCGGCGCCTACGGTGCCGCCGGTAAGGAGCAGATTCGAAGCATGGTCAAGTTGCTGCTCTCGATTCAGGAGTCCCCGGGACTCGACGAGAGCGATGCTCTCGCCATCTCGATCGCCTGGCACCACCACAATCCCATTCTTCCGCGAAGGGTCCTGTGATCGCTCATCTTTTTGGAATTCTCACCGAGAAAGAGATCGACAACGTCGTCGTAGACGTAGGTGGGGTCGGATACGCGGTCCTCGTTTCCACGCGCACTGTGGAGGCATTGCCGTCACCGGGAGATGAGGTCAGGCTCTTGATCCACACTCAGGTGCGCGAAGACGCATTCGAGCTCTTCGGGTTCGCAGGCCCCGCCGAACGGGAGATCTTCCGGCGATTGATCAGCGTCAGTGGTATCGGCTGCAAGACAGCGATCAACGCCCTCGGCGTGATGGCGCCGAAGGAGATTCATGAGGCGATCGCCATGGGCGACGAGCGCGCGCTGAGCCGTATGCCCGGCGTCGGTAAGAAGACCGCGCGCCGCATAATCCTCGACCTGAGCGATAAGCTCACCGCCCTGCCCGCCGGCGGTCACACCACACGCAAACCCTCGCCCCTGCGCGACCTGGAGCTTGCGCTGAACGATCTCGGCTACAAGCCCGCAGAGATCGATCCGATCGTGCGCGCCGTCAGCGCCGATGCCGACGAAGACGAGCCGGTTGAGTCCCTGCTCAGAAAGGCCCTCTCGATGACGAGGCGCTGAACAGATGCCGATCCACCTGACCCCACGCGGGCTATCATGAGCTTCTACCGCGCCGACGATGATTCGCTGGATCCGGCACTGCGGCCGCAGACCTTCGACGACTATACCGGTCAGTCAGGGGTCAAAGAGCGCCTGCGCGTTGCCGTGCGTGCCGCGCGCATGCGCGGCGACAACCTGGATCACGTATTGATGAGCGGCCCCCCGGGGCTGGGCAAGACTACCATGGCGCACATCATCGCCGCCGAGCTGGGCGTCAACCTGCACTCCACCAGCGGACCGGCGATCGACAAGAAGGGAGAGCTCGCTGCGCTCCTGACGCAGGTCACCGAGGGCGACGTACTATTCATCGACGAGATTCACCGCCTCAGCGCCTCCGTAGAAGAAAACCTCTATCCGGCGATGGAAGACTTTCAGCTCGACATCTTCCTCGGCGAAGGCCCTCACGCCCGCAACATCAAGCTGAGTCTTCCCCGCTTTACCCTCGTCGGCGCCACAACGCGGACCGGGCTGCTGACCGCCCCGCTTCGTGCGCGATTCGGCATTCTTGAGCGCCTTGAGTACTACGAAGCCGAGCAGCTGAGCGCCATCATCCTGCGCTCAGCCGGCCTCCTTGGAATCACCGTCGCTGACGACGCCGCCCATGAGATGGCTCGCCGAAGCCGCGGCACCCCGCGAACGGCGAACCGGCTGTTGCGGCGCGTACGAGACTACATGCAGGTCGAAGGCTGCGAGATAGTCGACATCGAGCTCGCCCGTCATGCGATGAAGCAGCTCGACATTGACGACAGAGGCTTCGACCGCATGGACCGCAGCTATATCGAGTCCCTGGTGCACAAGTTCGACGGCGGCCCGGTCGGTGTCGAGACCCTGGCGGCGGCGCTTGGCGAATCGTCGCACACCCTCGAAGATGTCTATGAGCCCTACCTGCTCCAGGAGGGCTTCATTCAACGCACGCCTCGAGGTCGGGTGGCGACTGCCACGGCGCTGCGCTATGTAGGTGCTGACCCGGGCAGGAGCGCAGGCATTCTGCCCCTCTTTGACGAAGAGGACGAGCGCCCATGACAACGCCCGACGATGCAGAGTCAGCTGTCGCCTCGCTCCTCGAGTCCCTCGGCGTTCGAGCTGAAGAGGATCGGGAGGTGGCCGAAACACCACGGCGTGTCGCGGCGCTCCTGCGACAGTGGCTCACCCCTGTGGATGCCCCATCCGTCGAGGCAATCCCCGCCGACGGCATGGCGTGCGACCTGATTCGCGTCGACGCGATTCCCTTTCACGCTTTCTGCGCCCATCATCTTGTGCCCTTCTTTGGAACCGTCGATATCGCGTATCGGCCTGTGGACAGCATCGCAGGCTTTGGCGCGCTACCACGGCTGGTCGACGCCTGTGCCCGCGGCCCGATGCTTCAGGAGCGCCTGAGCTGTCGCATCGCGGACGCTCTCATCCAATCCCTGCAGCCGGCTGGCGTTGCGGTGCGAATACGCGCGCGGCAGATGTGCGTAGAGCTGTCCGGGCGTCGGTCGCAGCCGCAGACGGTGACGCTGGACACCCGCGGCTGTTTCGACGGCGACCTTCGTGTCTTCGACTGACCCTCGGATATGCATCGTTGGCGGCGGACCGGCCGGCGTCTCACTTGCGCTCTGGCTGCACGACCTTGACCTGCCATTCAACTGGTTCGACGCGGACGGCGCGGTCGGCGGTACGCTGCGCCGCGTGGGCAATCCTCTGCCGAACTACCCCGGACTGCCGCGGCGGGCCGGCGCCGATCTGATCCCGGACCTTCGCTCGCACCTCAGTGAAGCCGGACTGCCGGGGCCGGCTAAGGCCAGGCTCGTCGCCGTTGACCGTCTGCCCTCCGGACTCGCAATCACGACGGCGCCTGCCGACACCGAGGCGTCGGTCCGAACAATGGCACTGGATGCCATCGCGCTCTGTACCGGCACGCATCCACGAATGCTGGGCCTGCCGGGCGAGGCAGAGCTGCTGGGCAGAGGAGTCGAGATATCGGTCACGCGCAACCGTAGCCGATACGCGGGGCAGGTGTGTATTGTTGTTGGTGGTGGCGACGCGGCCTGCGAAGGTGCGCTGCTTCTCGCCGAGCTCTGCCCGGCAGTGCACCTGGTGCACCGAGGTGCACTGCGCGCGCAGCGTCGCTTCGTGAAAGCGGTAGAAAGCAGCCGGCGAATCGAGACACATCTCGCCGATGTCACCGCGATCCTGCGCAGCTCGGACCGCCTGCGTGGCGTAGAGTTGAGCGACGGAGGCGCAATCAGCGGAGGCGGCCTGTTCGTGCGCATCGGCGTCGAGGCCGCGTTACCCGGGCGTCTGCCCGCAGGGCTTGTCGGTGCTGACGGATACGTTCTCGCGGACAGTGACGGGCGGACACCTGTCGCGGGCGTCTACGCCGCCGGCGACCTCGTGACAGCGACAGGCCAGTCGGTCGCCTGGGCCGTCGGATCCGCCGCGAGGGTGGCGGTCGCCATTCAACAGGATCTCGGCCTGCGCGCCTGATCATGTCCACATGATTGCAGGTGCCGTCGGAGTCGGCTTTACTTGGGGCACCGCACTGTTGCGGGCACGCGGACCGGATGGGGGCAGAACGTTGGCGAATCGAGCGGTTCATGAGCTGAATATCGCTCTCGCTGCCGCGATTCGCGACGGTGACGTGGACCGTGTCCTGCGCCTGGCGATCAACAACATCCCACGCTTTCCACACGCTCTTGAGGTGCGCCGAGCGGTCGCGACCGCCGCTCTCATTCGCGGTGAGCCACAAATCGCGACGGCGGTAATCGGCGCCGTCGCCCGTCTGGCATCGGCGACCGGAGACCTTCTGTATGCGGTCGAGTCCTGCGCGATGCTCGAAAACATGAAGTCTGACTTCCGGGGCGTTCGGGACAAGATTCTGGCTCAGGTCGTTCTGCGTGGCTTCGGCCGAACGCCTGAGCTCGACGCCGACGGCGCACCGGACACGGACGGAAAGCTGCCGGCCGGACGCAGCGCCGCGCTGATGCGCGAAGCCTACGAGCTTGCCGTTGAGCTGCCCTCTGTGTCGACGCGGACGCTACCCTTCCGACCGATTTCTCTGCTCCCCGAGTTGGAACCTGAGGTGTACTCGTGGGCGATGCGAAACGTTCGCCTTGTTGTGCGGAAACACGGCGACCCGCTCGTCGACGAAGGTACCGTGTTTGCAGGGTGGATTACGAGCGGCACGGTGGACATCGACGGCGCCATGCACATGCTGCCCTGCGGGACCTTTGTGTATCCACCTGACAACGGCGAGAGCCCAATCGTTGTCGGAGGCGTCCGCATGCTCTCGCTCAACGCCGAGGAGTGGGCGACTTTCGCGAAACTACCGGGTGTCGCCACGGAATTCGAGCGCGTACGTTGGATGGAGCGCCTGCTTCGCGCCGTCCGCGAGTCCCAGCTCTTCAGCACGCTGAGTCCCGAACGCTCAGCGCGAATACTCGCAGCGGCAGAGGCGCAGAATGCAGAAGCCGACGCAGAGGTCGCGGCAGAGGGTTCCGGCAGGGTCTTCATGCTGATCAAGGGTCACGTCGAAGTGAGCGCAGACCCGGGTGACGGCGCCGAGGCATACAAACCGGGCGACGTATTCGGCGACCTCGAGCGCGATGAAGTCACCCGGATGAGCGGCGCCATCGTCGCTCAGGACGACACCGAACTTGTGGTGTGGGATGCAGTCGCGCTCGCGCAGATGCTGTCGACCGACGCAGATGCCCCGGCGGCGGACGATGCGCTGACTCCTTCGTAGACGCGTCCTGCACGCTTCGTGGACGCGGCGAAGTACGTGTCGTGATATGCAGAAGACGCGGCGTCGGGAACCGAATGTGCTCCACAGGCGTTGTGTGAACATGTGACGATGATCACGTTGAATCGACGCGACCCGTCAGCCGCAGCTCGGACGGACTCCATGAACAAGCGCAACTACCCCACTCTCCTGGTCGTCACAGCGGCGATCGCCTTCGCTGCATGGAGTGGACGAGACCGTGGCGACCGCACCATTCCGTTCGAGTGGCAGGACGCATACGGCGAAGGCGAGCACATCGACCTGCTTGTCGACCTCAACGACCATCTCTCACATCGGCGTGCCGCGGATCTGCTGGGCGAGTTCGAAGGCGCTGCCCTCAACAGCCGATACTCCGCTGACGAGCAGCTATATCGGGTTCGGGTCCCTCGTGAGGAGGCGCCGCAGGTGATCGAACGGCTGCGCGGCGACCGCCGAGTTGAGTTCGTCGAGCCGGACTACACCTTCTCGATCGACGGTTTTGCCGGCGCTGCAGCCGCCGTCGACGACCCGTTGTATCAGTTTCAATGGAACTTCGATCAGGTCAACGCCGCACAGGCGTGGCGTCACAGCCGCGGTCGTGGCGCGGTTGTTGCGGTGATCGATACCGGTGTAGCGTTCGAAGACGACGCGGACCGCGGCTGGAGCCGGGTTCGTGACCTGGGCGGCACCGGCTTTGTTGCCGGATACGACTTCGTCTCTGACGACGCCTTCCCCTTCGACGAGCACGGTCATGGAACCCACGTCGCGGGCACCATCGCGCAGACTACGAACAACGGCTACGGGGTCGCGGGCCTCGCGCCCGCTGCGCGCATCATGCCCCTGCGTGTCCTGGACCGCCACGGACGGGGCAACACGGCCGACATCGCCGACGCGATCCGCTTTGCCGCGGACAACGGCGCTGACGTAATCAACATGTCGCTGGGCGGCCCGATCCCCTCCCGCATCATGTCCGACGCTGTGCGTTACGCGCACCGCAAGGGCGTCATTGTCATTGCCGCCGCCGGAAACAGCGGCTGGGCGCTCCCAAGCTTTCCGGCTGCATATCGCCACGTCGTCGCGGTCTCAGCCACCCAATACGACCGCACGACCACTTTCTACTCGAACTACGGGAGCTACATCGATATCGCAGCTCCCGGAGGAAACGTCCGCGTCGACCAGAACGGCGACGGCCGGCCGGACGGTGTCATGCAGGAGACCGTAGTCGTCGGGAACCCCGCAGAGCACGAGTTCGGCCTCTACATGGGTACGTCCATGGCTGCACCGCATGTCGCCGGTATCGCGGCGCTGATCCACGCCCAGGGAATCAGGCACCCGGACCGTATCGAGTCCGTTCTGCTGGCGACCGCATCCGATGAAGTTCCGACGATGGATGCTGCGCGCTATGGGGCCGGCATTGTCGATGCGGCCGCGGCAACGAAAGCGAACCTCAAGAACTTTCAGCTACCCCGGCTCGTACTCGCGGCGGCCCTGGTCTTCCTTCTTCTGGTGATCGCCCGACGAAATCAGCTCGCGCTGCGGCCGGGAGCGGCGCTGGCGGGCTCGGTGTTCGTAGCGACAGGATTCGCAGCGGTCATCGCCGTGATCGGCGTCTTTGGAGTTGCGTCCGCGTCGATGTCCTCGCTCGCCGCAAGCCCTCTGTTCTGGGCCGACAGCCTCGGCATCGCAGGGCTGTCGCACTCTGCAATCATGATGAGCGCGCTGCCTGCATTGGCCGTGTTCGCCGTGGCCGGACACGCCCGCGGAGCGACGTCCCGCGCGCTCGTCATCGGCGTCGCCGCCGGCTTCGCCGCCCTGCTTCTGGGCGAGGCAATCGCCCCTCTCGCGGACCTGACGCTGATCCCGGGAATCGGCGTGGCTGATCGTCTCTGGCTCGCCGCGAACGGAGCCGCGGTCGTAGCGCTGGCGGCTCTCTCCCTACGCAGACACTAAGCCGGCGCGGTCCGACTCAGGCGCTCGCGCGCATTGCGCTGCGACCTTCGACGTACGCCTGGATCGACGCGGACGCTTCCGTGCTGAGGTGCGTGAACCGAATGCCGAGGATGGTGTCGTCGCGAGTACTGCGAACAGCGACACCGACGGCGTTGATGACGGCACTGTCGTCAGGCAACTGAAACTCCATGTGGAGACGATCATCGCTCAGTCGCCGGCCGTTCAACACGGTGCGGAGTCGAATACCGCTCGTTGAGATGTCCTCTGCGGCACAGATCACCGGAACGCCCCGTTGAAAGGCGTTCAGCAGCACTCGCAGGGGTCGGCGTTCATCAATTCGGCGTTCCATGTCAGTCTCCGGGTAGCGACGCGGTTCACAGTATGCGTCGTTCCGAAGCTCGGCAAAAAATCGTCGGACCGGCGACGACCCAACTACCAATCGTAGTAGTCGTAGTTGTTGTAATCGTAGAGCTGGTTGATGCCGTCCAGCATCCACGCGCCGTCGACGCGGACGAGGCGAAAGGTCAGCTCGTCAATCGAAACGGTCGCGGTATCGCCATTGACGACAACTTCCTGCCCGGCCCCTGCGATGAGCGCTGCGCTGAGCGCGCTGAGCTCCGCTTCGTACCGCGCCCGAAGCGAGGGTCCCATCACCCGCAGCAGCGACTCCAGCTCAGGTGATTCGATAAGAGCAGCGACCGCAGACATCGCCTGCATTGGAGTGTCCGCTCCGCCGAGGAGTGGCATGTTCTCCGCAAGGAACCATCGCCCGTCAGACCATGTGAGCTCAACGTCGTGCGCGGCGTCAAGCGGAATCCAGGCGCGTACGGCGGCGACCTTCGACTCACGCGCCACTCGAAGGCCTTCGGCCTCTGCGCGCAGCGCGTCTGCGTTGGCGGCAGCCCATTGTCGAAACTCAGCCTGAGAGCGTCCACGCCGACCATCCTGGCTGAGCAGCTCCCAGGCGCGGTCCCAATTCCCACGCTCGACTGCGCTGACCCACGCGTCGATGGCATCGTCCGGGGCGGCAACGGTCGCTGCGCTGCAGCCGGCAAGTGACGCAGCACCGACGGCGGCGGCGCCGAGCGTCGCGGCACCCTGCCGCCAGACCCCGGCCAGACTATGTGCTGACTTTGATGGCTTCATCTTCTTCGCCCTCTTCCCACGCGATCACGGCCCGCGAACGCTGCGGTAGACTCCGCAGGGACATACACGCGAGCGCTCCGCAGTGCACGCGCTGCTCACTCGGCTCGGGCGTTCGCCGGCCGTCCCGGAAGTCGCGGAAACTGCAGCCGGCGCCCGCTGCGCTGCCTCCCAAGCTCGGCTCGTTCTCCGCCGGTGCTTGAGACGTACAGCGGCATACCGAGGACGTCGTCCCGGGATACAGCCCCGATCTCGCGACTATCGAAGGACGCGGATCGGTTGTCGTTGAGAATGAAATACTCATCGGGACCCAGCTGCACCGGGTCGATCGATAAGGTCGTTGGATAGGCACGCGCCGAGGTGGTGTACCACTGTGTGCCTGCATGTTCGACGTAGCGAATCAGGCCCTCCGGGGCATCGCCGGCGACTTCGCCGATCCTCAACTCGCCGTCCTCGCTGAGCTCTTCGCGGATACGGAGCTGGTCGTTCACGACCGGCTGATCATCGCGTACATGAACCGTGTCCCCGGGCACGCCGATAATCCGCCCGACGTGCAGCTCGCGGCCCCTCTCCGGAAGCTGGAAGACGACGACATCGCCGCGCTCCGGGTCACCTGAAAGGTACACGGCTCGATCGACCAGCACGCGATCTCCACTGACGAGTGTCGGGTGCATCGTACCGTCGGCGACATGCACCATCATCCAGAGGTTTCGCTGTGTGAACTGCTGCAGCGCGACCAGGGGCAGGATGAAGGAGAGCGCAACAACCAGCACGTACGCGAGCGCGTGATTCGAGGGGCGCAGCTGGTAGTCCTCACCAAACCGTTCGGCGTGGGCGCGCACGTCCGCCGCGTTCATGGCGAGGACGGCGGCCCAGATCGCGAGGAACCAGAGAAAGGGATAGAGAGGATAGAACTTCAACATCGTCCAAAGGGCGACGAAGAAGACCCAGAGCAGCACTGAGAGCAGGTTTACAGCGACGCCGACGCCGGGCCGGCCAAGATAAGCCCAGCCGAGTCCGGGACAGAGAATCGACGCCAGCCAGGCCCGGATCGGGCGGCGGGGACTGGGCGTTTCGAGGTAGGCCGTCTCCAGCTCTTCCTCTGTAGTTGCGGGTTGATCGTGCATCAGATCGCTGACATAGCATGCAGCCCTCTTCTGGTCCCGTACACCGAAACATGCACGATAACGCAACCCAATCGCCGTCCGCGACCTGGCACGGAAGGGCCGGCGAAGCTGTAGTCGCGACCACAATCGCCGCAGCAGCCCTGTGCTCATTCAGTGGCGTGCTGACTTACAGTACCGGCCAGCTTGCGGTCGCAGCCATTCTTGGTGCGGTTTCGACGCTGCTCTGGGCCATCGCGCCGCCAACGGGCGCCGCACGAAGGTTTCACACATCGACCGGCGCGTTGCTGATCGCCGCCTTTATGACGGCAGTCCTCTCAATCGCTCACGGAGGCGAGTCGGCTGCGTTTGACCGGGTGGCCCTGCTTGCGCTGCCGCTGATCCCGGCGACCTGGATTCTGTCTCCACGTGGAGGATTCGATGCAGCGCGATCTGCGTCCTTTGGAGTTGGCATCGCCGCGATCGGCGCCCTCGCGGCGGCGCTGGTTCAGCGCGTTGGTATCCTGATCCCGGAGCCGACACCTTTCGTGACCGCGATCACCGAAATCTACAGCACGTTCGACGACCGTATCACTGCCGCCTCGTTCTTCGCTCTTGCTCTGCCCACTCTCGCTGCCCTGCTACACCGAGCCCCCGGGGCTGCGCGCAGCGTGGCTGCGGCCGGCATCGCGGCGGCGGCGATCGGACTCGGTATCACGCTCCCTCCGAATCTTGTCGCGCTGCCGATTCTCGGCCTCGCTGTCGCCGGTGGCATCTGGGCGCTCACGCCCAGCCCGGCCGGACCACGACTCCTGATCACCGCCCTCGCAGCGCCCTCAGTCATCGCGGTTGTAATCGCCCTGGCGCTGCCCGAACGGCAGATTGTCGTTGACCCTGAAGCTACACAGATCGTGATTCAAACCGAGGAGCTGTCTGCTTTCGATTTCGGAGCTCCGACGTCGACAGAGGATCGGCATGCCCGCGGATTCTTCTTTGACGTTGCGATGAAGATGGCGGGGGAATCCCAGCCGTTCGGCCGAGGACCCGGGTCGTGGATTGGGACTGCCCCGCGCTACTACTCGGCGGTAGACCCGGCTTTCTTCGAGGGCGACGTTCCCCGTCCTCCGGCGGTGGCGCCCTCCCCTTTTCTACAGCTTGCGGCAGAGTGCGGATTCATGGTCCCGCTCTTGATCCTCTTCGCGCTTTTCTCCATCGCCTTCGGGCCGATTCGGCGAACAGACGAGCGCGCAGGCGCGGAGGAGTCTGCAACGCGAAAGTCTGAGGGCGCCTGCCTCGCTGCTGCGGCGGTGACTTACGCGGCGCTCTTTGGTGCGTCAGCCGGCGCGCTGAACCCCGCGATTCTCTGCGTCCTGGGCGTCGTTGCGGCAACCGCAGACGTTCGGAGCACGGTTCCGCCGACAACGACAACGCCGCGATTCTCCGCGTTGATTCGGGTGGCAGCCGTTGCCGTGGCATTCCTGCTGGCCTGGACGCAGTTCGAGAGCTTCTCCTGGGCCCTGGAGCAGAGCCGGGGCAACATCCGGATGGCCTCGGGGAACAGCGAGGGCGCCGCCGAGGCGTGGTCCGCGGCGGCAGCAAGGCAGAAGCGGTTTTCCTCCTACCTGAACCTTGGCGTCCTCAGCCTCTCCCAGCGAAGCGAGGAGGCGAACGTTGCTGCCCAGGGCTACCTTCGGAACGCCGTGGCGCTGCGCGAATACGACCGCGACGCCCTTGAGCTGCTGGCGAATGCGCTCATCGCGGCACCAGTCGCCGATGAAGAAGGAGTCGCCGACCTTCGGGAAGCCACCACGGTCCTGAAAGCGGCCATGGCGGTCGATCCCACGTCGATACGACCCAGCATGTTGCTGAGCGAAGTCTATGCGGCCGAAGCCGATTTCGCACGAGCCCGTGCCACCCTGGAAGGCGCCCTGGCGCATCCGCTCACGGACCTGGACCGCGCACGCATTCACTTTGAGATCGGGCGTCTATTGGACGACCAGCTTTCACAACCGGAAGCCGCGCTCAGTCACTACAACCGCTCGCTCGAACTGGCAGGTGACGACATGAACAGCGTCCTGAGGGTCGAAGCACGCAAAGCACGAGTAGAGGAGTGGATCTCGAGTGGCGAGCGCCCACCGCTGTTTCGTCGGCGCCGAGCCCATGGACACGCCGAGGACTTCGACGAGCACGGCGCGCCGATCATCGACACTGAGACGCCGATGCACCGGGTTCAGGAACGCTTCGGGCGCCATGAAGGGGAAGGCCTGCATCTGCACCCGCCCCACGAAGGCCACGAAGGCCACGAAGGCCACGAAGGCCACGAAGGCCACGAAGGCCACGAAGGCCACGAAGGCCACCCAACTCCCGCGTCACAACCGGACCGAACAGGTGGTGCTCCGTAGCTTCCCCGTGCCGAGCGCTATTCCTCAGCGGGAGCGACGCCGACTTTGCCTTCTTCGACGCGAACCTCGATGCAGCGCACCGGCAGCACGTCACCCACCTGAAGCCGGTGGCCTGTGCGCCGGCCGACAAGAGCGTAGGCCTCTTCGTCCAGCGTGTAATGGTCGCCGTTCAGGTTCCAAATTCCCATCAGCGCATCCACCGGCGGGTCGAGTAACGCCACGAAGCAGCCGTAGCTCTTGATGTCGGTAATGATCGCGTCAAAGACTTCGCCGACGCGGTCTTCCATCGACAGCGCGCTCAGCAACCGTTGTGCGGTTCGCTCGGCTTTCACAGCGCGTTCTTCACCGCTGTTCGCCCACTCCGCAGCATCGCGCATACTTCGATTCATGCGCTTGCGCAGTCCACGAGGCTGCTTGTCCTGCACCAGGTCTCGAAGTCCGCGATGGACCGCCAGGTCGGCGTAGCGACGGATGGGCGATGTGAAGTGCGCGTACTTGCCGGCGCCGATGCCGTAATGCCCTTCCGATTCGACGTCGTAGGTCGCCTTCGCCATTGCCCTGAGTACCATCGTCGCGACGACGCGATACTCGGGGCGGCCCTTGAAATGCAGCAGGAGCTCGCCGATGTTCTCAAGATTCGGCACGCCGAAGTACCGCGGCGAGGAGGGATCCAGCGCCTCCGCCAGGCGCCCCACATCGCGCAGCTTTTCGTCGTCCGGCGAATCATGCCGGCGATTCACGATCGGCGCTCTCGAAGTGACAAAGAAGTCGGCCACCGTCTCGTTCGCCGCCAGCATGCACTCTTCGACGAGCTGGTGCGCCTCAAGACGCGGGCGGGCTTCAACACCCGCGACCCGCGAGCCGTCGTCACTGATTACAATCTGATTGTCCGACAGCTCAATATCGAGCGTGCCGCGCCTCATCCGCATGCGGTTCAGCCGCTTCCACAGGCGGCGAAGCGTACGCAATGAGTCCGTGACCTCATCCGGAATCCCCTTACGCCGCCGGCTGTCTTCAAAGTACTTCGTGACCTGCGTGTACGTAAGGCGGGCCTTTGATCGCATGACGCCGAAGCCGACATCGTACCAGGTACGCTGGCCTTTGCCGTTGAATCGAATCTCGACCCACGCACAGCGACGATTCACCCGCGGCTTCAGCGAGCACACGTCATTCGAGAGGGCCTCGGGCAGCATCGGGTATACGCGACCCGGAAGATACACGGAGGAGCCTCGGTCTCGGGCTTCGATGTCGAGCGCAGAGCCTTCCTGCACATAGTGCGAGACGTCGGCGATCGCGACCAGCAGTATGATGTCGCCACCCTCAGCGCGGGCGTATACGGCGTCATCAAAGTCCTTCGCGTCCGCACCGTCGATGGTAACCAGCGGGATGTCTCGCATGTCGCGGTAATCTGCCGGCACCCGCTTGGGCGAGCGCGCGGCTTCGGCGATGCTGATCGCCTCTTCAGAGAACGCTGTATCGATACCCAGCCCGCTTGAGAGCTGATCGAGCAGCTTCGTCGCGTTACGTTCGCCGGCACGAATTCCGGGCAGCATCTCCGCTTTGGACCTGCCCTGCGGTTTTCCGCCGCCGCTTCGCCTGGATCTGCTGTCTCCCTGTGGACGTCTTCGTGAGCCGCCTTCCTTTGCAGGACGCTGCTTTGAGACCTTCTTCGCGAAGCTCTTTGGAGCGATCGCGTACGTCGAACCGTCAAGGCGCACAGCCTTTGCGTCGGTCGACAGCTTCTTGAGCGCACGTTTGACGCTCACACCTTCTGCGAGGGGTCCCAGCCTGTGCTGGACCTCTCGCACCGACAATCCGCGCTTTGCGGACTTGAGAATCTTGATCAGGGCATCCTCGAACCCATCTTCACTTTTTTTCAAACCTACCTTTATCTGGTCGTACCGGACGGTTCGCACCAACATCGATGCTGCCCGGATTCTCCGCTTATTCAGCGGTGCTGCGCATAGTCAGCAGTGCGCGAGGAGGGAGTCGAACCCTCACACCCAAACGGGCACAGGAATCTGAATCCTGCGTGTCTACCAGTTCCACCACCCGCGCAAACGGGGCAGACGCAATATGGCACATGCCTATAGCTGTCAACGAAATGTACCGGCGCCTGGTCGCCAATCAGGCGATCGTAATCTCCTTCGCGAGATACACGTCCTGAATGAGGTTCAGAAGGCGGACGCCATCTTTGAGCGGGCGCTGGAATGCCTTACGCCCCGAGATCAGGCCCATTCCGCCGCCGCGCTTGTTCACTACCGCGGTACGAACCGCCTGCGCGAAGTCGTTTTCGCCGGACGCGCCGCCGGAGTTGATGAGGCCGATGCGCCCCATGTACGCATTTGCGACCTGGTACCGCACGAGGTCAATCGGGTGGTCCGTGCACAGGTCTGAGTACATCTTCGGGTGCGACTTGGCGAAGCCGATCGCCGGAAAGCCGCCATTGTTCTCGGGCAGTTTCTGCTTCACGATGTCGGCGCCGATCGTCGCGCCCAGGTGAATTGCCTGGCCGGTGGTGTCCGCGGCGACGTGATAGTCCGTGCCGTCCTTCTTGAAGTCTGAATTGCGCAGGTAGCACCAGAGGATTGTCGCCATGCCGAGCTCATGAGCGCGCTCAAACGCAGCAGAGACCTCCTGAATCTGCCGCGAAGACTGGTCACTGCCAAAGTAGATGGTCGCACCGACCGCAGCACAGCCCATCTCGAAGGCCTGCTCAATCTGCGCGAACGCAACCTGGTCAAACTTCGCCGGGTAGGTCAGCAGCTCGTTATGATTGAACTTGAGAATGAGGGGGATTCGGTGAGCGTAGGTGCGCGCGACAGAGGCCAGGACACCGTAGGTCGTCGCCACTGCGTTGCAGCCGCCTTCGATTGCCAGCTCGCAGATGTTTGAGGGGTCAAAGTACGCCGGGTTTGGTGCAAACGAAGCGCCGCCCGTGTGCTCAATGCCCTGGTCCACAGGGAGGATGGACACGTACCCGGTGTTGGCCAGGCGGCCGTGGCCCAGGATGCGCTGCAGGTTGACGAGAACCTGCGCTTTGCGATCCGACTGGATGAAGACTCTGCTGACAAAATCAGCGCCGGGCTGGTGCAGCTGTGACGCCGGCACTGTGGTGCAGGTGTGCTCCAACAGCGACTGTGCCTCATCACCCAACAGTTCTTCGATTTCCTGAAACGCCATGGTCCCTCTGGTGTAGTCGTCATCGCCAAGCCGGGCTGGCTCGGCTGCGGGTTCGCTAACCCCGAGAAACTGGCCGGTCAATCCGATTCCTACTGCCGGCCGGGAGCCAACGCTGAGCAAAACGCCGGGCCTGTAACGAGAGATGGCGCCTGCAGGCGAAATCGACCGCAAACGCCACTTCTACCCACAGCCCGCTCATCCTCAGACGGCGTGTGTGAGGGTGAATCTTCGCCTCCGTCAGCTGTGAAAGCGCTCGCCCTTTGCTGCCATATCGCGCAACAGCTGAGGCACTCGGAAGCGCTCGCCGAAGGAGTCAGCCAGGTAATCTGCCCGTTCCACGAACTTCGCTGCTCCGATCATGTCGATGTACGAGAGCGGGCCGCCGGTCCAGGGAGCAAAGCCCCACCCGAGGATAGAGCCGACGTCCGTGTCGATGGCGGACTCGATCACGCCCTCTTCTACGCAGCGAGCAGTCTCAATCGCCTGGACGTAAAGGTAGCGATCACGCAGCTCCTGAATGTCGACCTCTTTGCTCGACTCCGCGGGGAACATCTCGCGCAGTCCGCTCCACAGTGCGACACGCTTTCCTTCTTCGGAGTAGTCGTAGAAGCCGGCCCCGCCGCGGCGGCCGGTTCGCTTCGCCGCCAGCATCTTCTGAACGGTCGGGTCACTCACGTTCGGGACGTAGTTCTCGCCGAGGTCCGTCTTGTTCTGCTGTCGCACGTGCTCAAAGAGCTCAAGGCTCAGGTCGTCACTCAGCGCGAGGGGCGCCATCGGCATACCCGTTTGTTTGGCGACGTTTTCGATAGCGGCTGCCGGCACCCCGTCGTTCAACATTGCCATGCCTTCGTTGATGAAGGTGCCGAACACGCGGCTCGTGTAAAAACCGCGGCTGTCGTTGACGACGATCGGAGTCTTTCGGATCTGCTGAATGTAGTCGAGCGTGCGGGCCAGCGTCTCATCGGTGGTCTTTTCACCGACGATCACTTCGACGAGCGCCATCTTCTCGACCGGAGAGAAGTAATGGATTCCAATGAAGTTCTCCGGCCGCGACGACGCCTCGGCAAGGCCGGTAATCGGAAGCGTCGAGGTGTTTGAACCAAACACCGCGTCCTTCAGAATGACAGCTTCTGCCTGCTGAGTGACTTTCGCCTTGATGTCACGGTCTTCAAACACTGCCTCAACAACGAAATCCGCTCCTTCAAGTTTGGAGTAGTCGGTCGTGGGCGTGATGCGGTCGAGTAGCGCCTGCGCCTTCTCCTCGCTCATGCGTCCCCGCGAAATCATCTTGTCGCAGAGTTTGCGCGAGTAGTCCTTGCCCTTGTCCGCGCCCTCCTGGCTGACATCGATCAAGACAACTTCGATGCCGACGGATGCAGATACGTAAGCGATTCCCGCGCCCATAAGTCCGGCGCCGAGCATCCCCAGCTTCTTGACCTTTGACTTCGGAACGCCCTCGGGACGACGGTGCAGCTTGTTGGCTGCCTGTACGCCGAGAAAGAGCGTACGCACCATGTTGCCGGCGACAGGGTCCAGCATCAGCTGCGTGAAGTAGCGGGCTTCGACCTTCAGGCCACCGTCCATGTCGACGATCAGGCCTTCATACAGACACGAGAGAATTGCCCGTGAGGCAGGAAAGTTCCCATAGGTTTTCTCGTGCACCATGGCATTCGTCGCCATGAAGAGTTGCTTGCCTGCAGGCGTGTTGGGCGCGCCGCCGGGGACCTTGAAGCCTTTCACATCCCAGGGCTTCGCCGCCGCCGGTTCGGTCTTGAGCCAGGCTTTGGCCTCAGCGATCAGCGAATCAGCAGGAACAACCTTGTCGATGAGGCCTGCTTTCAGCGCCTTCTCCGCGCTGAGCTGCTTGCCCTCGAGCAGTAGCGGAATGGCGGCCTGCATGCCGATCATGCGCGGCAGTCGTTGCGTCCCGCCCGCGCCGGGAAGCAGCCCGAGCTGCGACTCCGGCAATCCAAACTTTGCACGCGGGTTGTCGGCGGCGATACGATAGTGACAGGCAAGCGCCATCTCGAAGCCGCCGCCCAGCGCGGTACCCGGCATGGCGGCGACAAAGGGTTTGCCGCAGGTCTCGAGTCGGCGAAACACGTTGCCGAGGGCCCCAGAGCCCTTTGTTGCCTCCGCAACGTCCACGTCCGGCCCCATTCGGGTCATGGCCTCGATCATTTCAAGGTCTGCGCCGGCTGCGTAGTCCTTCTTGCCACTCGTCAGGACGGCGCCCTTGATGGCGTCGTCGGCAGCGACCTTCTCGACCGCCGCGGCGATTGCATCGATCGAGCCCTGATTAAACACATTCTGCGCGCGATCGGGCATGTCGAAGGTCAACACTGCGATCCCGTCACCGTCCACTTGAATATCAATCATACAACTATTCTCTTCGCATTGCGGAGGCGAGCAGACGCCACCGGAGATTCAGGTCCATTCAAAATTGGGAAAGCAAACAACGAGGCACACCGGCGGCGAGATTCGCGCCGCGGCGATCGCCGTCATCAAACCCGTTCAATCACCGTCGCCGTACCCATGCCGGCGCCCACACACAAAGTGATGGCAGCGGTGCCCCTGCCGGTGCGCTCCAGCTCATCGAGCGCCGTACCGAGCAGCATCGCGCCGGTCGCACCGAGCGGGTGACCCATCGCGATCGCGCCGCCGTTTGGATTCACCTTTGCGTGGTCCACGTTCATCGCGTCCATGAATCGGAGAACGACCGCGGCGAAGGCCTCGTTGACCTCGTAGACGTCGATATCGTCTGCCGACATCCCGGCAATCTTCAGCGCCTTCTCGGTCGCGAAGCTCGGCCCGGTAAGCATGATGGTGGGTTCTGTGCCCACAGAGGCGTACGAGACGATGCGGGCGCGCGGCTTCAGACCCAGTTTCTCGCCGGCTTCCTTACTCCCCAGCAGGATCGCGGCGGAACCGTCCACGATGCCCGATGAGTTCCCGGCGTGGTGTACGTGCTCGATCGACTCGATCTCCGGGTATCGCTGCAGCGCTACCCCGTCGAATCCGTAGTTCCTGCCCATCATCTCAAACGCGGGACGCAGCTTGCCGAGGCTCTCGACGCTGGTTCCCGGGCGCATGTACTCGTCGCGGTCCAGGACCGTCATGCCGTTCTGGTCTGTGACCGGAACTACCGAGCGGTTGAAGCGCCCTTCTTCCCAGGCCTTCGCGGCTCGATTCTGGCTCTCGACGGAATACGAGTCGACGTCGTTGCGACTGTAGCCGTACTTCGTCGCGATCAGGTCAGCGCTGATGCCCTGCGGCACGAAGTACAGGGGCATGGCCACCTGCGGGTCCATCGCCCACGCGCCGCCGGAGCTTCCCATCGGCACGCGACTCATGCTCTCGACGCCGCCGCTTACGGTCAGGTCCGCCATTCCGGACATCACCTGTGCAGCGGCCATGTTCGTCGCGACGAGGCCGGATGAGCAGTAGCGGTTGATCTGTACGCCGGGCACGTTCTCGTCCCAACCGGCGGCAAGGACACCGACACGGGCAATATTGGAGCCCTGCTCCAATACGGGCTCGACGACACCCCAGATCACGTCCTCGACCTGCGAGGTGTCGAGCTCGTTGCGTCCGCTCAATGCACGAAGCGCGTTGCCCATCAGCTCGATCGGCGTCGTCGTGTGCAGAGCGCCGCCTCGGCGGCCCTTCCCACGCGGCGTACGCACCGCATCATATACATAGCACTCAGCCATCCTTTCCCTCGTATTCGAGCCACTGCTTCAGCGGCACAGGTGTACCTGAGACACCGGCACAGATCGCGCCGGGCCCGCAAAGAACTGCTCGGAAAGGCCGATGACAGGCACTTCCACGAGCACAACTAGAACACGTATCACTTCTGACGCAGTGCAGCAATCGCGGCGATCCCGCTGGGATCTCGCCCGCTGACCGCCGTACGAGCGCGGCGGGGCTGCCGCGCCGAAGCCCGTCCCGTTCGAGCGGGAAGGACGGGCTCACCCTCACCTCTTGTGCAGCCGGCAGGAGTCGCCCGCCGGCCCTGCCGGCCTGCACGAGGCGTTCGAATTGCAGATTGTAGCCGCCCCCATGACGGGTATTCGTTGTGTCCCCGCGCTCTTTTTTCAACAGACAAAAAAGACCACTAAAGACGCCTCAACCATGACCGATAGTGATCCTGTGGGGGGGTTGAAACCGTGCTGTTCCGTACACGAGAACTGCGCGTCAACCACGGTCCGAAGGGTCCAACACATTCCGTTGGCGTGCAGCTGCCGGAAGGATCCCTTCGCCTGTCGGCGCGCGCTTGATGCCGTTCCGGCCCCGGTCTACAATTCAACGAGCTCAGGCCTCGTGCCTGAGGTTGACATCGCAGCGGCAACAAAATCGCTTCAACAACGCGCACCTTCACGGAGAAGGACGTGGGAGAGTGGCACGTCATAGGTGAACCCGGCGACCATATCGCGGGTTCGGTCGGGGGTATTTTCCAGCCCCTCGACCAGCTTAGCAGCCTGCCGGCGTCGCTCATTGTGTGCGCAGCAAACGGCACGATTCTGTCAGCCACACAGCGCGCGCTCACGACCCTCCGGCTTGAGCGTGAGAGCGCGCTGGGCGCAAACATTCGTGACCTCTTCGGCGTCCCTGTCGACGCGGTGCGCGATCAGCCGATGGGTGGCACCATTGAAATCGGAACCCCGCCGGACACGCGGCACATCGAGCTTGAGTGTCGGCTGGGATACCTGCCCGGAATCCCCGGCGCCGCTCTTACCCTGACCGCACAGGATGTCACGGAACACGTCGCTACCAGCGCTGAGCGCGACCGCCTGATGAGAATCGCCGTCGTCGGCGAGATCCTGCCCGGCGTCCTGCACGAAGTGCGTAACCCCCTCGCGGCGGTGCGCACGATGACGGAGCTCCTGATCGAAGAGCATCCGGGCACGCAGCTGCAGGAGGACCTGCACTCCATGCTCCACGAGCTCCGCCGTATTCAGGCAACTCTGCAGGGCATCGGGTCTATCGGACACACGCTCGTCACGCAGAGCGCGGCGGCCGTCGACCTTTCGATCGAAGAAGCGGCGCGCTCCCTCGCTGCATCCGCCGCCGAAAATCAGATCGAGCTCGTGGCTCGGGTCGACGCCATGCCGCTACTCTGTTTCGACACCACCGTGATTCGCGGAATCGTGTTCAACCTCGTCCGCAACTCGATCGACGCCTGCGATCCGGGCAGCCGCATCGAGGTCGTAGCAGGCTTCGACGGGCGACGACTCGACCTCTGTGTGTCCGACGACGGTCCCGGAATGACGGACGAAATCGCTCACCGGGCGTCTCGGCTCTTCTTCTCTACCAAGGAGCACGGCAGCGGGATCGGTCTCGCCCTTGTGCGTCGCTCCGTCGAATCCGCCGACGGTCGCTTCGACATCGAGACGGCGCCCGGTGCAGGCACCCGAATCACCCTCTCCATCCCAGTCCCCCCCCACCCCAACGACAGAAGGAGTACGCATGTCACGCATCGAGAATCTCAATAAAATCCTCCGCACCCTCCAGACCGGCACGCCGGAAGTGGAGGCCTGCGCCCTCATCTCGGACGATGGTCTCATGATCGCCAGCGCGCTGCCGCAGCACGTCGAAGAGGTCCGCATCGGCGGGATGAGCGCCGCCCTCCTCAGCCTCGGCACCAGAGCCGCAACGGAGCTTGAGCGCGGCTCCGTAGAGGAGGTGCTCGTTCGCGGAAAGAACGGCTACGCCGTGCTTCTGCAGGCAGCACCCGGCACGCTGCTCCTCGCCACCGCGAGCGCCAGCGCGAAACTGGGCCTGCTCTTCCTCGACATGCGTCGTGCCGTCACTGACATCAAGAAGACGCTCTGAACAAGACGCGCAGGGCGACCGATCCAACGTACCGGACCATCCACACACACGACGAGGCAGACATGGCAGAGACAGTACTCTTCGACAACGGAACACATCGAAACATCCTGCTGGAGGACTACGGGCACGGGATGGCTGTGCAGGCGAACCAGCACCTGATTATCAACAATGGTCAGGGGATGATTCTCGACCCCGGCGGGCACAAGGTCTTCGCCAAGGCGCTCGCCGACACCAACTCGCTGCTGAGAGGTTCAAAGCTCAGATACATCTTCCTGTCTCATCAGGACCCGGACATTGTCGCCGCGTGCAACGGCTGGCTGATGACCACGGACGCGGACGCGTATTGCTCCAGCCTGTGGACCCGCTTCGTACCCCACTTCGGCCTCGATCACCTCGTGCAGGATCGGCTGCTGAGTATTCCCGACGAGGGCATGTATCTGCCCCTCGGAGACACGAAGGTTGCAGTCGTACCGGCGCACTTCATGCACAGCTGCGGCAACTTCCAAGTCTACGATCCCATCTCGAAAATCCTCTACACCGGCGACCTCGGCGCATCTCTCGGCATGGGATACATCTACGTCTCGGACTTCGATGAGCACATGCAATACATGGGAGGATTCCATGAGCGCTACATGGGCGGAAACGCCGTCATGCGCGCATGGGCGCAGATGGCACGCGGCCTCGATATCGACATCATCGCCCCGCAACACGGAGCGGTCTTCAAGGGAGCGGATATCTGCAACCGCTTCATCGACTGGTGTGAAAACCTGGTGTGCGGACCGGACCTGATCGCACCGAAATTCGCACTCCCGCCCGCCTGACCGGAACGCCTACGATGTCTCTTGTCCTCGTTATCGAAGATGAAGCTGTTCTGCGTGCAGCGATCGTGCGTGGTCTCGCGCGAATGCCCGGCGTCGAGGTTGTGGGCGCGGGTACCTTTGCGGACGCCACCGCCCTGCTTCGCGAGGCGACGCCGGACCTGATCATCTCCGACATCGAGCTACCCGATGGCTCGGGCATCGAGATCCTGCCCTTCCTTGAAAACCGGGGCATGTCCGCGCCGATCGTCTTCATGTCTGCGTACATGGCGAGGTATCGAGCCGATGTGCCGCCGTCGCCCATGATCGAAGCGTACGAGAAACCCATACCTCTCGAAACTCTCCGGGAGCTGGTCCGGCGGCACACGTCCGGGGATACCGCCATCGATGCGCCCCCACCGTTTTCGGTCCTGGATTACATCCAGTTGGCCTGTTGGAGCCGCCGATCGATCCGAATCACCGTGCCGACGGAAGGCACTGTCGGCCACCTGATTGTGAACGACGGCATCATCTGGTCCGCCACGGATGAGGCTGGCAGCGGCCCGCCCGCGCTACGACGCCTGGTCTTTGCGGCGCAGCCCAACGCGACGGTATCGAAGCTCAGCGGGGACCCGGGCGAACGCAACATCCTCGGCGAGCCACAAAGCGTCATGGTGGAGCTCGCTGAATATCGGCACGCTATCAACCAGGCGCTGGCGGACAAGACGAGGGCCTCAGACTTCGACACGGTCGCCACCGACGCGGCCTCAGACCTTGATGCGGGCATCGCGGCGAACTCGACCCCGGTCGAAGGAACCGGAGTCCTTGTAGGTCGACACGCCGATACGCTGCGCGCCCACTCGGCGGCGGAGTTCCCTGAAGATGGCGCCGGCTCGGCGCCTTCCTTCGACAGCTTCGATCACGCACAGGGCGACATCACGCCGGAACCGGAACCGGAACCGGAACCCTTGAGTCCGACGATGCAGCACTTTGAAGCGTTGAAAGCAGAGGGCATCGATGCCCTCCTCGCTCGCGACTACGACGCCGCCGAGGCTTCGTTCCGCGCAGCGCAGGAGTTCGTAGCCGGCGACGCCATCGTCGAGGCGAACCTGGAACGGCTTGCACAGATTCGTGAAACACTTGCGGGGGATGACACATGAGCAACTCAACGCCATCTTATTCCCACCGCCCCGCGCGAGTGACGGAGTCGCTGTCGCCCGACGTCAGCAATGCAACCGCTGACCTCGACGCCTACCACGACCCGGTCGCCGAGCTTGCGCTGAAGCAGCTGTGCACCGCTGTGGCGAACCTCCGGGCGACAGGGATCGACCAGTGGCTGGCACTACTGCGTCGCTGCCTGCTGCGTACTCCGGCGACCACTGCCTTCGTCTCCGACAGCTCCGGTCTGCTGATAGCGGATGCCGGCGAGCTGGAGTCTGACGTCGTCGAAGGCGCCGCGGCGCATCTGACCCAGGCGATGGACCGCGCTGCACACACCTCCCTTGGGGCGATGGACTCAATTACCATCCGCTACCGTCGAATCTGGCTCAGCGGGCACCGGGTTCCCCTGGCCGATGGAACCTGGCAGTGTCTCGGCTTCGCAGGACCGCTCCCCGTCGAGCCGATGCTGCGCCCACCGGAGTGCATCGGCGCCGACGTGTGGGCCCCGTTCCTGCAATGGAGCATGGGCTCACAACCTTCCAACGCGTCCGTGCTCTCTGACGCTACCGGGCTTCTGGTGGGCTTCGCGCCCGAAGGTTTCCGCGAAACAGCCGAGAACCTCGCGCCTCATATCACCCTCATCCTCGAACGATGCGATGGAGCCCTTGAGGGCGCAGGCGCGCCCAGGTTCATATCGTCTCGATTCGGCGACCAGTGGGTCAGCATCGTTCGCGTACGGCTCAGTCGCTTTCGGACGTTATCCCTCGGGGTCGTCGGCCCGACCCCGGTCAGCGAGAGCCGGAGCTACGACCTCAAGCGCGTCATGCGAAAGGTACTGAAACGCAAACTGGTTACCGCGGCGACCTGAGAGCGCGGTCCCGCCGCGACCTCACTTGCGTAACTTCGGCTTCATCGCAGGAACGTCCCGGTATGGCGTTCTGGCCGCATCCGAAGGACTGGTTGTGCACTGCGTCGATGCCGATTAGGCACGCGCAGGCACACGCAAAGCAGGCGGAATAGCCGATCGATGTTGTTCAACTCCTACGTATTTGCGGCATTCTTTGCAGTGGTGTTCTCGCTGTATTGGGCGTCGAAGAGTTCGCGTCGCATACAGAATGCCATTCTGCTGGTCGCAAGCTACGTCTTCTACGGCTGGTGGGATTGGCGTTTTCTGTCTCTGATTGTGCTCTCGACGGCCGTCGATTTTGCCGTCGGAAACGCGCTTGGGACGAGCACTGATGCGGTAAAGCGAAAGCGGTTGGTCACCGTTTCGTTGCTGGTGAATCTGGGACTCCTCGGCGTATTCAAGTACTTCAACTTCTTCGCTGATTCCTTCGCCGACATGATCGGCGTGTTCGGGCTGACCGCCGACTTCGCGACGTTGAACATCGTCCTACCGGTCGGCATCTCATTCTATACGTTTCAGACCCTCAGCTACTCGATTGATGTCTATCGCCGACGGATGGACCCGTGTCGTGACCTGCTCGATTTCGCCCTCTTCGTCGGCTTTTTTCCGCAGCTGGTCGCCGGGCCTATCGAGCGCGCGTCGAGGCTGATTCCGCAGATCACGCAGCCACGCTCGTGGCAACCGGATGAAGCGTACGCCGGCGTGTTTCTTGTCATCTGGGGCCTGTTCAAGAAGGTCGTCGTGGCCGATAACCTCGCCACGATCGCGAATGCAGTGTTCAGCGATCCGCAGGGCCACAGCGGACTGAACATACTCATCGGCGCCCTCGCGTTCACAATGCAGATCTACGGGGACTTCTCGGGGTACTCAGACATTGCCCGGGGCATCTCAAAGCTGTTCGGCTTTGACCTCATGGTGAACTTCAAGCTGCCCTACTTCGCGAGAGACCCCTCCGATTTCTGGCGTAGGTGGCACGTTTCCCTCTCCACCTGGCTGCGTGATTATCTGTACATCGGGCTCGGGGGAAACCGCGGCTCGAACGCAAGAACCTACCGAAACCTCTTCCTCACGATGCTGCTTGGCGGACTGTGGCACGGCGCGGCGTGGAACTTCGTGCTCTGGGGCGTCTATCACGGCCTGCTGCTGATCGCGTACCGCCCAATCCAGGGCCACGTCGATGCCTTCTGCTCGAAATGGTACCGTGAGGCCATCGCGATCGCCGTCTTCTTCGTGTTTACCGTGTTCGGCTGGGTGCTGTTTCGCGCGGACAGCATGGAAGTCATTGCCGGAATGGTCACAAACTTCTCGTTTGCGGTGAGCGGACAAACCCTCGGCTGGGCGTGGCTGCTCCTGTACCTGTCCGCGCCCGTCGTCGCGGTCATGGTCTGGCAACAGAAATCGGAGAACCTGCTGGCACCTGCCTATGCGCCGCTGTTCGTACGAGTCCCGTTCTTCGGATACCTCGCGTTCATGATCGTGGTCGAAGGCTCTCGCATGAACTCCGAATTCATCTACTTCCAGTTCTGAGCGCGTGCGATGATTGTACCCGGCGAAAAGGTCCAGACGCAGCCTCGTGCAGGTATCGCCACCGTGCTGCTTTCCGCGATTGTGGTGCTGGCGGCTGCAAACTTCGCGTACGCATCCTTCCTCAAATCGGTGACGTTGAATGGCGGCTATCGCCTCGCGGAGAAGAAGTGGGAGCTTCTTCAAGACGCGCCCGATGACATTGATTATCTCTTCGTCGGTGACTCCAGCTGTAATCAGGGCCTCGACGCTGCGTACTTTCACGAGCTCACCGGAAAGCGCGCCCTGAACCTGTGCACGATCGGCAACATGGCGGCGATCGACGACGCCCTCATGGTTTCCGAATTTATCGGTCGCTATGGGGCACCGCCGCACATCGTGGTCCTGCATGTAGACGACGTGTGGCCGCGGGATGATGAGAGCATCAACTCAGCACTCCATATCCTGCCATCCTCCCTGCAAACCAACGTGTTCGCACAGGGTGGCATCACACCTACGCTACGCAACAGAGTCCACTACCTCATCAATCGGCACCTGCCGCTCTACGCCGAGAACGCCTCGCTGCAGACCATTACAAGGGCCCCATTTTCCTTTCGCATTCCCACGTCTGCACACGACACTATCGATGATTTCGGCTTTGCGTCGGTCGAAGGTGCGGATGAAGCCGGGGTACGCACGGACAGGACCAGGCGCCTTCGTGGTGTCGACGAGGCGTTGAGCGCGCCGCTTTCTGAGGCAAACCGGCGGTCGGTCGCGCGACTGCAGCAGCTGAGTCGCGAGCACGATGCGCAGCTGCATTTTGTGATGGCACCGCTGGAACGGGAGTTCGCGCAATCAGAGCAGCTGCGTGAGTTCGTTGAGGCCGTGAGCGCCGAGCTGCTTGAAGCAGCACCCGACGCCGACTTCAGACTTTTTCGACCTGACCTCGCCAACTTCGATGCTGCCGAGATGGAGTCCGTCGACCACGTTGTAGGCGAGGCGGCGCAACGGTTCACCGAGATCGTCGCGACGGGGCTCACGCAGTAGGCGGCGTATGCCGCAGGCGAGTCGTGCATGCGCGTGCCGCCGCCGCCCTTGGCAAGCGCAGGCACATCGACGATACAGGATCCCACGCCAATCCGCCGCCACCGCAACTGCGTGCTGCTCCTACGCTCTTCGCGCAGGAATGCGGGCAGGAATGCGGATCGTGTCGTAACCGTTGTCGTCACAGCAGTGAGGGGAAGTATCAATGAAGGGAATCATCGCGCTCTGTGCATGTTGCATGGCGCTTTACGCCTGCGGATCACCGCAGGAATCGCGCACGATCGACCCGAACGAGTGGGAACCACCGGTACCGTCGGAGCCCACACGGACCCCATTTGCGAGTAGCGAAGAGGACGACGAGCCGGCTCCCGAAAACGAGGAGCAGCAGGTACGAAGAGGCCCCAACCCCTTCGTCCCAACCTCAGCCGAGCCCGTCCTTGACGGCGAAGGCGCCGCATCGATGCGCGCCGCTGAGCGCGAGGTGCTCTATTGGGTAAACCAGGCGCGCGCTACCGGCGGGCAGTGCGGGAATCGAAACTACCCACCGGCGCGGCCGCTCATCTACGACGACAGCCTCGCCCACGCAGCGTTGTCCCACTCACGAGACATGGCTCAGAACCGCTTCTTCAGCCACACCGGATTCACGGGCAGCCTTCCTATGGACCGCGTCATCGCCGCAGGCTTCGACGGAGCGTCACAGGTGGGCGAGAACGTCGCGGCCGGGCTTACGGATCCACAGGCCGTCGTTGACTACTGGCTGGAGAGCGCCTCCCACTGCGCAAACATCCGCAGCCCGATATTCGCGCGAATGGGAGTCGGCTTTGTCGTCGACGCTGACTCACAGCACGGCGCCTATTGGACCCAGGTCTTCGCAGGTACCATCTAGGCGGGTGTCCGCCTGCGACAGCAACCACTATCGAGGGTCAGCGACCGCAGCCCCGATGACGCAGCACGCACCAGCGTAGGAACGCCCCCATGAAGCAATCCTGGATTACCAAGATCGGCGCGCCCGACGTGTTGCAGATTCGCGAAGAAGCCGACCCCCTGCCGGGCCCCGGCGAGGTCAGAATCCGAGTCGCCGCTGCCGGAGTGAACTTCGCAGACATCATGGCGCGCATGGGACTCTACCTGGACGCACCACCGGTACCCTGCGTCGTCGGCTACGAAGTCGCAGGCGTCGTCGACGCTGTCGGCGACGGCGTCAGCACCCTCGCGGTGGGCGACCGTGTCGTCTCACTCACCCGATTCGGCGGGTATACGGACGTCGCGGTCGTCGCTGAGATTCAGGCATCGCGGCTCCCGGACAGCGTGTCGTTCGAGACCGCAGCGGCGATTCCGGTACAGTGGCTTACCGCATGGCTGATGCTCGTACGGCTCGGTAATGTGCAGGCCGGCGAGCGGGTCCTTGTACACGCAGCTGCCGGTGGCGTCGGGCAGGCTGCCGTCCAAATCTGCCGCTGGCGTGGCGCCACGGTTTTGGGCACCGCGAGTCCGGGCAAGCACGACCGCCTGCGCGAATTGGGCTGCCATCACTGCATTGATTACCGCTCGCAGGACTTCGCGATCGAAGTGGAGCGAATCACCGATGGACGAGGCGTACACATCGCCCTGGACGCGGTAGGTGGAAAGTCATTCCAGAAGTCCTACGACTCCCTCGCGCCGATGGGTCGGCTCTTCATGTTCGGTGCTTCCAGCATCGCCACGGGCAGCAAGCGCAGCATCATCGCAGCCGCGAAGACACTGACCTCGATGCCCAAGTTCAAGCCGATTCCGCTGATGAACGACAACCGCGGCGTTTTCGGCTGCAATCTCGGCCACCTCTGGGACGAGGCCGAGCTGCTGCGCGGAATGATGGACGAGATCATCAAGCATGTCGCTGAGGGCACCTTTGCACCGAACGTGGACGCAACGTTTCCGCTCTCGGAAGCCGGCGCAGCACATCAGTACATTCAGGAGCGAAAGAACTTCGGGAAAGTGCTCCTCATCCCCTGACGCGAATCCGGGCGCTCCCAGATGAAGTACCGACTCTCTGTGACCCTCAGTCTGCTCTTTACGTGCGCGCCTGTCGTCGGACACATCGGCGCACTACCTGCGAGCGCACAACACGTCGCACGCGATCGGGCGCATGCCGTGGGACAGCGGGCGGCCGAGTCAACGACACCTGCGGAAGCGGTCCGGATACTTCTGGGTGAAAGCCCGCCCGTGAACACACGGGTGCGGCCGTCTACGGCCACGCCGGAAACGCAAACGCAGCCGGGCAATGGGGTTTCGACACCCCGAGACGAAGCTGCGACGGAAGTCAGCAACGGGAGCGTACACAGCGCAACAGATGCGGCGATCGACGCAGACGCCGATGCACAGAGGACCAGCAGCCCGGACCTGCACGACACCGACGCCACAACCGCCGGCGGTGACACTTCGAATCGAGTCATCCCGGATGCTGCCGTCGCAGATACCGCCGAGCCAAACACCGCCGAGCCAAACACCGCCGAGCCAAACACCGCCGAGCCAAACACCGCCAACCCAAACACCGTAACGCTAAATGCGGAGATCGCGGACATCGGCGAGCCACCCACACTCACGCGTCGCGCGTTGGGGGCCCTCGCGCCCGCCGTCGACGTCGCCACGGTCCCACAGCGAAATCAGCGCTCACATTCCGCGCCGCCGGCGATGCCTTTCGACGAAGACGTTATCAACACCATCCAGTCCGGCATCCGCAGCGCGCTGTCGAGAGATGAGGTCGCCGGTCACTGGCTGTCGGCGCTCGTCATGGACTTCGAAACCGGGCAGGTCCTTTTCGAGGAGAACCCCGGCCGCGCGCTGAAACCCGCTTCAAACACAAAGCTCTTCACCACCGCGGCTGCGCTTGCTCTGTACGGCGCGGACCATCAGTTCGTGACGAGAGTGTATGCGGACTCTGCGCCCATCGACGGTGTCATTGACGGCGATCTGTACATCGTCGGCGGCTATGACTTCACCTGGTCCGACTACTTCTATCCTGCCGGCGACTGGCCCGTTGAGATCATTGTCCGGCAGCTCAGGGATGCCGGCGTCGAACGCATTGAAGGCTCGGTTCATGTGGTCGGAACCTTCATTATCAATCCACACAACTTTCACGCCTTTGACCGCGACGACCATCGCAGCCATGCAGCCAGCGCCTTCTCACGGCACCTGCGACGGGCGGATATCCCCGCCGGCGCGATCCGCACTTCCGGAGAGGTAGAGCTGCCTCCGGGCGCGACAGAGCTGACCCGCTTCTATTCACCGTCGCTGGCGAGCGCCGTAGTTCCGATCAACCGAATCAGCCACAACGAGATGGCCGACGCTCTGATGCTGTACATCGCAGAACGACAGCGTGCTTCTTCTGATTACATCGCGGGCAGCGACGTGACCGCCGAACTTCTCACACATTGGGGCATTGACACCGAAGGTTTCCGTCTTTTCGACGGATCCGGCCTGAATCACGACAATCGCGTCACTGCACGACAGCTGCTCGAACTCATCGAAGTCGCGCAGCACAGTGATTGGAGCGATGCGTTCAATCAGAGCCTCTCGATCGGCGGCGTCGATGGCACACTCTCGGGAAGACTCAGCGGCGCTGACACTGTGGGGCGTGTGTTTGGAAAGACCGGCACCATCAATCGCGTCGTGACCACGTCGGGATTTCTTCTGCACCGGAACATGAACCACCGCATCGGGTTCGCGATCTTGATGAACGAGCTCTCGAGCCAGGACGCCGCCCGTGCCGTACACAACCGGATGATCGACGCATTCGCCGGCGATATCACAGACGCGGGGACACCTCTCGACAACCCGGAGCTGGGCACCCTCGTATCGAACGCTGACGGCACCGGCGCCCGCCTCAGCTGGCGGGACGTACGCGGAGCGGATGCCTATCACATCGAATGGACGAGCGCTCGGCGAGGCTGGTCGCAATCATCGTCGACGATCGTGACCGGACGCTCCACAGAGATTCCTACAGGTGCGAACGAGGGTCCCCTGCTCGTCCGCGTGCGCGCGATGCGAGAGGGAGTCTTCGGGCCGACATCTGATATGTACGCGGTGGTACCTGCGAGTCGTGGTTCCCGTCTGCTGCTCGTCGACGGGAACCAGCGCTTTGAAAACCAGATCTCAGCGGGAAACGCGATCGGGGCCGGGCATGACTTTATCGCTCAGGTGGCGCTCGCGCTCGCCGACGAACGTGTCGACAGCGCGTCGAGTCAGGCCGTTGCCGGCGGCGAAATCGACCCGGGCGCGTACGCCACCCTGGTCTGGCTGCTGGGAGAAGAGTCCAGTGACAATGTGACTCTATCAGAGCGCGAGCGCGCCCTGCTCCGACGCTTCGTCGCCGGCGGTGGTGAGCTCCTGATCTCCGGCTCAGAGCTGGCCTTTGACCTGAGTGAGCGCGGCTCGGCAGACGCCCTTGCCTTTCTCAGTGATTCCCTGGCGACGGGCCTGGTCAGTGACTCTGCACGGGTTGAGATGGCGGCCGGCACCGGGCCCTGCGCGCAGCAACCTCCGCTGCACTTTCTGGCGCCGGGGACCATGTCCGTTCGATACCCCGACGTTCTGGATGACAGCGCTGCCACGCGCTGCCTGAGTTATCTCGACGACGACGACGGCGCGGCCGCAGTGCTGCACCCTGAGCTCCCGGTGCTGACTGTTGGCTTTCCGATCGAAGCGGTCGAGACCGCCGGTGCACGGGAGCGTTTGATGGCGATTCTGCTCGGGACGCTCCGGTCGCGCTCCACACCCTGAAACTGCGGTCCCTGAAACCGGTGCGCGCTAGCCGCCCACGGCGGCGAGGGCGTCGGCAGTCGCAGGGAGATAGCTTCGGCCGAACATTGCGATGTGGGCGAGGAGGAAGACCAGGCGCCACGCCGGCAGGGCCTCCTCGACTTCAACTGGGATAGGTGCGGTCGACTTGTACGCTTCCCAGAACGCCGTAGGAAAACCGCCGAACAGGCGCATCATTGCGATGTCCATCGAACGCTCGCTGACCTGCGCACACGGATCGATCAGCACCGGCCCCTCCGCCGAGTGCAGCAGGTTGCCCGCCCACAGGTCACCGTGGACCCACACGGCGCCTTCAGCGGGCCACTCGAAGGACATAAGCCACGCTTCGAGGCGACGGCGAAGCGGGCCGAGTGTGGTTCCGCACGCGTGTACGAGCGGCAGGATGCGCCCCTCTGCCATGACATCAGCCAGGGTGCCGGTGGGCGTCGGCAGCTCCAGAG
>JAUICO010000043.1 GCA_030427825.1 bacterium | reverse complement strand
CTTCCTCCGGCAGCTTCTGCTCCTCGAATTCCCGGCCGCTAACGTGCTCGGCATGGACGAGCTGCACGGCGTCGCTCAGGTACAGAGCCTGGGCACGATCAACGTCGGGCGTACAGGTTGAGACTGCGATGCGCTGAGCGTAGGCGTTGTGCAAGCATCGAGCGGTAAGAGGTGACGCAGCGGCGCGCGGCCTCGCACGACACAGAGCGGCCCTGCGTCGACCGAACGCCGGGTCACGAAGTGGTGGCGCAGTTCGGAAAAATCAACAGTTCGGGAGGTCCGCTGATTCTACGAGCGCTCATCCGACAATTAGTTGCTTGCGTCCCATGTGCGCGCGCGCAACTTCGGTTTGCGTTGATAGTGGGAGCCTTCCCAGGAGAGCCATGAGCACCCTACCAGAAAATTGCGATGAGTCTTTTGTTATTGCGATTGCGCGTTCGGCTGACGATGAGCTTGTGGTCCATCACGGCCTCGGTCTGGCCTGCGTCGGAAACGCTAAGGTCGAGATGCTTCACGCACGATATGGCGATGACGACGAAGAAGTTCTGCTCGACCCCTGGCGCGTGCTCTCGCGATGGGGCATGGCGGAGCTCGCCGACCAGCATAAGGTGCACAACTTCAACGCTCATGGGGATCCCGCCGATGACGTGCTGGCGCATCTCCGGATCGTGAAGCCAAACCTGATTGTGGTTGGCACACGCGCTCGGCGCGGGCTGAGCCGCCTGCTTGTCGGAAGCGTGGCAGAAGCGCTTGCCAGTGAGACCCGCGTTGACACTCTATTTGTCCCCGACGACGCGAGGCCGATGGTCGACGCCGACGACGGGACCCTCTCGTTGCGATCCGTTGTGATTCCGGTCGGCTCGCAGGAAGCGACGAGCGTCGCTCTCGATGCGCTGCAGCGCCTGGCAGGACGTACCTCCACCGACAAGCTGCAGGTACACCTGGTACACGCGGGTCGGCGGGATCTGCTAAGCAACATCGTGTTCCCTGAAGGCGCTACGTGGGAACGCTTCGACCACGAAGTGCGTGGTGCCGTCGCCGAATCAGTCTGCCGCGAGGCTGAGGAGCGTAACGCCGACCTGATCATCACGGCGACCGAAGGTCACTACGATGCACGCGACATCCTACTGGGAACGCGCTCTGAGAGGATGATTCACAGGGCGACGGTTCCAGTGCTTGAAGTGCACATACCAATCGCTTCGTGATCGGTCGGCGACGGTGCTCAATCGCGGCAGCCTCGACCGACCATCAGCGCCGAGCGTGACGGCTGAGATCGCGCAGCGCCGAGCGCACCCCCTCCTCAAGCACCGGGTGGTAGAAGGGCATCTCGAGCGCGCGGTCCACATCGAAGCCGGCTTCGACGGCCCAGGCCAGCAGGTGTCCGAGATGCTCGGCGTGTGGTCCGATGATGGTGGCCCCGGTCAGGCGTCGGTCTTCGTTTGCATACACTTCGATGCGCCCCGCGTTTCGTGCCATCACTTTCGCCCGGGACTGGCCGGTCATATCGAAGGTGCCGACAAAGGCGGTGCGTTCGCCGACCGTTGCAATCTGCGGGTCCGTGAAGACCACACCGAGCGCCGTCTTTCGCGGCTGCGGGGACAGCTCCGGAAACATGGCCGCGTTGGCGCCGGCCACGGAACCTTCGTACGACGCCTCGTGCAGGAGCATGCGCTCCCCTGTGGCGTCGCCGGCAATAAACACGGCGCTGTCGCCCAACCGGCCGGTCAGCGGGTCGATCTCGGGCAGGGGATCCAGTCCGGCGGCCGCGAGGTCCAGGCCCTTGAGTCGCGGCGAACGTCCTGCCGCGATCAGCACACGCTCCCAGGTGTCATCGCGAGCGGCGCCGTCGTCGCCGACGAAGCGCACACGCAGACCCTCCTCGCTTCTCTGTATACTCTGCAGTTGGTGACGCAGATGCAGATCGACACCCAGATGGGCGCGCATGATCTCTACGTGCTCCGGGTCGCTCAGACCGGCCAGGGCACCCGAGACGTCGAGAACAGTCACGCGTACACCGAGCCGGTGCATGGCCTGCCCGAGCTCCAGCCCGATGATACCGGCTCCTACGACCAATAACGACGACGGGAGCTCCGGAAGCTCAAACACCTCGTCGGTGGTCAGGACCTCCCGCTCGAACTCCAGCCATGGCCGGGGAATCACCGGCTCCGAACCCGTCGCAATGACGACCGACTTGACGTCGTAGCGTTCGCCACCTGCTTCCAGCGATGTCGGTCCGATAAAACGAGCCTGTTTCGCGACGACGGGCCCCACCGCGTCGATGCCCTCGCGTGTGTGTGAGACAAAGCCATCACGCATGCGACGAACGCGCGCCATGACCTCGGCGGGCTCGACCTGCACATCGGCGTGCACGCCAAACACCTTCGCCTTGTGCGCATCGTGTGCCGCTTCGGCGGCAGCGATCAGCAGCTTGCTGGGCATGCATCCGACGCGGGCGCAGGTGGTTCCAAGCGGGCCGGGATCGAAAATCTCGAAGCTTGCGCCGGCGGCGATCACCGCACGCCGCGCGTTGAGCCCGGCGGATCCTGCACCGATGATAGCGACATCTACCTGGTGCTGCATCACGCCTCGCTCAGTGAAAGGATGACCCGCTCAAGACGGGTGCGAACTTCGTCTGCCAACGGCCCGACGTCCGGGCGACCGACGACGCTGAACATGGCCACCGGGTCGATCGCAGACACCACCACACCACCGTCATCGTCCCCGCTGAGGACGACGTTGCACGGCAGCAATGCGCCGATGCCCGGCTCCGCGCTGAGGGCGTCCAGGGCAAGCTGGGGATTGCAGGCGCCGAGGATCAGGTAGGGGCGGGTCTGGACGCCCAGTTTTGCATTCATCGTAGCCTGAACATCGATCTCGGTCAGAACGCCGAAGCCTTCGCCGGCCAGCGCGGCGACGGTGCGCTCTTTGGCGACCTCAAAGGACGTTGAGGGCAGCTGACCCGTGAGGGTGTAGCCTGTCGTCGGGGTGATAGGGATTGCGGACATCTGGGCCTCCGTACCTGTTCTGTGAGTGAGTCTTGTGCGCCCGCAGCGCGTTCATAGTAGGAGAGCCGGCCGCGGGCCGATCTGTGACAGACTTTTCGCTTTTTCCGCGACGGCGAACCTGACGCGCAACCACGCAGGACGATGAACCCCTCCCGTGAAGTCAACGAAGAAGCGGTGCCCAGCCTCTGCGACGCCGCGGAGCTGGTCAGCCTGCTGCAGAGCGGTGACATCGAGGTCCTGGATCGTGTTACGCGCTGCTATGGCGATCGCCTGCTCGCCGAGGCCCGGCGCCGATGCCGGGACGCAGATCAAGCGGAGGACGCTGTGCAGGACGCGGCCCTTGCCGCGTGGAGGTACGGGCCGGGCTTCCGTGGTGAAGGCTCCGTGAACGGTTGGCTCGTTCGCCTCGTCGCGACCGCCTGCACGCGCATGCGTCGCGGGATGAAGCGCGACGCGTCGATACACGTCAGCGACGAAGAGCTGGTCTCCGACGATGCAGGTCCCGACATTCTCGCGGCGCGCGCGGAGCTGGCAGAGACGCTGTCGCAGGTGATGAACAATCTCTCGCCGAAAGACCGCGCCATCATGATTCTCGCCGACGCGCAGGGTTGGACCGGGCCCGAAATCGCGGCGTCACTTTCGATGACGCCGGCCGCGGTTCGCGCCCGCCTGAGCCGTGTGCATCGTTCCCTGCGTGCAGAGCTCGACGGTCTGGTCTGATGAGCGCCAGGCGGTCTACGCGGTGCGGCCCGAGAAGAGCTTCGAAAAGATGCCGGGCTCGAGGCCTGCGCCTTTTCGGGTCCAACTGCGCAGCTGCTGGGGAGGCAGTGCGCCGACGCGATGCGCCACGATGTCGCCATCGCGAAAAATCGCCAGAGTTGGGATGCTCCGGATACCGATACGGCCGGCGATGCGGTTGTTCTCCTGCGTGTTGTACTTCACGACCTTCACCTCGCCCTCGAGTTCTTCAGCGAGGGCCTCGATGGCCGGTGACAGCGCTCTGCAGGGGCCGCACCAGGGCGCCCAGAAGTCGACGAGGACGGGTACGTCGCTCTGCAGAACCTCACGCTCAAAATTGCTGTCCGTTACCTGTGTCGCTTTCGCCATTGTCGTCTCCATGTAGTGGGGCCTTTGTGCTGCCTTTCACCACACAGAGCCCGCAGCCCGTCAGAGTGTGACACCGTTGTGTGCTTTTTCTGCCGTGCTGACGGATCAGCGCTCTGAAGCGGAGCTTCGCCACAGGTCGCGAAGTACCAGACCTGCGGTGATAATGAGCCAGATCCACGGGGCGCCGTGCAGGACGGTATCGAAGTAATCCATCGGCGCCATCCCCCGGGCGCCGCCCGCAATCCAACGCAGCTTTCCGACGATGTGTGGTTCAGGCGTGAATGGCGCCAAACCCAATGTCAGCGATGCGAGCAGGGGCAACGCAAGTCGGTTCCAGCTCACCAGTCGTCGTCGCTGCCATCGCCGGCCTCGGCGGGTGTCATGCTCTCAAGGACCGTGTTGAGCTGAAACTCGAGGTCGGTCCGGAGCAGCTCCAGCTCCTGCTGCAGCTCTGTGTGGTGAAAGCGCGACTCTTCGAGGTGACCGCGCAGAACGCTGATCGACTGCGCCAGGCCGTCCACCTGAACACCAAGGTCGGCGCTGTTTCTGCGCAGGATCTCCTGCGCCTCGCTGATCGCCAGTTCGAGGCGGGCGATCTCGCCCTTAGCACGGCCGATCAGCTCTACGAGGCGAGCTCGCTCACTCTCAGCGGACTCCTGCATCATCGTCGCCTGCGTCTCGAGAGCGCCGATTCGCTGCTCAAGGGAGCGGCCGTCGGCGGCCAGATAACAGCCGGACAACGAGAAGGCGGCCACCAGGGCCAGCGTGGCAAAGGTCTTACTCATTGCTGCCGGCTCCCTGCCGCCACGGCTGTGCGCTGCCCGCGTCGATGTCTGCCAGGAGAGTCGTGATCCGCCCGACGATAGCTTCGTGACTCGGCGATTCCAGCATGCGCACGCCGTTCACAAAGAGAGTCGGAGTGCCGCTTACGCCGGCATCAACGCCCTCCTGCTTGTCTTCGCGCACGCTGCGATACAGCGCGGGGTCGTTGAAGTCCGTTGCGAACTGCTCAAGGTCCAGACCTATGTCTCTCGCCCAGCCCTGGAACAGGTCCAGGGGGTCCTGGGTGTTTCGAATGCGGTCCTGGTTCGTGAAGATCAGGTCATGCATCTCCCAGAATTTGCCCTGTCGGTTCGCCGCCGCTGCCGCCAGGGCCGCCTCGATCGAGTTCCGATGAGAACTGAGCGGGAAGTGCTTGAAATACACCCGCACGCGCGACCCGTGCTCGTCGACGATGTCCGTGAGGGACTCAGCGACCCGCCGACAGTGCGGGCATTGGAAGTCTGCGAATTCGACGACCACGACATCAGGCGTTTCGGTCCCACGGCCGGCGGTGTTCGCGAAGTCAAAGCTGTGGGAGGCGCGCGCTGCGATGACGTAGCGCTGAATCATCGCTGTAATCTCGAGGTCGTCCGTGCCGAGCATCACCTGCTCAAGCATGATGGCGCCCGCGTCGATGGCGATGGGGCAGCTCTGCTCCGCGGACTGAAGGCACTGGTCCAGGCTCGCTACGATGCCACGGCAGGGACACAGGGTAGCCCCGGCCTGGCGTACGAACTCCGCTCGCATTTCCTGCGGGAGCCGCTCAAATCGTAGCGCCGGGTAGCGATCGTCCGCAATTCCCGACGCCTCGCCGTCCGCGGAAGCGTTCCCACCCTGCGCAAGCACAACCGCCAGTACCACGCCCGCGCAGACGACTGCGATGAGGGCCGGAATCAGAGCTTTGTACGATCGAAACTTCATTCTCGCCTTCCTGCGGGGCGGGGTCGGGCTATGTAGTCACAAATCGGCTGTCAACGCGAGTTTCAAGGTCCGATTCGGGTGCCGGCCGATGCCCGCGCCGAGCATCTAACAAGGCGTTCTGCGCTCGTATTCGCCTCGGGCCCGATGCGACCTGATCCGTGCTCATTGCACCGATGACCGTACGCGGACTACATTCAACCCGAATGGAACTGCCTGTACATCCCGCCGTCGCAGCTCAGCTCGACCGGCTGACGATACCTTTTAACGAGTACGGACTCGATGAGTTCGGCGTCTCTAAGAAGCACCTCGGTGTGTTCTATACGCCGATGTACGCGGCCTATGAGCACTATCTGCGCGTTACCTCCTTCGGGACCGAGAACGTGCCGTCTGAAGGCGGCGCCCTGATCATATCGAATCACTCCGGCGGCTTCGCTTTCGACGCCGCCATGATTCTGTGTTCGCTGCTCATGGACCACGACCCGCCGCGGCATGCCCACGGCATGGTGGAGTATTTCCTGCACAAGTGGCCCTTCGCCTCGCCCATGTTGGCGCGTGTCGGGCAGTTTACGGGAATCCCGGAGCACGGTGAACGCCTGCTCAACGCCGGCCGGTTGGTGCTCGCCTTCCCGGAAGGCGCTCGTGGTACCGGCAAGCTGTACCGCGATCGCTACAAGCTGGTCCGCTTCGGCACCGGCTTCATGCGCCTGGCGCTGCGGACCGGAGTTCCTGTCGTGCCCACTGCGTTCGTCGGCGCCGAAGAAGCGTTTCCGACAATGCTGCACCTCAAGTTGTTGGCGAAGCTCATCGGTGCGCCCTACATCCCCGTTCCGCCTCAGCTAATCCCCGTTCCGCTGCCGGTGGCCTGCCAGGTGTACTACGGCGAACCCATGCATTTCGAAGGCGACGGGACCGAACCCGATAACGTGATCGACGGGTACATCCGCGAGGTGCGCGCCGAGATTCGGCAACTCATCGACGCCGGCCGCGCGGCGCGCCCCAGCGACTTCATGCTCAACCGAATGCCTGATGACAGCGAGCCACTTGTGAGGGGCCGGTGAAAGTACTCATCACCGGTATCACCGGTGTTATCGCGAAGGGCGTGGCCCGCAGATTCCTCGCCGACGGGCACGAGGTCCACGGCATCGACCGGCGCCCGTGGCCGGATGCACCCCGCGAGATCGGGATGCACACCGTCGACATCCGCAAGCGCCCCGCTGAAGACGTGTTTCGCAAGGTGAAGCCCGACGCCATGATTCATATGGCGACGGTCACACACTTCACCACGCGATTCGAAGAGCGTTATCGCATCAACCTCGTCGGCACGCGCCGACTCTTCGAGCACTGCGCGAAGTACGGCGTGAAGCAGGCCGTATTCGTCGGCCGGCACACGATCTATGGCGCCGCGTCTGATTCTCCGCTCTACCACACCGAGGACGAGCCGCCGCTGGGCGGATCGACCTTTCCGGAGCTGGCGGACCTCGTCGCCGCCGACATGTTTGCAGCATCAGCGCTCTGGCGATGGCCTGAGCTGAACACCTCGGTGCTTCGCTTCGTGTATACCCTGGGCCCCGGCCGTCGAGGCACCCTGGCCACGTACCTGGAAGGGCCCCGTGTGCCGATGGTGATGGGGTTCGATCCGCTGTTCCACTTCATGCACGAGCATGACGCCGAAGAGGCAGTCGTGCGCGCCGTGCATCACAAGCTGCGCGGCGTCTTCAATGTCGCGGGCCCGCCGCCGGTGCCCCTGTCTCTGCTGTGCAGCGCGACGGGACGCCGCGCGATTCCCCTGCCGGAACCCATCTTCAGGCGCTCTCTCGGGCGCTTTGGCTTCCCGAAAATGCCGTCTTCCGCGACGCCGCATATCAAGCACCCGGTCGTGGTCGATGGCTCGGCGTTCGTGAAAACGACGGGCTTCGAATATCAATACAGCGAGAGTCAGACGATGGAAGGCTTCCGCTGGTCCTGATCGCCCCGCCGGTCCCGGCCGGGGCGCAAAGCGCAGCCGGCGACGGGGCGTAGGTGCGCCGTCGGCTTACTCGACGCCGCAGGACGACGGGAACGACGAAGGCAGATTGCCGCCGAGGTAGGGCGAGGTCGCGCCGGCCGGATTGTCCTGAAGGAAGTCCAGGTAGTGGTTCAGGTTCAGGCCGGGGTGCGGCTGGTGCCCGTTGTTGTGCGAGCAGTCGATCACGGTGCGGCCCGCGCCGACGAGGTGGGGAACCGCGTAGCCGGCCGAGAGTTCGAAGTCGATAATCTGCTGGCCGCCGACCCCAAAGACGTCGGTATCGCCGCCGTGTGTCATCAGGATGGCGCCACTGCTGCTCTGCGTGAGCGGGTCCCAGTTCAGGGTAGCGAAGCCCATCGTGTTCACGTTGTCGGCGGTGTCCTGGTCGTTGAACCAGGCGCCTGAAATCGAGATCACCGAGGCGACGAGGTCGGAGTACCTGGCGTGCAGAAGGTTGGTCATGATGGCGCCGGCGCTGAAGCCGATCGCGTGCACGTGTGTGGGGTCGATGTCGTAGTCCTGATTCAAACAACCGAGCACGGCCTCAAAGAGATCCGCATCGCGATTCGAGACCCCGTCACGCGTCTGGAAGATGTCCCAATCCAGGCCCTGCGCGTTTCCGATCGGGAACATGTCCGTATCCTCGGGCGTGACAACGATCAGCGGAAAGTCCGCGTACGCGTCGGTCGCAGCGGAGAAGAAGTTCTTGAAGTTGTCGACGTTGTCACCGTAGCCGTGCCACGAAAACACCACGCCCATCTCCTGGTTCGTGTTCGCGGGAAAGGCCACATCGAAGGTGCGTTGAACACCCGAAATCGAGATGCCGGAGTTGAGTCCCTCGGCGATTTCAAAGCCCGGGCATTCGAAGCTGATGACAGGATCGCCGCCGCTGTCAGCGTCCGAGCCTGTGTCGCCGCCTGCGTCTCCGCCCGCGTCGCCCATGGCGTCGCCGCCGGCATCGCCGCCGTTGTTGTCGGTGCCGTCTCCGTCATCGGAGCAACCGCTCACGACCAGGGTACATGCCGCGATCAGGACAAGGAGGTACGGTGTGCGTCGAGCATTCATCGGTCTTTCTCTGCGTGGAGGATTGCGGGCGGCTATCATCCGCCGCGAAATGCGACAACCCGTTCTATGGTCCAAAACGCAGCCAGACAGCCGGTCGCGTAGCAGGTCAGCAGCAGGCCACGGCGCTTCCACGACTCACTGAGCTTCGCGAGCGCGGCCCCGACGAGGAGCAGCGCGAGGACAAACGCGATCTGTCCCAGCTCGACCCCCACGTTGAAGAGGACGAGCGCAGCCGGGACCTGGTTCGATGGCAATCCGACTTCGGCAAGGGCGCCGGCGAAGCCCATCCCGTGGAGCAGACCGAATGCAAAAGCCACGAGCCACGGCTTCTGCGCCGTCACCGTGTCGCGCTCCTGCCGCAGAGATTCTGCTGCCAGCATCACGATACTCAGCGCGATCGCGGCTTCAACGGGCGGCGAGGGCAGCGTGAAGATGTCGAGAACGGCGAGGGCCAGCGTGATGCTGTGGGCCAGCGTGAACGCAGTGATGGTGATGAAGAGTTTCTTCCGATCCCGCACCAGCAGGACAATGCAAAGCACAAAGAGCAGGTGATCAGGCCCCAGAAGAATGTGCTCAACACCGATCACGAGATAGGCGCCGACGCTATGGGACGAGCCTTCGGCGCCGCCCTCTACACCCTCGCCGGGCACTCGGAATCGCTCCGCGCTGGTGCGCATCATCGCCGTGTGCAGCTCGCCGTCCGGTCCGGTATAGCGAACCAGGGCGTGGCGTCCGGAGCCGTCGATGCCGGTGAACGCGATGCTGTCGCCGGCCAATCCGTTGCCGCCACATTGCAGAGAGTAGCGTTCGCTGACGTATCCGCTTTCGACCGACGCGATCGGGTTTCCCAGGCGCTCGCATCGAATGGGAAACACCGGCGCCGGCCCCGCGCTGGGACCGCCGGAGCTCGACGAGGGTACGCGCCACATCACGTCGACGCGGCCGCCGCCGGAATCGTTCACGCCCAGCACTGAGGGCGCGAAGCGGTGCGCGGCCGCGCTGCCGGCAAAGAGCAGCAGCTGAGCGAACAGCAGCGCCGGAACAAGCACGATCAGCGCGATGCGACTGCGACGGACCTTCATTCGGCCGCCTCCGCCGCGTCCTCGATCACCTCGTAGCGTTGCATCAGGCGCTCCAACTCGGCGGTGTCGGCCTCTGCACGCTGCGCGCGAAGCCAGTCGGATGCGACGTCGTCGCGTACCTCTTCAAACGCCGGTACGGTGCTGTCTTCCCGTTGATCCACACGGACGACGTGGCGTCCGTAGGGAGAATCCAGCGGACCGTTCCAGGTCCCGACTTCGAGATCTGCGAGCCTGGCGACGAAGTCCTCGCCAAAGGTCGAAATCACCTGACTCTCTGTTCGCGTTGGGAAGCTGGTGACCCGCAGGCGCCCGGTGCCAACATCCCGAAGGGGGGTGTCTGAGCGCAGCGCAGCCAGTACCTCAGCCGCCAGCTCTTCCCGGGTGTCTGCCTCGCGGCCCCGTCCCAGATAGATGTGCGAAATCGAGAGGCGCCTTTCGGTCCGAAAGCGATCCTGATGCGCAGCGTACCACGCGCGGAGTTCTGCTTCGTCGGGCTCTGCGATGGCGGCGCTCTGAATCACCAGCGCTTCCACCAGCTCAACCATGCGGCGTCGGACGACGTTGTCGTCCAGGTGGAGCTTCGCGCGAAGGCCCTCGCGAAACATGACTTCGTCACGCACGTAGTCATGGATCATGGCGTCCAGCTCACCGTCTGCGGGATCGCGCTCCATGCGCGCACGAAAGAGCTCGCGCATTCGCAGCACCTCGATGCCCGGCACGACGATCACGGATTCGTCTTCACCTGTCGCCTCCTCGTCGTCCCCGGCAGCTGCGAGCGCCAGGAAAGCGATGGCACCGACGACGAAGAAGTGCAGAAGCGGACTTTTGAGAATTGCAGCGGCCAGTACAGAGAACCTCGGAGGGCGGCGGCGGCTTTGCCACAGCGGAGGAATCAACTACACACTGACCCGGATGACGAAAAGAGTCAGCACATTCGGCCGGCTGCGCCCTTCGCAGGTCCCGCGCGCCGCAACGCCGCCGCGTCGCACGCTACCCGTGCATGCCGGCTCGGAGGCACCTGCACCGGCGTCGCCGGGGATGTCGGACGCAACCCTGGCGTACCCGGTGGCGGCGGGCTTCGTACACGGCGGCCGGCGCGCTTGCCTGCAGATCTGCCCACTCGTCGCGCTGCTCGCACTGCTTGCCGCGTCCTGCACTGACTCTGCCGGATCGTCTGCCTCCGACGAGCTGGATGCCGACTCCGGTGTCGACGCGGTCACGGATATCACTGCGCTTGAGAGCGTGCCCCCGACTTCGCTCGTCGACGCCGGGCCGTGGAACGATGCTACGGCTGAAGACGCGATCTCAGGTGCTGACCTCGGCACACCTCCGGTGGACGCCGGTACGTTGCGGCCCGATGGCGACGCAGGTCCTACGCCTCCCGTGCTTTCGGAGGAGGGACCGGCGGACGTCAGCTTTGCGCGCGTGTATCCTTCCGGCATCAGCGACCACCACATCGCGTTCAATGTCATCGACTACAACTTCGGCTACGGCGCCGGTGGAGCTCTGCTCGACTTCGACGGCGACGACAGGGTCGACGTGTTCCTCGGACAGACTCTGCCGCAGGGATCACCACCCTGCATCTATCGCAACACCTCGACGCCGGGTCACATCGCATTCGAGCGTGATATCTGTTTCGCTTTTGACGAGATCACTACCGGCGGTCTCGCCATCGACCTTGAGAACGACGGCCGAGCCGAGCTCTTTGTGTACGGGCGATACCTTGCCCGAATCGAGCGCTTTCACCCGGTGCGCGAGACGATCGACCTCATCGATGTGTTGGGCGCTGAACGTCTCGCCTGTGTTACGGGCAGCGCTCTTGCGCAGGACTACAATCACGATGGTCTCATCGACATTGTGCTCGGTTGCCGAGAGCAGCTGAATCGAAACAACGAAGATGACATGTCGAACGCCATTATTCTTCAGGATGGTGAGGGCGGCTTCCGATTTGAAGTTCTGGACGACGGCCGTGATGGCTTCGCCGCGCATCGGACCAACACCCTTGCGATGGCACCGATCGACTACAACGATGACGGCCTGCTCGATATTATCGTCGCGAACGACACCTACTCGAACCCCGTCGACAGAAACACGTCGCGGGACCCCGGCGGTCTCTTTATCCGCTGCGGTATTGGTGAGGGCTGCGGACTCCGCCGGGTCTTCGCAGCCCCGGACGACACCCGCTTCGCTTCCTTCATGGGTATCGCGACGCCCTGGGTCGAAGGCAGCGGGCAGGCGGTGTACTTCACTGACTGGGGACCAAATCGGCTGATGTACTTCGACGGGGAAGACCCTGTCGATATCTCGGAGCCGTCCGGCGCAGCGATGGAACCCCAACTCAGCAACGTGTTCAGTTTCTCCTGGGGCGCGATCGCAGAGGACTTCAACTTTGACGGAATCGATGATCTCTTTGTGACGGAAGGGCACATGGCGCTGCGTTCGCACAGCACGCGGCACCCGGGCGCGGCGGTGGAGTACTTCGAAGAGGTGCGCGACTCTGTGCTGCTCCAGGACAGCGAGGGCAGCTTCCGTCGCTACAACAGCGAGGTTGGGATCTCGCCGCCGAGTTATGACGACAGTGGCGCCGCCGAGTTTTGGGGAGCCGCCGGCATCCCGAAAGCATCGAGCGGCTCACTGGCACCGCCCTCAGGCACAAACATGTGGGCGTCAGCGAGTCGCGGTGCCGCGCGCGTGGACTTCGATCATGATGGGCGCCTCGACCTGCTGACGATCTCGTTCATCGGCAGGCCGCGGGTCCATACCGACATTCGCCCGGATGTGCCGCACCGCTGCACGGTCATCCCGCACCCGCGCTACGCGCCGTCCAACGGCGGTGGCTATGGGATCAGTCGAGGCGACGGTCCGATCCGATTCCGCCACGTGCAGGGCCAGATGCAGCTCGGGCACCCCTATCAGCTGCTGGCGCCGGGAGGCTCCGGTCGGCTGCGGTTTCCCTCGGGCGCTGTCGTTGCGTACGCCTGCTCTGCCGACGACCCGGTCGTCGACGTGCATGAACCGGACTGGATCTCGCTCCTGTATGCTGACGACATGCTCTCAGTGGCGATCGACGCGGCGTGGTTGAACTCGCCGTCGCTTGAGTGCACATTCAATATCCCAGAAGCGGCCTCCCAGACTCTGCCCTGCGGCGCGTCGGTGGCTGTTCCTGAGGGAGCAGTCTCGGTCATGATTCGAATCGATGGCCGGTGGTTTCCGCGACAGTTTGAGCTTTCCGAACTCTGATCGCATTCTTCAAACTCCGAGCCGGCGCACATGTCAGATCTCTCAGACGCCAGGACGATCGTCACTCCGATTTCGGTGCGCTTCTGTGACACCGACATGATCGGTCACGTCAGCAACGTCGCGATCGCGGCGTACGCAGAAGCGGGGCGGGTCGCGATGCTCGGGTCCTTTGAGGTCGGGACTACCGGGGCCATTCTCGCCAGGCTTGCGATCGACTTCCGGCGCCAGATTCACATCAGCGATGTTGTAGAAGTCCACACGAAGACCGTCGGATTCGGTCGCTCCAGTATACGCTTTCAGCAGCAGGTGATCGCCAACGGAGAGGTCGCCGCCGAGGTGGAGTCGGTTGCTGTTTGGTTTGACTACGAACGCAACGAGTCGGTGGCGCTTGACGAGAGGACGAAACGCTCGTTCATCGAGGCGTCACGCACATGAGCCTCAACCCTTCGACGACGACGGTCATCGCAAACCCCGCCGCTGCCGCCGGGAAGGTGCGTCGGCAGTGGTCGCGCGTAGAGGCCGCAATCAAACAACATGTGGGTGATGTAGAGATCAAACAAACGGAAGGTACCGGGCACGCGATCGAACTTGCAGAGCAGGCCGTACTCAGTGGTGCCGACTGCCTGTTGGTGATTGGCGGCGACGGTACTACCAGCGAAGTCGTCAACGGCATCATGCGCGCTGCTCCTGCGCCGGGGGCGGTTACGATCGGCGTGCTCCCCTTCGGTACCGGCGGCGACTTTCGCCGGGTGATCGAGCACTCAAGGGACTTCTATAGCGCCGTCGAACACATCGGGTCTGCGGCGTCCTACGTTGTTGATGTCGGTCACATCGAGTTGTTGGATGACGATGGCGTCGCCGGAGATCGCTACTTCATCAACCTCGCCTCGGTGGGCATGAGTGGAATCGTTGACCGCTTCGTGAACAACTCATCCAAATTGCTCGGTGGAAAGATCTCCTTCTTGCTTGGGGTCCTACGCGGGCTCGTCGCGTACAGGCCCGCTACCGTACGCCTCACGGCCGACGGCGATAACCTCGGCGAGCACGAAGTGTTCTCTGTGTTCATCGGCAACTCTCAGCATGCCGGCGGTGGGATGCACCTGGCGCCCAACGCCCTGATGAACGACGGGTTCTTCGACGCTCACGTGCTCCCGGCCCTGCCCATGCACAGGGCCCTGCGGAACCTGCCCAAACTCTACGACGGGTCGATCGCAAACATCCCCGAGGTCCTCTCTCGGCGATTTCAGACCCTGGTCATCGAGCCGGTGGGACCAAACAAGGCTTGGTGGGACATCGACGGCGAGGCGCCGGGTGCCGCACCGTCTACGGTCCGTGTGATCCCCGGTGCCATTCGCGTACTTGGCCTGCGTCGTCATGTACTGCAGCCCGGGTAAACTCCACGACGTGAAGCGCGGGCAACCGGTTGGGGAACGCTCGCCTTCACGGAGTTGTAGTATCGTACTCGATTGCGCGCCGATCCCAACCTGATCGGCACTGTCCGGCCGCTTAGCGGTTCGGCAGCTTCACGAAGGTCAGTGTGTAGTCGACCTCCATGTTCACGCCCGGACCCTCTTCGATGCTGACGCCTGACAGGACCTCGTTCACGCAGGACGTGAGCCTGGCGTCATCGATATCCGACGTGAGCACAGAAAGGTTGCTGATGGTGTTTGTTTTCCGCGCCATCGCGAGGCGCACGCGAAGATCGCCTGTAAGGGCTTCATCGCGTGTCAACGCGTCCCGGTAGCACTCGTTCAGAACGGACTGCTCAGCGTCGACTGCGCTGCGCAGATCGCCCTGCGCAGTGCCGACGCTGCCGCAGGCGCTGAGTGTCGAGAGACCGAAGAAGGCCAGAGATGCGGATGCGATGAGTCGTTTCATATGTCACTTCCGGTGGCGTCAGCAGGCGCCCGTTCGAGGATGTTGAATTCGACGCGTCGATTCTGCGCGCGTCCTTCGACCGTATCGTTGGTGTCGCGAGGCCGAGATTCGCCATGGCCCACGCTTGTCAGGCGGGCCGGGTCCACCCCGTGCTCTGTAAGGTACGTGACTACCGCCGCGGCGCGTCGGTTCGAAAGCCGGAGGTTGTAATCATCCTCGCCGACGTTGTCCGTGTGCCCTTCGACGTTGAGCCGCAGGATCTCGGGATGCTCCTGAATGACTCGGACGATCTCATTCATGAGATCGAAGGAGCTGGGCAGGATGACAGCGCGGTTGAACTCGAAGTTGATCCGCTGGCGGACTTCGATCGCCTCCTCGGTTACCACGACTACCGGCTCCGGCTCGGGTTCCGGTTCGGGCTCCGGCTCGACCACCGGCGCCGGCCCGCGGGCCTGAATGAGTACGGGGTCTGCCTCGACGAGTTGGGTCACGCCGCCGCAGCCTGCGACGAGCATGACCGCAATCGCAACGAGAGCGCTTTGCAGGTGCTTCATGAGTGTTTTCCCAGGGTGAGGTTTCAAGGGCATCGGGCGGAACACCCGAGGCGCCTTGAAGGTGGGGGTGCGCGAATCGTCCGCGCGCCGATATCGTAGGCGGGGTCCGGGGGGGTCGCAATCGAATTTGTCAACCCACGGTGTTATTCTCACCCGGGCGATCCCGTTGACTCTCCGGATTCCGCCGTCCGTAAGCCCGCCAATCCGGCGACGGAGGCCCCAGCGAGGCGCAGGTGGTTCAACGCAGGCCGGGACTCTCAGGGCTGACACCGACTCAGCCGCGGTCCGCCCTCAGGCGGCCCCCCGTCGACCCTCACCCGCCGCGCAGGTCCTCGACCCGTCGCCGAGCCAGCGTGTGCGTGCGCATGTGCCGGTCGTGGGGACGTTCCGCGGCGAGGTCGGGGAACTCGCGGAGCAGACGCTCGATGACCTCATCCATGTCATCTTCGTCCCAGCGATACAGGTCCATTCCAAACACGATCGTGCCGTCATCCGCCATCCACACAGAGCGATAGTCTGTGTGCACAGGAATCAGCTCGTCCAGAAAATATGTATCTCTGCGGCCTCGCTCGATGATGCGGTCAACGAAGGCCTCCGTCTCCTCCATCGACTCCTCACGGTCGCGGTTGATCAGCAGGTGCACCAGATCGATCGCGCCCTCAACGCGCATGCAGCCGTGTGAATAGGCGCGGAACGCGTGACCGAAGTACTGCGGTTGATTCGTGTCATGCATGTACACGGCGTGTGCATTCGGGAAGAGGAACTTCGCCTGTCCCATCGGGTTGTCCGGTCCCGGGGCAACGTAGCGCCGCCGACCTCCGTCGTCGGCGCCGGCGGACAGGCGCGCCGGAGGATACCAGAATGGATTGAGCTCGATTTGCGTCATGAGCGCGCTGAACAGGGGCGTGTAATTCTGGCCCGCTCCGCGCACCTTTCCGACAACAACACGCCACTTATAGACGCGCTCATCTTCGTCCCAGAGCTCGGCGGAGAACTCAGGAATGTTCACCCGAATGTGCTCGCGACCCGCCTCGGCATCACCGACAAAACGCGCGCTGCGCCAGCGGCCCAGGGTTACGATAATCTGCGCGATTCGATCCTGAATCGGGATGTTCAGGGTCGCCAACGTGAGCGCGTCCAATTCACCGCTGGGCTCAAGCTGCCGGTGGTCCTGATAGCGGCGAAGCGCGTCTGAAAGCGACCGATCGAATTCCGGCCCCTCTGTTGGCCCCTCGTAAAACCCCTCCACCGCAAGGCGTGCGCGCAACGCCGGCACAAGCTCGTCGTCGCGGTCACCGAGTGCGAGCCGCTCCCTGGTGCGAATGTTGTCCCAGCCACCCTCGGCGGCGATCGAGCGATAGTGCTGCAACGCAGCCTGCATGGCTCTGTACCCTTCGAAGTCGGGAACCAGACGATCCAGCGCTTCGCCGAATGTGAGGCCACCTTCTGCGGCCGCGAACAGGGAGTCGATCTCGTCGATCCGCCATTCTTCGGCGGTGCGGACGACAACGGGTTGCTCCCGCTCCGCCAGGATCTCGATCTGGGCGCGGGCGCGGGCGTCTTCTTCGCTGAGCTCTTCGTCCTCGGCCATCAGCTCGCGCTGGCGCCGCCGCCGCCAATACTGCCGGTGTTCAAGGAACTCGTTTGCCTCGTCCATCGCCGGGTTCGCCGGCGCATAGAAGTCATTGCCCGCCCGCATCGCCAGGGCATAGCGCAACAACTGCTCCGCGAGCAGCGCCTCCATCTCAGGGATAACACCGCGCCGCGACTCGAAGAGGCTGGCGAGCCATTGGCGCGCCGGTTGCGTGTCCTCTGCAATGCGCTCGTCATGGTCTTCGACAACCTGCGCAAAGAGTCCGGTTCCGGGAGTGAAACCCCAGGCGTCGGCGGCGGCGTGCGCCAGTCGATTCTCGATCAGTGAGGTCGTCTCGCTCGTGGGCTGAAAGCGCCGCACCGCAAGCTCGGTACCGCCACGCCCACCGAAGGCTGCCAGCATCTCGGCCAGCTCGCCGTCCACAAAATCTCGTGGGTTCAGTCCATGTGCACCAACGCCCATCAGCCGGTCGACCAGCAGCTCGCCTTCACGAGACAGGGTCGCGCCCTCAGTGAAGACCGGCATGCCACCCCGGTCTTCGTAGAACATCTCGATCACGTCATAGAGTTGCCGCTCGTCCCGCCGAATCTCACCGAAGTCCGGCTCCACAGGCTCCGGCAGCAGGTCCGGCGACATACCCTCAAGGGCACGGGCATAGGTGAGCGTTGCGATCTCGTAGCCGATGTCGGCCGGTACAATGCGCGCGGCTTCCGGTGCAGCCTCGGCCTCGGCATCCGCAGGGGTTGCCCGATCTGCAGAGGTTACGGCGTCCGCGACGGGCTCATTCGCGTGTGCGGGCGTACAACACACCGCGCTGGCGCAGACGAGCAACTGAAGAATGCGATGCAGACGATTCACGGGCAGGACCTCCGACGGGAAGCGATCTGGACGTCGACGGGCAGGGGGTCAAGGTCGAAACGGACTTCCGAACGCCGATCGCGTCCGAAACAGCGGTGCGTATGAGCTGTCAGAGCGCCGATGGGCACATGTGCATCTCGCAATTCGGAGCGCTCAACGCTACCCACATCAGAATGCGGGTACGGCTGCTGAGCGGCTCGCACGCCTTTGTAGAGTAGGCGAGGAGACAAGGGGTGAAGGACGTAGTTACCGGTGGGTCCGGTTTCCTCGGCAGCGAACTGGTCAGAACCCTGTTGAGTCGGGGACGGCAGGTCACGGTGATTGCACGTAGTGAGCCGCCTGAAGAAGGCGGCGGCGCTGAGTTCGCGCAGGGATCCGTGCTGGACACCGAGCACCTCGCCCGGTCCTTCGCAAGAGCCGACACCGTCTACCATCTCGCCGGCGTCGTCGAGCACTCGCGCAGGCCCGGCGTCCTGCCGCGCGCGCGCGCTCTTCACGTAGACGGTACTCGGACCGTCATCGAAGCCGCCGCCTCGGCGGGCGTGCGACGCGTCGTATACGCATCGACCTCCGGGACGGTCGGGGCGTCGAAGGACTCGGCTGCGATCGCCGACGACAGCGCTGCCTACGCAGAGGCGGTGGTCGGCAGGTGGCCCTACTACCGGACGAAAATCGACGCCGAGGTCATGGCCCTGCAGCGCTCCGCAGAGCTTGGTGTAGAGCTGGTCGCAATGCGGCCGACGCTGATCGTCGGCCCGGGAGATCGTCGCCTGAGCTCTACGCAGTCCGTGGTCGACTTTCTGCGCGGTGAGGTCCCTGTCGTCCCACCCGGGGGCCTGAGTCTGGTCGATGTGCGCGACGCCGCCGCCGCTTTCATCGCGGCGTCGACAGATGGCCGCTCCGGCGCCACGTATCTTCTCGGCGCCAACAACATGCCCTTCAATGAGTATTTCGCCCACCTCGCACGGCTCAGCGGATGCCGCGCTCCCCGTCTCACGTTGCCATGGGGTGCTGTTCTCGCGGGTGCTCAGGTGGTTGATCGAATCACCCGGCCCCTTGGTAGGCACATCGTAGGGCTGGACCCCGTCGTGGTCGAAATGTCCCGTTGCTACTGGTACATCGACTCGAACAGGGCGGCCGCCGAGCTTGGCGCTGTCAACCGCAGACTGGACGCCACATTGGGTGACACAATTGCGTGGATACGTGAGCGGGGCCTGGACAGGTGAACGAGGCAGCTGGATGTACAAACAGGAGCCGGCATGACTGACGAAACCGGGTATGCGCCACCGCACTGGGTAGACCGGGGCGCCATCGACGACCTGCCCGCCCCTCGTGGGTGGCTCAGGAACATCCACGCGCTTGGCGCGGTGATGTTTGCCCGTCGTGAAGGTCCACCCTCAGACGCTCGTCTCAACTGGCTATGCCGGGAAGTCGAGCGAATGAATCGGTCGATGAAAGGCCAGCCGAACCTTGTGTTCAGAGCTTCACTGCTCGCCGTGAGTGTTGTCGCACCGCTGCTTGTACTCCGTCTTCCCCCCTTTCGTCGTCTGCGCTTTGAGACCCGGGTGCGCGCGCTGGAACGGTTTGAGCGGTCGATCTTCGGCATGATGCTGTTCGCGCTCAAGGCGATCCTTTGTATCGTTTGGTTTGAGCACCCAGAGGAAGCGAAGGCCATAGGTTTTGACGGGCAGTGCATGAATTCATCCGTGGTCGCTGAGGTGCCCTCAGACGAGGCCCTGCTTTCTGTTGAGGCGGCTGCCGACAATGGCGGCGTTGCGCCCGGTCTTTCAGGAGTGAATTCATGATTACGCGCAGCGCAGATGTCGTCGTTGTTGGATCCGGGGCAAGTGGGGCTGTGGCAGCCTCGCAATTCGCCGAAGCGGGCCAGAGCGTGTTGATCGTCGAGGAGGGCCCGTGGGTGACATCCAAAGACATCAGCGCGATGCGCCCCAGCGAGTCGATCGAAAAAGTCTGGCGGGGTGCCGCGATGACCGCCGCAATCGGAGTGGGAGACTCGCCCATAATCAACCTGACAATGGGTCGCTGCGTCGGCGGTTCGTCCGTGCTCACCGGGGGTGTGTGTTTTCGTACCCCAGGTCACGTGTTGAAAGTATGGCGCGATGAGCGCCGCCTGACAGAGTACACAGATGAACACCTGGAGCCCTACTACCAGGAGATTGAACGCATCTGTAACATCGAAGAGGTTCCCGTCTCGATGCGTTCAAAGTCCACTACATTGTGGGGCCTGGGCGCCGCGAAGATGGGCGCGAACCTGGTGTCAAACAAGCGCAATACCAAAGGATGTGATGGCTGCTCCCAGTGCAACTTCGGTTGCCCGAAAGGAGCCAAACAGAGCGTCGACCTGAACTTCCTTCCCCGCGCAATCGCCGCCGGCGCAGAAATCCTGTCAGACTGTGAAGTGACCCGTGTGCTGACAAAAGGCGGCCGCGCGGTCGGCGTAGAAGGCAAAGTAAAGGGCCCGGACGGCCGGCGAAGCCGCGTCAAAGTTCACGCACGCCGTGTTGTACTCGCCGCCGGCGGCGCGCACACCCCGCTGTTGATGTTGAAGTCCGGCATCGGCCGGCGATCCAAACAGGTCGGCCGAAACCTGACACTGCACCCCGGCTTCCGCATGATGGCTCGATTCGATGACGTCGTGGACGGCTGGAAGGGGGCCATGCAGTCGGCCCACTCGACCACCTGGGAAGACGAGCGGATCACGTTGATCAGCGTTTACGTTCCACCCGCGGTTGTTGTCTCTGCGCTGGCCGGGTTTGGTCCGGAGTTCATGGAGCGTGCCGACAATCTTCGCCACTTCGCGATGTTTGGCGGCATGATCCACGATGAAGGTGGCGGGCGCATTCGTCGCGGTCCGGGACGTGAACCGCTGATGACGTATCGCATGTCAAAAGAGGACCGAGCCGCGGTACCCAACATCATTCGTCGCCTTGGCGAGGCCTACCTGCAGGCCGGCGCGAGAGAACTCTACCTTCCCATTCTCGGGCACGCCCCTGTCAGTCCGGATGAGTTCCGAACGATGGACCTGACGAAGGTCCCTGCACGTCGGCTCGAGTGCACTTCGCAGCATCCTCTCGGCAGCTGTCGCATGGGCGACGAGCCTTCCAACTCCGCGATCGACGGGAACGGAAAGGCCTGGGACCTGGATCAACTGTATGTCATCGATGGCTCGATCGTGCCCACGAGCCTGGGTGTGAATCCACAGCAGACGATCATGACTCTCGCTCTGCGGCAGGCGCGCCGAATGCTCGACCAACCGCTACCCGAGGCCTGACGTGGGGTTCTACGACAACTTTCTCGATGAAGGGCAGAGCCTGCTACGCGAGTCCTGCAAACGCTTTGCGCTCAAAGAGATCCGGCCTTTTGCCGACGAGTGGGAAGAAGCCGAGACTTTCCCGCGTGAACTCTACAAGAAGGCCGCGAAGGCTGGAATACTCGGTGTGGGCTTTCCCGAGGCCGTCGGCGGCAGCGGCGGCGGCCCGGTCGAGATCCTCATGTCCGTCGAAGGCCTGATGCACGGCACGAGCACCGGGGTCACCGTAGGGCTCGGTACCCTGGGCATCGCTCTGCCCGCTGTGGTTCAGTCCGAAAACTCAGAGCTGATCGATCGCATCGCACGCCCGGTGTTTGCCGGTGACCGCATCGCAGCCCTCGCGATCACGGAACCGGGAACCGGCAGCGATGTCGCCGGCGTTCGCACGACGGCGAAGGCAGATGGCGACGACTTCATCGTCAATGGCGCCAAGATGTTTATCTCGTCCGGTGTCCGCGCCGACTACATCGTCGCGCTGTGCCGTACCGGCGAGGACACACACGGCGGACTTACGTTCTTCGTCATCGAAAGCGACATGCCCGGCGTGTCGGTATCTCGCAGCCTCAAGAAGACAGGATGGCGTGCCTCTGACACCGCCGAACTCGCCTTTGACGGCGTGCGCGTGCCCAAACGAAACATGGTCGGCGAGCTCGGCTCCGGCTTCTTTGCGGTGATGCGAAACTTCCAAACAGAGCGCCTCGCGTTGGCCGGCTACGGCTACGCCACAGCGGAACTCGCGCTCGAAGAGTCGATTCGATACGCCCGCGATCGAGAGGCTTTCGGCAGACCGATCATGCGCTTTCAGGTTACACGGCATAAGCTCGCCGAGATGGCGACGAAAGTCACCGCAGCAAAGACCTTCACCTACCAGGTCGCGTCGCGGATGGCTGCCGGGGAACACTGCGTGACCGAAGTCTCGATGGCGAAGAACATGTGTGCGCAGGTGGCGAACGAGGTGACCTACGAAGCGGTCCAGATACACGGCGGGATGGGGTACATGCGCGAGTCGGTGGTTGAACGCCTGAGTCGTGATGCGCGCCTGCTGCCTATCGGTGGCGGCACGCAGGAAATCATGCGCGAGATCATCGCCAAGAACATGGGGTTGTAGTGAGCGAAGCCCCTGCGTTCATCGGGCCCGACGTCCACAGCGAGCGAACGATGCTTCGTATCGCCGGTGTGGTCGGTGTGGTCGGCGCGCTGCTCGGTTGTGTGGGCGACATCTACCTCACCTACGTTCCCGTCGAAGGCGCGATGCCAAACCGTTGGGACGATGTGTTGTCACTCGTGTCTCAGATTCCGCCGGAGCGCCTCGCGTTGGGTCAGTACCTCGGCGTCTTTGGTATCCCCTTTGGTATGGCCGGTTTGTGGGCCATTTATCGTGCGCTGCGTCCAGCCGGCCCCCGATGGGCGCTGCCCATGATCGTGCTCGCGTTTTTCGGCTATTGCGTCGGTGTTTCGTACCACGCACAGCTTGCTCCTCTGGGCAGCTACCTGCAACTCGCCGCCGAGTCCGGCGCCGGCCCGGAGCTGCTGGCGCAGCACAACGCGAGCATGCACAGCTACCTGTGGCCGAACATGCTGGTGGTACAGGGTCTCTTCGGGATGATGACCATACTGTACATCGTAGTCGTTGCCCGCGGCCATACGCGGCTTCCACGATGGATGGCGCTGGTAAACCCGATCACACTCGCGATTGTGTGTGGTGGCCTTGCGATGTTGTTGCCGCCTCTCGTTGAGCTGCGGATCAACCTGATGTTCTTCAACCTGCTCAGTGCGATCTGGTTCGCCCTGGCGACGGCGTTGCAATGGAACGACCTGCGCAGCGACTCCGAGGTCGTAGCCGCTTCGCTCGGTTGAAGCCTGCCACGGGAGCAACGTACGGAGTTGTAGCAGGGATCGGGCACCCGAGTGGCCGAGCGCCTCGGCCGGTCAGTCGTTCGACCCGAAGAGGTCCGGGTCCAGAGTGAGTGAGAACTCGTCGTCGCCGCCGGTCTCGCCGTCGACTTCGATATGTTCATCACCGGGACCATCGGGCGCGCCGGGTTCTTCAGCCACGGGCGGGCTGTCGGCACCGCGATTCTGAATCTGCTTGATGGATTTTTCTGCGAGCTCCGCGAGGACCGTGTCGTCCGGCGACATCATCGTAACAGTGCGAAGCACCTCGATCGCTTCGCCGCTGCCCAGTCGGGCGAGAGCAGCCGCGGCGGAGTGCACGAGGGCCGTGTCCTCGCTCGACAGCATGTCGATGAGCTGTGGTTCTGCGGCGCGAGAATTCATCTCAGCGAGCGCGTCGGTCACACGAGCGCGGACCTTCTCGCTCTGACTCTCGAGCCCGGCGACAAGGGCGTGCTCTACGACGTTTCCGCCCATTGAGGTCAGCGTCTCGACCGCGGCAAGCGCCACCTCCTCGGACTCATGATCGACAAGCGGGATCACTTCATCCAGGAGCGAGTCCACGCCGCGTTCGCCGATTGCTTCGAGCGCTGCGACCCGCAGTCTGTCGGCGCCTTCGTTCACCGCCCGGACAAGGGTCATTGGCACTTCGTCGTCTTCCTGCAGGGCTACCAGCGCCTTGAGGGCTCGCATGCGTGAGCCCGCGTCAACTTCGGCATCCTGAAAGAGCTGCTCAAGGACCTCGCGATCCTCCAACGAGATCGCAGATAGAACGCGGACTCGCGCGGTCTGATGCTCACGGGTGCGAGCTGCGATCTGCTGAGACTCCTTACTGGTCGGAAAATGCTCAAGGAGCAGAAGTGCGTAGCGAAGGCGTCGCCGCTTATCCGGTTCGCCGGCTGCCTTGTGCACGAAGCGGCGGTGCACCTCCGCCGAGGGCCGCGAAAGGACCCATGCAAGGTCAATGAATGGATGAATCTGACCATTGCTCTCGATGTCGTCGGCGACGATCTGGGTCTTGCTGATCGACGCGACGCCTCGCGACAGCTGAACTGCGAGGGCGCGAAGCCCCGCGCTCTCCATGTCGTTCAGACCCGCAAACACCGTCGAGGTTTCGGCCGGGGTGATGACCGCCGTGGTCCCGGTGCGAGTCACGCGGAAGCCGTCGATCATGCGATCGTTGCCCGTCGAGATGCTTCCTGTATCGCGCGCGCCGGAGCTCCCCGCAGCGCCCGAGGCGGCATCGTCAGGCTGCGCAGGCGTCGGTGACGTGGGGCGACTTGGCGGTGCGGCAGCCGGCAGCGGGCTCGCGCCTGCCCCGCCCTTTTGAGCGGGCAGCTGCTGCGCGGATTTCCCCGAGCTGCGGCGACCCACAACGTAGGTGAGCGCCGCCAGCGTGATGGCGGCGACGCCGAGAAGAATCAGTACGACCGGATTTACGTCCACTGCGACTCCCTGCGGGCGTGGGCCGTCATCGCCACCCCCTTTTGTCCAAGCGTACGCATAGCAGACCGTGTCCGATTTGGCCCGTGTCTCGCCACCTGCGGTGCCCGCAGCGGATACCCCGTCCGCTTGGGGCGCTTTTGAGGGCCTGTCAGCCCCTGGATTCGGCGTCGCTCAGCGCGCCGTCGACAGCGGCCACAACACCTGAGATCTCGTTCAACGAATTGGGCCAGTGAGGCGCAAATCTGAGCAGGCCCTCCGGATTCCCTGCAGACACGCCGGCACCCAGGAGGCCGGCAGTCAGGTCCGCCGCCCGATGTCCCGCCGGAGGCGCAAAGGACAGAATGCCGGAACGTCCTTCGGCCCTCTCGGAGCGCATGGAGACAAACCCGCGTTCGATCATCTCCGGCTCCAGCAGATCGTGCCAGGCCTGGATGTGGTCGAAGATTCTCCGTGTTCCGATCGCGCGAATCAGTCCGAGGGCCGCTCGCAGGCCGGCGTATCCGATAACGTTCAGCGCGCCGCCCTCGACGAAGTCCGTAGAAGGCCGAATCGGCCGCCCGCGCCGTAGCAGCCCGGGTCCGGCGCCCAGGAAATCGAGGGGATTCTCATGGCTCAACCAGCCGGCGACTACCGGTCGCAGGTCGGCGATGCAGCGATCGTGCACGTAGAGGTAGCCGCCTCCTTCGGCTCCCATCATCCACTTGCGCCCGCCTCCACACAGGTAGTCGACGTCCAGTTTGCCGATGTTCAGCGGGATGGCGCCGGCCGCCTGAATGGCGTCGGCAAAGACCTCGGCGCCGGCAAGGTGCGAGCGCCGCGTGATCTCGGACAGTGGCACGCGGAAGCCGGTTTGGAACTCGACCACGCTGACCGCGACGAGACGTACGCCTCGGTCGAGATGGCGCTGGAACTCGATCCACGCGCGACCCGGATCGACGCGGAAGCGATCGATGGGCATCGACAGGATCTCAAGCTTGTAGAGCTCGGCGGCGCGTTCCCACGGCGTTACGTTGGCCGGGAATTCGCCGTCGAATACCAACACGCGGTCACCGGTCTTCCACGGCACGCCGAGGGCCACGGCCCGGACACCGCTGCTGGTATTCTGTACGAAGCCGAGGGTGTTGGCAGACACGCCGAAGAACTCGGCGAGCTCGCACCGAAGCAGCTCTCGGTCCCGAACCCATGGCGTGATCGCACCCAGGCCCTCTGCCGCATAGTCCGCGATCGCTTCGTGCATTCGTGCCACCACGGGCTGCGAGAGCGGGCTGATTGCGGCGTGGTTTGCGTATACGCGCGCGCTCAGGGTGGGGAAGAGCGCGCGGCTCCCGAGCTCTGCGCCTGCGTTGGTCAATTCGGCCTCCGTTCCAACTCGTCAATGCTTCGTAGCCACTCTCCTTTCAGCAGCCGCTCGCCACGCTGAGCACCGCTCAGATTCTCTATGGCGTCCATGTCGCTGGAAAAGTCGGGAAGCTCAGGCATGTCATGGAAGCTGCCACAGTCGGCCACCCCTGCCCACGATCTCGCGCGCAGTGGCCGGGTAGAATGCACGCGATGATGGACCGATTCGCCGGCCCGCGCGTAGAATCCTGAGCGCGGCTTGATCGCGCCCAATCTCCAACGCCAGGGACTGTCCATGAATGGTTGCATCCACGCGAGCACACTGCGTGCATACCGAATCCGCCGAGCTTCCCGTCGCCCCGCCGCGGTCTCTGCACTGGCGGTGGTCGCGATACTGACAACATGCCTCACGATGGCCTTCGGTTCGCGGGCGGACGCCTTCTGTGGCTTCTATGTCGGTGGGGCCGAAGCCGACCTCTTCAACAACGCGACGATGGTGACGTTGATGCGTACGGACCGCACAACGGTACTGTCGATGCAGAACAACTACGAAGGCCCGCCCACGGACTTCGCGATGGTGGTTCCTGTCCCCGAGATTCTGCAGGAAGAAAATGTGCGTACCCTCACGCACGACGTGTTTGATCGCGTCGATCGCATGGCCGCTCCCCGCCTTGTTGAGTATTGGGAGCAGGACCCCTGCAATCCACACATCTACCCGATGGAAGAGGCGATGCGAACGTCGATGTCGATCAATTTCGACGGCGTGGAATTGGAGGGTGACGCCGACTACGGTGTGGTTGTCGAGGCAGAGTTCACCGTCGCCGAGTACGATATCGTGATCTTGAGCGCCGACGACTCGGGGGGCCTGGAGCGCTGGCTCCGCGCGAACGACTACAACATTCCTGATGGGGCACAGCAGCATCTGCGCCCATACATCGAGTCGGGGATGTACTTCTTCGTCGCGAAGGTGGATGTCGAGAAGGTGGCCTTCTCAGACGAGGGCCAGGCGATGTTGTCACCGCTTCGATTTCACTATCAGTCGGATGAGTTCAATCTTCCGATTCGACTCGGCCTGATCAACGCCGGCGCTGCCCAGGATCTCATTGTCCACATTCTCGCGCCCAATCAGCGCTACGAAGTCGCGAACTACGGCAACGTAACGATCCCCACAAACATTGAGGTGGGCGAGATCGCCTCGGATCGTTTCGGTGAGTTCTACGCAGCGTTGTTTGATCGCACCCTTGAAGAAAACCCCTCGCAGGTGGTCACCGAGTATTCCTGGGACGCATCGAGCTGCGATCCCTGCCCGGGTCCAACGCTTGGCTGGGAGGACTTCCAGGCGCTGGGGTCGGACGTCACCGGCCAGAGCGGATTTGTCCTTACGCGACTGCACGCACGATACACCGCAGACAACGTCGGCGAGGACCTCGTGTTTCGTGCCGCAGAGCCCATCGTCGGCGGCCGCGCCTTCAACAACCGGGACGGTAACCTGGAGTACGGCGCAAGCCCGTCACATATGAACAACTTCCAGGGGCGCTACATCATCCGTCACCACTGGGAGGGACCCATCGCCTGCGAGAACCCACAGCGCGGAATCTGGGGAGGGCCACCCAACAACCCGGATGCAGACAACGCCGTATCTGCAGCGAGCAATACCGCTTTTGCGCCGCGAGGACAGCTGAACCTGCCCGGTGTGCTTCGGCAGGACGTACCCGAGCTTGGTCTTGTCGCCGACGCAAGCGCCAATCCGATCTTGCCGCGCGGCGGCGGAAGCCCGCCATCGAGCGAGGCGAACGGTGGTACAGGCGGTGGACAGCGAGGCAACAGCAACCTCGTCGGTCGCGATCACGGACATGACCCGGACCCGGCGCGCAACTGCACCGGCTGTACGTCGACTCCGGCGGCGGGACTCAGCGGCGCGCTGCTTCTGCTGCTCGGACTCGTGGCGTTGCGTCGCCACTGAGGCAGCGTTAGCGTGCAGCGATGCACGCTGATCTCGCCCCATATGGTTTTCATCCCGCGGTCGCGGCCTGGTTCGGCGAACGATTCGGGAGCCCGACGGCGGCCCAGCATGAAGCGTGGCCGGCGATCGGCAGCGGTGTGCATACGCTGATCGCGGCGCCGACCGGCTCCGGAAAGACTCTCGCCGCGTTCCTTGCTGCCATCAATGAGCTGGCGGTCGAAGCAGAGCAGGGCGAGCTGCCGAACGAGACCCGGGTCGTCTACGTGTCGCCGTTGAAAGCGCTGTCGAACGATATCGAAAAGAACCTCAGAGAGCCCCTGCAGAGCATCACCCGGCGCCTCGCCGAGATGGGCGCCGACGCCACTACCATTCGGGCCGAAGTTCGTACCGGAGACACCCCCCAGCGGGTACGCGCCGCGATGCGACGGCGACCACCACACATCCTCGTGACGACCCCGGAGTCTCTATACATCCTGCTGACCTCGGCGAGCGGGCGGAAGATGCTCTCCACCACGACGACTGTAATCGTGGATGAGATTCACGCCGTGATCGAGCAGCGGAGAGGCGCACACCTCGCGCTCAGCCTCGAACGATTATCCCGCGTCTGCGAGCGACCGCCGACGCGAGTCGGATTGTCGGCGACGCAGAACCCTATCGCGACCGTCGCTGATTTTCTGGTCGGTGAACAAAACACCGATGTCCGCATCGTCGACACCGGTCTTAAACGCGACCTGGACCTCGCTGTTTGCGTGCCCGCGTCTCCCCTGAGCGCGGTGATGTCACTCGATGTGTGGGATGAAGTGTGCGACCGCCTCGCGGAGTTGATCAGCACGCATGAGACCACGCTCGTGTTTGTTAACACGCGACGCCTCTCTGAACGCATCGCCGCGTGGCTGAGCGAACGGGTTGGCGAAGAGCTGGTGATGCCGCATCACGGCAGCCTGTCGAAGGAGCGCCGGCTACGCGCAGAGCAGGCGCTGAAGAATGGCGAGCTTCGCGCTCTGGTAGCGACAGCCTCTCTGGAGCTCGGCATCGATATCGGGAGCGTGGACCTGGTCGTGCAGATTGGGTCGAACCGGTCCATATCTTCTTTCATGCAGCGCGCAGGTCGCGCAAACCACACAGTGGGCGGTGTTCCCAAAGCCAGGATCTTCCCGACAAGTAGAGACGAGCTCATCGAGTCGTCAGCGCTGCTTGTCGCGGCCCGCAGCGGCGAGTTGGATCTGCTCGAGGTGCCGCAGACTCCCCTGGATATTCTGGCCCAGCAGATTGTGGCAGAGTGCGCCGACGAGAAGATTCCGGTCGACGAGCTCTTTGAATGCGTCACCCGCGCGATGCCCTACCGGTCGTTGACACGGGGCAGCTTTGACGACGTGCTGACGATGCTCGCCGACGGCTTCGCTACATCCCGTGGACGACGTGGAGCGCTCATTCACCTCGACCGAATCAACCACACCGTACGGGGCCGGCGCGGTGCGAGGATGCGAGCCATTCTGGGTGGCGGCGCCATCCCTGACAACGCGGACTACGACGTCGTGTTGGAGCCGACCGGACTGCGCATCGGGTCACTGAATGAAGACTTCGCCGTCGAGAGCATGGCGGGGGACATCTTTCAGCTCGGCAACACATCCTGGCGCATACTCCGCGTCGAAGGTGGCAGGGTCCGCGTTGAATCGGCCGCCGGCCTTCCACCGAATCTACCCTTCTGGCTTGGCGAGGCGCCGTCTCGCACACGTGAACTCTCTCAGGCCGTCGCCGACTTTCGGAATCACGTCGCTGCCGCGTGCGAGGCCTCCGGCGAGGCACCCGGCGAAGCCGCGCGCTACGCCGCAATCTCAGCAGAATTGCAGGACGCAGGGCTCGAACCCGCCGCGGCAGAGCAGGCGGCGGAGTACGTTGATGCAGGCAGCCTGGCCCTTACGGCGGCGCCGGATCGCGACACCGTGATTCTGGAACGCTTCTTTGACGAGAGCGGCGGCATGCAGCTTGTGCTGCACTCCGTTTTCGGATCGCGCATCAACCGCGCCTGGGGTCTGGCGCTGCGGAAGAAGTTCTGCAAGCGCTTCAACTTTGAACTCCAGGCGGCTGCAAACGAGGACGCGATTGTTCTGTCGCTCGGAGAAACACACAGCTTTCCACTGGAAGAGGTGTTTTCCTATCTCAGCAGCCGCTCCGTGCGTGAGACGCTGATTCAGGCGATGTTGGACTCGCCCATGTTCCAAACACGCTGGCGGTGGAACGCAACTCGATCTCTGGCAATCGCGCGCAACCGAAACGGAAAGCGCGTGCCCGCAAACCTCATCCGAATGCAGGCCGAAGACCTGATCTCGGTCGCTTTCCCCGACCAGATCGCGTGCCAGGACAACATCACCGGCCCCCGCGAGATTCCGGATCATCCCCTCGTGACACAGACCATTGAGGACTGTCTGACCGAGGCGATGGATATCGACGGTCTGGAACAGATTCTACTGCGACTTGAACAGGGTGACCTCCGCACTATCGTTCGTGACCTGCGCGAGCCCTCGCCCTTTGCCGCCGAGATTCTCAACGCGCGCCCCTACGCCTTCCTCGACGACGCACCCCTCGAGGAGCGCCGTACAAACGCCGTACGAAATCGACGCTGGATGGACCCGGCTCTCGCCGCCGAGCTGGCCACATTTGAGCCGCAGGCGATCGAGGCGGTGCGCGCAGAAGCCTTCCCGGACGCGCGCGACGCCGATGAGCTGCACGACGCCCTGATGGTCGCCGGCTTTCTTACGCGCCGCGAGCTGTTGCGTGTGAGTGAGAGATGCGACGGGCTGCTCGCGTCCCTGTCCGCAACGGGTCGGGTCGCTGAATTGGACGGCGCCGAGCCCCTGGTGTGCGCCGAAGAGCTTCGCCCGCAGCTCGAACGCGTCCTGCGGGGATGGGCGGCGAGCCGCGACGGCGGCGGCAGCACGGAACTTGAGGATGCCGCAGCGGAGGCGCTTGTTGAAGTCATGCGTGCCCGCCTCTCGATTCTTCCCATCGTGACGCCGCGGCAGCTGTGTGCACCGATGGAAATTGGCGAAGAGTGGGTCGACCGCGCGCTCCTGCAGCTTGAGAATGAGGGATACGTTTTTCGAGGACGCTACGAAGCCGGGGTCGACGTGGATCAGTGGTGCGAGCGGGCTCTGCTGGCTCGAATACACCGCTACTCCATCAGCAGCCTCCGCGAGCGAATCGCCGCTGTTCCCGTGGCACAGTGGATGCGCTTTGCGCTGCGATGGCAGGGCGTCGACACCGATGATCGCGCCGAGGGCCCGGAAGCTCTGCGGAGGATTCTCACGCAGCTGCAGGGTGTCGAGGCGCCGGCGGGCGCCTGGGAGTCCGAGATCATCCCGACGCGCATGCACAACTACGACAGCTCCTGGTTGGACGCACTGTGCCATTCGGGCGCGCTTGTTTGGTTGCGCCTTTCGCCCCCGGCGGCGGGGGTGAAGTCAGCGATGCCGATTCGGTCTACCCCGATCGCACTACTTCCCAGAGCCTCCCTCGACCTGTGGCGCGGCAGTCACGAAGTTGTTGAAGACGAGCTCAGCCACGACGCACGTCGGGTGTTCGCTGCGCTGCGCGCTTGCGGTGCGCTCTTCTTTCCCGATCTTGTACGCGCCGCCGGGGGGCTGCGCTCACAGGTCGAGGATGGACTTGCAGAGCTGGCAGCGCGTGGGGTTGTTTCGAGTGATGGCTTCGCAGGCCTGCGTGCGCTCATTGGGCGGTCGATGCGAACAGCGCGAGGGCATCGCAACTCGATTGATCCCATGGAGGCGGCGGGGCGATGGTCGCTGATACATGCCTCGACTGCCGCAGACGACGCCCGCGTTGAAGCCATTGCTCGCGCGCTGCTGCAGCGGTGGGGTGTGTTGTTTCGACCCCTCGCTGCCGGCGACGCCAACCTGCCACCGTGGCGGTTGATATTCCGCGCGCTACGGCGCCTCGAAGACCGAGGCGAGGTGCGTGGCGGGCGCTTTGTCGAAGGCATCGCCGGTGAGCAGTTTGCGTTGCCGGACGCTGTCGCTGCGCTCCGTCACTGCCGCGCCGAGAACGTGCTGAACCAGCAGGCGTCGATCTCGGCTGCGGACCCACTGAACCTGACGGGACGCATTCTCGCCGGCGAACGGGTGCCGGCGCGGAGCGCGAACAGAGTGTTGATGCGGAATGGCGTTCCGGTTGCGGCGCGAGTCGCCGGCGAGATACTTCTCTACGGTGACGTTGCGCCCGACGAACGTTGGAAGCTCAGCGAAGCGGTCGTAAGCCGCGACATTCCCCGCTCCGTTCGCTCCTACCTTGGCAGAATTCACTGACGGTCGGTCGGAAGGTCGTCCACAAGCCCGGCAGGCAGGCGCGTGTAATGATCCCGAGCGTAACTCAGCGTCTCGTCGGTACAGAGCAGGAGTACAGCCTCTTTCGCCCGTGTGACGGCGGTGTAGACGAGCTGCTGATTGTGAAACCCCTCGCGCAGACGGCCCAGCGTCACACAAACACGGTCGTATTCCGAACCCTGCGACTTGTGGATCGTAATCGCCCACGCCGGCTCGATGTTTGTGCTGATCGCGTCCCACTGAAATCCACGGACTCCCCGCTCGCTTTCAAAGTACACAGCGAGGCCGCCGCGCTCGTTACGCGCGACGACGCCGGTGTCGCCATTGAAGAGCATGCTGTCATAGTCGTTGCTTCGGACAATGACCGGTGTTCCCGGCGGCAGCGCGAGGCCGGGTTCCCAGCTCGACGTCCCTGCCCGCAGTTTGGCCTCGTTGATCCCGGTGCTGCCGTCTGCGCCGTGACGAAATGCACACAGAACCTGGAATTGACCCGATTCGCGCAACGCGCTCTCGATAGTGTCAGCGGCTGCGGAGCCCCTGTCTTCGAGCAGGGCCTGCATCGCCGGACAGCTCTGCATCTGCGCGTCGATCCACGCGAGCACTTCCACCTGCGCAGCCCGGCCGTCGATCTTGATTTGCTCCGTACCGGCAAAGGAAAGCTCGTCGAACGAGGAGCGGATCTGCAGTCTGGTGGCGTCAGACTTCTCGATGAGGGACCGGGCAAACGAGAGCACACCGGCGCCGCCGGCGCCTTCGGCGACACGAAATGAATATGTAAGCCTCGCGAGCGCGATCGGCGCGCCCCGTTCTGCGGCCTCGATCAGATCCGTGAACACAGCACCGCCGGGCTCCACCGGCGGCAGCTGGTCAGGATCGCCGGACATGATCAGGCGCACGCCCTCGGGGAGCGCGTTCAGCAGCTCGCGAAACAGCCGCATCGAGACCATCGAGCTTTCGTCCAGCAGCACCACCTTCTCGCTGATTGGATTGTTGCGGTGGTGCCGATGCCGAGTTCCGTCGGCGCTGTAGCCGAGCAGACGGTGCAGCGTCCGAGCGCCGGCTGCGATTTCCAGAAGAGCGTCGTCGCTGTCTGATGCCTGGGCCCGCAGGGATTGTGCCAGGCGATATGCAGCCTTGCCCGTTGGTGCACACAGGGCAATTTCGCCGGCCCGGTATCCGTCATCAAGCAGCGCCTGCAACACGGCCGCGGCGACGAAGGTCTTTCCCGTGCCCGGCCCGCCGGTAATCAGAGCCAGATTGGACTGCAGGCTCGTACCCACGGCCGCGCGCTGTTCATCGCTGAGCCCGGACGAGATCTCCCTCGACTTCGCAGGTGCGACCGGCGCCTGCGTGCCGTCGAGAATGCGCTGAACCTGAGCGAGCACGTTCGCGTGATTCTCCGCGCGTCGTTGCAGCTGGTATCCTCCCGGCGCTGTCACAATCGGCGTCGCGCCACGAAGCTCCGTGCCCACCAGCGCCGAACGGCGTGCCAGGGAGTCCGGACTGTCGAGATGTGCCGGGACGGTCTCGACACCTTCGCCACCCGGCGCACGAACATCCCGTTCGATGTCGGTAACCCGCACCAGGCCGGAACCGCGCATGTCGGCGTAAAACAGTGACACCGAGAGATAGAAGAGGCTGTCGAGCAGCGCGCCTTCCGCTTCGCCGTCCAGCAGCGCCAGCTCGGCGCCCAACAGCAGAGCCGTCAGTGCGTCGTCGTCGTCGTTGTCCGTGAGGAAGGCGTCGGCAAACTCTCTGCCCGGTTTACCGATTCGCGGTGATAGCGCGTCGATGTGTCGTTTCCACTTCGAAGGCGTGTGTGTCATCGCGCCTCCTCGGCCGAGGTACGCGATGCAGTGAAGTAGCCCCGCACCTCTTCCTGCCAACTCCGCACAAGATCCCAGTCCGGTCGGTCATGATACATTCCGCCGGTCCCTTCGGTGTTGAGGCCGCGCAGAAACACATATTGAAAACCGTCGAAGCGGGCCTCGTACTCCGCATCTGTTTCGATACGGAGCAGTCTCAACATCGCGAGGGTGTAGAGCTTCCGTTGCAGCCCGTAACGCTGCAGTACGTGCTCTTCCATGTCGCTTTCAGAGTAGCTCGGCAATCTGTCGCTCTTCCAGTCGGCGAAACCGAAGCGCTCGCCGTTGCGGTAGCACACATCGACGAAGCCTTTGATGTGAGCGTTGGACCACACGTCGACAAGGGGGAAGACAAACTCCAGCTCCGGGAAGATCTCGCCGGTCGCGAAGCCACCTTCGATGCGGTGAGTGGGTGCAAGCCAGGGACCGCAGGGTACGGGGTTGCGCAGGGCACCGAAGACCATCGGGGCGATCTCGTCGGCCAGGTCCTCCGGAAAACCATAATAGCGCAGGCGTTCGTTCACCCACTTTCGGATTTCACCACTGTCGAGCCAGTCCGCCGCGTTGTTTGCTTTCAGAAGCGCCGTTGCGTCTGTGTGCTCAATGAGATCGTGAAGGCAGTTGCCCATCTCGGGGCCGCCGGGAATCGACGCGCGGCTGCCTGTCACCGCGTCAGTGGCAGCAGAGGCCCCGGAATCGCCTGTGTCGGGTTTGCCCGTGTCGATGTCATCTTCGCGAGCCTCCCTCTCATCGATCGGCTCGATCAGCACGGCCTCCGGCGATTCCGTCGGCACACGCTTCTTGAGCGAAGAGTAGGAATGGAAAGACGCACATGCGGCCGCCCTGGATTGGCTCTCTGCCCTGACGGCCGGCATGGGCGCCGGGTTCAGCCGTGGCACCCAGCTGCGTACGTCCACAGAGTTGCTGTTGTAGGGCAGCAGCTCATCGCGAATCTCCACGACGCGAAAGAGATCCGGCCGCTTCGCAATGTCCCCGTCATCGATCATCTGAACGAGGCGCTGATTCAGCGGCGTGTATGTGCCGTCGATTCGAGATCGTGAGCCCAGTGCATTGGGATCAGCGGCGACGAGGTAGAGGCGTTGGCGTGGGCGCGTGATCGCCACGTAGCAAAGGCGTTCGCGAGCTCGCTCTTCGTCGTGGCGAATCACCTCGGTGATAATCTCCGAAGTCTGGTCACTGGGCACCACGACTCTCTTCTGTTCCTCATCCAAACGAATCCGATGCAGTCCGCGCCCGCCACGCCTTCCTCCGAAGCCGCCGTAAATGAAGATGACGGGCGCCTCGAGACCCTTAGCGCTGTGTGCGGTGATCAGCTGCACGGCATTCGAGTCGACATCGTTGGGCACATCGATGGTGGCGCCCGCGGGAGTATCTGTTCCTCCGATCCAGCGGTCCAGCTCCTCAAGCAGGTCGGCGATCGTCAGCGCGCGTTTCGACGACTCGGTAACAAGAACATCGCAGAGGGCACGCATTACGGATAGCGACTGTGTGTTTGCCAGGACAACCTGACGATCAACGTATCCGCTGTCATTCAGCAGCGAGGCAAAGAGCTCGGGCCAGCGAGACTCGGCGGCAAGGCGACTCCAGTGCAGGAGCAACGACCATCGCGGATCGTTAGTGTCCACCTCTGCAAGGGCGTCGATGTCATCGAGTCGTTCCCCGAAGAATGGGGTCATCCACGCGAGCAGTCGTCGCCCACGCGAGGTCGGCGCCTCGATCGCGGCGAGAAGATCGCGGAGCCACAGCGCCTCAAGTCCCTCGAATATGGTTCCGCGTCGCGGTCGTACATAAGGTACCGCCGATTCATCGAGCCAGGCACTCAACTGAGACAGATCGGAGTGGGTGGGGCACAACACCATGATGTCCGACCAGGTGGCGCGCCGTGCGACTCCACCTTCTGAGACGGTGAGCCCGTTTTCGCTGACCAGCGCCCGCATCTCGTTGGCGTACATGCGCCCAAGGTCCCGCCGAAGCTCGCCGATCTTCCTACGCTCTTCACTATCGTCGTCATCGATCGGTGGCGCGTAGAATATGGTGATCGGAGCTTCATCGTCGAGCACGGAATCGGCGGTGTCAGGCGCCTTAACCGGCACGTCGTAGCGTACGAATCTGCCGCCGAAGAAGGGTAGCTCTGCCTGCTGATCCAGGATCGCGTTGTAGGCTTCGATGAGCGCCGGCGTGGAGCGGAAGTTTGTATCGAGGTCGACTCTGGCCGCCGCGTGTCGATCGATGAGCGTTTCGATCGCTTCGACGTAGGTCGAGAAGTCAGCGCCTCGGAATCCATAGATCGCCTGCTTTCGATCGCCGACAACATAGAGCGAGCCATCGTCCCGTTGAGCAAACACGTCGCGGAAGATTCCCCACTGGATGGGGTCGGTGTCCTGGAACTCGTCGACCAGAACGAAGCGGAACCGCTGGCGCAGCGTGCGGCGTAGACGAGTTCCAGAAGGCCCCTCGATGGCGTCACGGACTCGGTGCAGCATGTCAAAGTAGTCAATCTGCCCCTCACGCTGTTGCACCGTTTCAAGCTGTGCGACCGTAATTGGCAACAGGACCTCAAGCAG